>DAOUDA010000270.1:0-2077 GCA_034431835.1 Chloroflexaceae bacterium | reverse complement strand
AGGCAATGCGTACCCACCGCCCGATGACAACCGGCCCGCGTCCGGCCGCCGCGGGCTGCGGCCCTATCGGCTATCGGCTATCGGCTATCGGCTTTTCACCTCAGCCGTCCAGGCAATGCGTACCCACCGCGCGATGAAAACCGGCCCGCGTCCGCCCGCCGCGTGCTGCGGCCCTATCGGCTATCGGCTATCGGATTTTCACGTTAGAGAGAAGGAAATGCTATGCCCCTGGATCAATCCACCATCGCCGAACTCGCCGCCATGTACCTGCGCGCCGAGCGCGACGCCGTTCCTGTACCGCCGTGGCACGAGCGCTTTCCCACCGTGACGGAAGACGACGCCTACGCCATCCAGAGCGAACTGCTCCGGCTGCATCTGGCCGATGGGGCGACCCTGGCCGGCTGGAAGGCCGGCGCGACGAACCCCGGCGCGCAGGCCAACTTCGGGCTGCGCGAGGCGGTCTACGGGCGGCTTCTCCGTGAACGGCGCCTGTCCAGCGGCGCGACCCTGCCCATGGCGGGCCTGATCCACCCCCGCGTGGAGTGCGAGGTCGCCTTTGTCCTTGCCCGCGACCTGAGCGGCCCCGGTGTAACGCCCGAGATGGCCCTGGCCGCGGTAGAGGGTATGGTCGCCGCGTTTGAAATCGTCGACTCGCGCACCACGGGCTGGGCGGCAAAAATGCCCGAAATGATCGCCGACAATGTCTTCCAGGCCCGCTACGTGCTCAGCGACCAGATCGTCCCCGTGACCGGCGTGGACCTGGCTACACTCGAGGTGGTGCTCTTCCGCAACGGGCAGGAGGCGGCGCGCGCGCGGGGCGCCAACGTGCTGGGCAGCCCGGCCAACGCCCTGGCCTGGATGGCGAACCGCATGGCTGCCCACGGCCACGCGCTCCAGGCGGGCCAGGTGGTGCTCGCCGGCTCGCTGACGCCACTGGTTCCCTGCGCCCCCGGCGACGCTTTCGAGGCCGTGTTCGATCACCTGGGGCCCGTACGACTGTCTTGCGGGTAGGGGGATGGGGAAACCGGGTTTCCCCACTCCCCTACCCGCGAAGCTCGTTCTCATCCCTAAAATTACGAGGCCCCCTCTCGAACATGGAGAGGGGGCGGGCGGCAACGGGAGACGCGACGGAGCCGCGCCTCTACTTCTTGGAAATGTCCACACTACTGGCCGCGGTCTTCATCACCATCTGGCTGAACTGGGTCTGCGCCTCAACGGCTTTCTGCGCGGCCTCCTGCCAGGTCGCCATAATCTTCTGCGCCTGGGTCATGTCCCACATCTGGGCGAGCATGCTCGGCTCAGCCTTCTTGAGCAGATCGAACCAGTTCTCGGAGAAGCGCATCTGCGTCTCGGCCCAGACCCGCGTCATCTCCAACATCTGGCGGGTCCACTCTACCGGAGTTGTCGGCACACCCGGAACGGAGGGCATCGCCGGCATCGCTGGCATATTCACAGAGGCCGCGGCGACACTCTCGGCCCAGAGACGGGTCAGTTCCACCTGCTGCTCAATCGCGTAGCGCACCGTGCCGCGCCACGTCTCCACCGTCTTCTGCCACGCCTCGGGGCTTTGCGGGGTCGTCATCGCCTGCATCGAGCTCATCCAGCTCTCCCAGACCTTCTGCTGCGTGCCGGTCCAGGTCTTGATCATATCGTTCGCCTGCTTCGACCAGTCCATACCAATCCTCCTCAGTATTCTCCGGCCCTCCGATGTAGACCTACACCGGTTCGCGCATTTCCCTGGTGGTTACAACTCCGAGGGTATCAGCGAAGGTTACATATGAGTTACGTCGAACCATTGCCTGTACAACCAGACTGTGGTACGGTACCTGTGGAGGGGCAAATACGTAACGACAGGCGACCCCACCCCTCGGCGTCTGCGCGGAAATGTTGGGCAGGTTCAGACGCGAGCGCGTCCGGCTCCCCCCCGGCGGTGGGAGGTTGGGATGGGGGCGAAACCGCCAGGAAACTTACGTTACAGACTAATCAGACGGGTAGTCTACCCGCTCCGTGTTGATCGCCTGATCGCGGGCCATTGGCCGACGCGCTGAGGCGTCAGGACGTCATCGCAAACTGGCGT
>DAOUDA010000269.1:0-49616 GCA_034431835.1 Chloroflexaceae bacterium | reverse complement strand
CTGACGCGGGCGCGGGCGGCCGCGATCTGGTCGGCGTCCGCTCCCGCCAGCACCTGCTCCAGGCGCGCGGCGGCCTCGCGCACCTGGGCCTCGGCGGCGGCCAGGCCGCTCCGTTCGGCCTCGCGGGCGCGCTCCAGATCTACCTGCGCCTGCGCCAGCGCCGCCTCACCGTTCTCGACGGCGCGGCGGGCCGCGGCCTCGGCGTCACGGCGGGCCTGGGGCAACTCGCCAGGCAGTTTCTCCAACTCAACGTTCTCCCAGTAGACCCGCGAATAGGCGTCCTGGGCGTCACGCAGGGCATTGGCGGCCTCGCTCAGGCGCGTCTCGGCGGCAAGTTTGGCCGCCGACAGGGTGGCGCGCTGGGCCTCCAGGTTGGCCCGGGCCTGCGCCAGGGCGGCACGGGCCTGTTCGACCTCGGTGCCCCGCGCGCCGGCGAGCAGCCGCGCCAGCAGGGCGCGCGCCTGGGCCAGTTCATCGCGCGCGGCCCTGACATCGGCGGATGTCACCCGCCCGCGTGTCTGCCGGGCGAGGGCCTCGGCCTGGGCGAGTTGCGCCTCGGCCGCGGCAACCGCCTCCGGGTCAGCCGGCTCGCGCAACAGTTCGTACTGGGCGCGGGCCTCGTCGAGCGCCGCGCGCGAGCGGTCCACCGCCACTTC
Source organism: Chloroflexaceae bacterium (assembly GCA_034431835.1). Classification (GTDB taxonomy): domain Bacteria; phylum Chloroflexota; class Chloroflexia; order Chloroflexales; family Chloroflexaceae; genus JACAEO01. The sequence continues at coordinate 48,960 of DAOUDA010000269.1, read as the reverse complement.
AAACTCGGCGCTGTCGAGCCGCGCCAGCGGCGCGCCGTTAGCTACGGTCTGACCTTCCTCCACCAGGATCGCCTCGACCACGCCGGAGGTGAGAAAGCGCAACTCGGCGCTGCGAGCCGGCACGATCCGGCCATCGGCCACGACCCGCGGCGCCACGATCTCGACCCTGGTTTCCGCGGTTGGGGTCGGCGAAAACGCCCCTGGCACGGCACAGCCGGTCAGCAGCAGCAGCGCCGTACCGGCCAGGCATCCACACCGAACGACGGGCGGCATCATCGCGCACCTCCACGATTTCCAGACTGTATAGCGTTTCTCGAAACGATTACCTGCAATGATCGCGGCACGAGCGCAGCGCGCCTCATAGCTCAGGCAGGGCTATGTCCAACTCCTGGCTGAAGGCCCTCACCCCCCGCCCCCACTCTCAGGCAGCGAGTTTTTCGGGCGAAAAGGGGGTTTCTGCGGACCGCATTGGCAAACCTGTGCGGTCCGAGTCTATCATACTCCACAACCCCGCGGCGGCTGTCATTCTTTGTGAGGATTCCATCTCCTTCCCGGCAACCAGGGCGCGTCGCTCCCGAGATTGGGCGACACAAGGGGCAACCGAACGGTAAGAGATATCCACAGAGGCTTAACATTTCTTCTCGCCGAAACTTCCGGCGGGCTGTAGGATGAGAAAAGAGCTATCGAAGTGGACTAGCGAGCATTTAGGCAAGGCAGGATGCATCGCCGCCTTCGTGCCGGGCGGTGTGCTCCGCCAGAAAGGAGCGAGACCATGCAGGTCCGCGATCGGATGAGTGCCCACCCGGTTACCATTGAACCAGAGTCGAGCGCTTTGTCTGCGCTAGGCATTATGCAGTACCACCGACTGCGCCATCTTCCTGTCACCGATGCGAATGGCCGGCTGGTAGGCATCCTCGCCGAGCGGGATCTCCTGCTGGCAGCCTCACGCTACCTCCACGCAGGGATGGAGGTCTCTGAGGTGATGTCGCGTGATGTATTTAAGGTGAAACCAGAGACGCCGATCGAGGAAGCGGCGCTGCTGATGGCCAATCATAGCATCGGCAGTCTGCCGGTGGTGGATGACGACGGCTTGATCGTCGGCATCATCACCGAGAGCGATATGTTCCGCGCCCTTGCCGAGGTGGTCTCATCCGGGCGGACGGTTGAGCAACGCTGACGCCTGAACTGGGGAACGGTACAGAAGTCTACCCCTGTCAGGTGCGGCGGCCCGACGCGCCATCCACCAGGCGCTTACGGCCCTGGCCCGCACCTGAAAGGTTTTTGCGAAGGACGGCGAGATGCGCCATGGCGCGTCTCGCCGTGTTATAATGCACGGCGAAACGTCTGTGCGAGGAGTTGATGGACGAGACCGAGCGCCTGCTCAGCCCCAAACGCGCGGGTGACGACCCCCAGGTCGAGAAGAGCCTGCGCCCGCGCAGCCTGGCCGAGTTCATCGGCCAGGAGAAGGTGGTGGAACAACTGCGGATTGCCATCACCGCGGCAAAGGCCCGCGCCGAACCTCTCGACCATACGCTCTTCTACGGCCCGCCTGGCCTGGGGAAGACCTCGCTGGCCAATGTGATCGCCAACGAGATGGGCGTGGCCATCAAGGTCACCAGCGGCCCGGCCATCGAACGCGCCGGCGATCTGGCCGCCATCCTCACCAATCTCCAGAAGAACGACATCCTCTTCATCGATGAGGTCCATCGCCTCAACCGCGCCGTGGAAGAGGTGCTCTACCCGGCGATGGAGGATTTCGCCCTCGACCTGATCGTGGGCAAGGGGCCCGGCGCGCGCAATCTGCGGCTGAAGTTGCCCCGCTTTACCGTCATCGGCGCGACCACCCGCCTGGCCCTGCTCACCTCGCCCCTGCGTGACCGCTTCGTGGCGCCCCACCGGATGGAGTTCTACTCCGACGAAGCCATGCGCGAGATTGTGATCCGCTCGGCGCGCATCCTCGGGGTGCCGATCAGCCCCGAGGCCGCCCACGAACTGGGGCGGCGCGCCCGCGGCACGCCGCGCATCGCCAACCGCCTGCTGCGGCGCGTGCGCGACTATGCCCAGGTCGTGGCCCAGGGGGTGATCGATCTGCCGGTGGCTCGCTCCGCCCTGAGCCAGCTCGAAGTGGATGAACTTGGCCTCGATGAGAACGACCGCCGCCTGCTGCGGGCGATCATTGACCTGTTCAACGGCGGCCCGGTCGGGCTTTCGACCCTCGCCGCCGCCCTGGCGGAAGAGGTGGACGCTATCGAAGACGTCTACGAACCCTTTCTACTGCAACTGGGCTTCCTGCAACGCACCCCCCGCGGGCGCATCGCCACGCGCCGGGCCTGCGCTCACCTCGGCGTACCCTACGTCGAACGCCAGCCACCCCCCGACGCCGACGAGACGATCCAGGGGCGTCTGTGGTAAGCCGTAGCATCCGGAGGGTTCGGGAGGGATGCGCCCTCCCAATCGTCACGCTGAAGAGGAGAAACGGGTTCTTCCCATCACCCGGGAGGTTTGGGAGGGCCGCGCCCTCCCAAAAAGAACACGTATCTTGTGGCAGGGGAAGGAGAACCAGGTTTCCCACTCCTCCCCACCCAACAAATCCTACCCCCGCAACGCCGCCGCAATGCCCGCCTGCAAACTGCTCTGGGTCTGGATGCCGCTCAAGTCAACGCCGAGATGCACCAGGGTCTGAGCAATCTGGGGTTGGATGCCGGTGAGCATGACCCGCGCGCCCAGTAGTTTGACCGCCTGCGCCGCCCGGATCAACGCCTGGGCCACCTGACTGTCCACCACCGGCACGCCGGTGATGTCCAGGATGACCAGCCGGGCCTGCTGCCGCGCCACCCCGTCGAGCAGGGTCTCCATCACCAACTGGGCGCGGCCGCTATCGATGGTGCCAATGAGGGGCATAATCACCACCTCGTCGGTGATGGGAATCAGAGGCGTGGACAACTCCCGCAGGACCTCGCGCTGCGCCGCCAGCACGTGCTCCTCCGTCTCGCGCCGGTAGAGCGCGGCGCCAAACATCACCGCCGCGCTGCGCAGCGCCTCCACCTCAACCTCGTCCCAGCTATGGGCCACGCTGCAGTGGTCAAAGCCCATTAAGCCCCACCAGGTTGGCCCGACAAAGATCGGCGCCACGACCACCGCGAGGATGTCCTGCGCCACCAGCAACTCCTGCTCGACGGCCGGAAAATCAGCCACCTTGCCGTACACGATCTGATTCTGCTTCAGCAGACGCTCCCAGCGCCCATAGCCGGCCTCGGTGAAAGGCACGTTCTGTAACTCAGGGTTGTGGATCTGCGGCGCAACCCCCGGCGCGACCCACTCCGCCACCTGGCTTATCAGGGCAAGGTCGCTCTTCGGTGCGACGTTCACAAAGATATAGGCGCGACTGACCTGAACCGCCTCACCGAGCACCGCGAGCATCTGCGACATCTGCGCCCGCGGATCGAGGTGGATCGACAACAACCGCGCCACCTCAGCGAGCGCGGCGAGTATGGCGTCGCGCCGCCCCAACAGGCGCTGGAGGCGGGCGACCTCAGTTTCCGGTTCTGTGACCACGAAGGGGACTCCTGTGTGTCAGGTTGATAGGAAAACGGGAGGGTCCGGGAGAATCGAGCCCTCCGAGGAACACCCCTGCTCGGCTCATTTTACAACACAGGTATTGCCAGAAACGAAAAGCAGGGCCGGATTCCGAGAGGGGCGGCGGGGTGCTTGTCTAAACGTACCGCAGAGAAGGCGGAGGGCGCAGAGGGTTTCAAAAGCCTATCCTCTGCGCCCTCCGCCTCCTCTGCGGTGAGCAGGTTTGTAGCAGGCGGCGCCGAGATCAGGCGTCGCCCATGTGTTCATCGCGGCGTTGCTCGGCGTCGAGGATAATCGTGCCCGGCGCCGGCAAGACACCGGGCCGTACCTCGCGGCGGCGCCGTACCAGGGCGCCGCTGCTCTGCGGGCGCATGGCCGAAGCGAAGCCAAAGGCCGCGCGCTCCCTGCGGGCGCTGATCGGCGTGAAGGGATGCTCTGCCTCAACCCGGTCGAGGATCTCCTTCACGTCAATGTCGGTCAACTCGTTGCGCAGGATGAGCGCCTCGGCAATCGCGATAACCGCTTCGGGGTTGTTCTCCAGCAGGCTCTTGACCTGACGGTACTGCTCCTGCAGAATCGCCTCGATGCGCGGCTTGATGTCCGGCGCGTTGAGGCCCTGCATGCCAAAGGTCAGGTAGGAGAAGAAGCTCGCGTCCATACCATAGGCCCCGACCATCATCGCGGCAAGGCCGGTGGCGCCCTGCAGATCGCTGGTCACCCCGCTCATCTGGATGCCCAGGAAGAGTTCCTCGGCGGCCCGGCTGGCCAGGCTGATCTTGATCCGGTCAAGCAACTCATCCTTGGTCCGGGTGTGGATCTCTTCCTCCGGCTTCCAGGCGGCAAACCCGAGCGCGTTGCCGTGGCGCACGATAGTGACCTTGGTGAGACGCTCCTTCTTGAGCAGCTTGACCATCGCGTAGGCGTGCCCGGCTTCGTGGTAGGCGATGCGGCGACGCTCCTCGTAGGACATGCTGCGGATAGGCTGGCGCAGACCCCACTCGTGGGTCTCGCGGGCGCGGGTGAAGTCCCAGTAGTTAATGGCGGCGCGGCCGTCGAAGTGGGCGTGGATGGTGGCCTCGTTGATACAGTACTTGATCGCCACCGGCGTGTAGCCGATCGTGTCCGAGACCATGCGGTCAATCGGCATCGGCTCGTGCTTGACCTTGCTGAGGTAGTATTCGATCACCTCGCGCCGGCCATCGGCATCGGGCGGCTCAACGGCGATCTTGCGGTCGAAGCGTCCGGGGCGGAGCAAGGCGGCATCGAGGGTCTCGGCCAGGTTGGTGGCCGCCATCGTGAGCACGGGAGGCATGTCGGGTTTGCCGCTGCGGAGCCGGAGGGTGCGCAGCAACTTGCCCCACCAGCTATCCTGCGGCGGGGGGTCCATCTGCAGCAGCAACTCATTGAGAATGCCGCTGCCACCACCCATCATGCCGCCGAGACCCATCACTACCTTATGCGCCCCGCCGGCGGCATTGCCGTCCATCCCGGCGGCGCCGGTACCCATCAGGCTGCTCGAACGGGCGCCGCCGATGGCGTCAATTTCATCAATGAAGATGATGCAGGCGCCGTACTCGCGGGCGAAGCGGCGGGCCTTACGGTACAGGTTCATCACCTTGATGTTGCCCATGCCCATCCAGGCCGACTGCAACGACGGGGCGCTGAGGTAGCCAAAGGGCACCCCGGCCTCGGTGGAAATGGCCTGCGCCAGATAGCTCTTGCCGGTGCCGGGCGGCCCGATCAGCAGAATGCCGCGGGTCACCTCGCCACCCATCTTCTTGAACTCCTTGGCGCCCTTGAGCAACGTCACCACCCGCCGCGCCGCCTCCAGCACCTCGGGGTTGCCGCGGTAGTCCTTGAAACTGATGCCCGTCTCGCCCGGCTTCACCCAGTAGATGCGGGTGCGGGCCATGAAGTAGTACATCAGGAAGAACTGGAAGCCGATGAAGAAGAAGAGGTAAACGGCGACGGGAATGAACTGCAGGATCATCGGGCCAAGGTTACCCGACAGCACGGTCTCAAACACCGGGGGCAGCAAGTTCGTCGCCAGCCAGATCCCGATCGCGATGAAGATCAGCGTGCGCACGAAGCGGAAGAGCTTCCACTGCCAGCGGTGGAAGAGGTTGTCCAGCTTCTTGTCGAGCTCGCGATCCAGGTCATCGCGGTACTGTGCATCGTTGGGGCGGTAGGGCTCAATGGCCATGCGTCTACTCCACTTCCAGGTGCGCACCGGCGCCCCGCCATACGGCGCGGGGCAACGGCATTCTTACTCGATGGCGACAATCTTGCCGTCTCGGTCCACGGTGAAGACGAAGGAAATCGAGCGCGCGCGTGCGCTCCGAGGAACTGACACTTCTACGACGTAGAAATACATCGCCTGATTATCGGGGAGTTTGACGCCGCCGATGTACTCGAATTTGCGGTAACGCTGGCCGTTGCGGCGTTCCTGTTCCATCTGTTCGGCCAGCGCCTCGCGCGTAAAGTCGCGGGATTGCAGCGACTCCTGGAAACTCGCGCTGAAGGAGTTCCACATCAGATCGGCATCGTAGGTCTGCTGGCCGCGCAGGAAATCCACCACCGCCGGTGCGGGCTGGAGCCACGCCGCGCGGATGTCTGCCGGCTGCTCGCGGGCGAGCCGCGGCAGGATCAGCAACAGGCTGAGGAAGCCTATCACACCCATGAGCAAGGTGGTGAGGATGATCCAGCCCAGATTGGGGCGGGCCACCAGCCAGAGTTGCTCAGCGTACCAGAGGGCGCGATGGAAGAGCAGCTGCACGACGCGCGCGGCCATGCCGGGCGCCGAGGGCGCGGGTGCTGTGGCGTAAACCCCCAGCGGCGGCGCGGCGCCGTAGGACGGCCCGGCGGGCGGGGGCGGCGCCGCAACTGGTTGCTGCTCGCGAGGCTCTTCCATGGGCGTTTCCCTGTTCGCGCGGCGCCGGCAACGAGACGAAAACATCGTCTGGCGAGAAGCGCCTTCCCGGGCTTCTCTGGTGCAACGGTGCCGATTTCGCGCGTTGTGGGATCAGGTGAGCAGTTTGACAATCTCCGGCGCAGCTCGGAACCACGCAGAAGCAAGGTCGTTACAGTGAAGTATACTTCAGCCATCTGTGAGAATCAAGGAACGTTAATGAGAATATGATGAGTCGCCCGCCTGATCACGGCCACGAGACCTGGTCTCCGCGGGGTTGCGCGGGCATGCGGCCCCACGATTTCCCTTATCCGGTGCGGGGTGGCTTCGCCGTGCCGCGGCGGAAAGGGTCTTTCGCCCCCTCCGAGCCTCCCCTGCAAGGAAAGAGTGGCCGAGGGCTGCGCCCTTCGCGATTCGCGGATTCGGCCCGCAGCGGGCGGAACCCGGGTTGCGGGGAGGCTGCGCCTCCCTGCAACCCTCCAGACGACAACTCAGGTGTGAACGATGTCAAAGACTCTATTCGATGCGCTAGCTCTGGGCGTGCTGGCGCTGTTCGCGCTGCTGGCCTGGAGCGCCGAGAGCGGCGCCCGCGGGGCGCCCCTCGACCCGGTCTGGACAGGGGTGCAGCGCCGAGAAACGTTGCGGGTGGCGACCGATGTGGGCTTCCGCCCGTTTGCCTTCGAACGGGATGGGCAACTGACAGGTTACGACATTGACCTGGCCCGGGCCATCGCGGCAGAACTGGGGGTAAGGGTCGAGTTCGTGCCTACGGGCTTCGACGGGCTGTACGACACCCTGGTGAGCGGCCGGGCCGACATGATCGCCTCGGCCCTGCCCTACGCCCCTGAACAGGGCTTCCGCGCCCGCTTCTCGCGCTTCTACTTCGACGCCGGGCAGACTCTGGTCGCACCCGCTGGCCCGCCTGTCGCCAGTGTGGCCGATCTGAGCGGTCGGGTGGTAGGAGTAGCCCTGGGATCCGACGCCGACGCCCTGGCCCGGCGCATGCTGCGCGATGGGGCGAGCTTCACGCTCCGCTCGGACTACGACAACCCCACGGACGCCCTGGCCGCCCTGCGGACGGGCCGGCTCGACGCGGTCATCACCGACATGGTGACGGCGCTGGAGGCGATCCAGGGCCGTGACGATCTGCGCATCGTCGCGGCGCTAACCAGCGAGCCCCTGGTCCTGGCCTTTCCCCGTGCGGCCTTCCGGCTCGAAGCCGAGGTCAACCGGATCCTCGACGATCTGCGGCGCGACGGCTTCTTCGCGCGCCTGAACGAGCGCTGGTTCGGGATGGGCGGCAGCGCCGCCGCCGGGGGAGGGTCCGGGAGGGTGTCATCCTCCCAGAATACCCTTCCTCATCCCGTCCTGGAGAAGCCTCGGGCCACCCACCCCCTCGCCCCGGGCTTTACAGAAACTTTACACAAATCTTAAATGTCCATGAAAAAGCTCTGGTAGGCTAGTGACACCGAGCAATCCATCGAATAACCCGAACCATCGGTTCTGAGAGGTGCACCGCGGAACGCCGCCACCTCTCGCATCTCGACGTGTACCACGATCGTCGCGGCGGGATGACTCGCCCGTGTTCGCCGAAACCGGATGGCTTCGGGAAGCGGATGCGATTGCGCAGTGGAAGGCGCCACGAAGCGCTGGAGGTAGCTAGCAAGGAGGCTCTCAATGACCGACCTGACCAAGCTCCCTGCCGAGGAGCGCGCCAGGCTGTACTGGCGGGAGAACCTGCGCCTGATCACCACGCTGATCATCATCTGGTTCGTGGTCTCGTATGTGCCGGTGCTGTTCGTCAATCAGTTGAACAACATCGTGATCGCCGGCTTCCCCCTGGGCTACTACATGGGCTCCCAGGGATCGCTGGTGGTCTTCGTGATCCAGATCTTCTACTACGCCTACGCCATGAACAAGCTGGATCAGAAGTACGGCCTCAGTGACCGCGACCGCTAGCGCCGCGCCGTCCGTCAGGAACGTCGCCGTTCCAGCGCAACCGGAATCGCGCTCAGTTGCATTTGTGCGCCCCGTGGTTGAACGACGGAGTCACCGCCAGAGCCGGCCAGCTGCGGCTCGCCCGCCACGGGCCATCCGCTGACGAGTGGTGTTACAAGTGTCAGGAGTGTGACCATGGCTGTCTCTTCCTCGAGCGCCCAGAGCGTCTTCCGCAACAAGATGGCGCGGTACTATGGGCTCTTTACCATCGGCTTTCTTGTTGTCTCGACCGTCATGCTGCTGCTGGAGGTCTTCGCCGGCCTGCCGTCGCGGATCATCGGCTGGGTCTTCCTGCTGCTGACCATGGCGCTGTATGCCACCATCGGCATCATCTCGCGCACCAAGCTGCTCGATGAGTACTACGTCGCCGGGCGCAACGTGCCGGCCGTGTTCAACGGTATGGCCACCGGCGCCGACTGGATGAGCGCCGCCTCCTTCATCTCGATGGCCGGTACGCTCTTCCTCATCGGGTACGATGGCCTGGCCTACATTATGGGCTGGACCGGCGGCTACGTACTGCTGGCCTTGCTCTTCGCCCCCTACCTGCGCAAGTTCGGCCAGTACACCATCCCCGACTTCGTGGGCGCGCGCTACGGCGGCAACATCGCCCGCGTCGTTGCCGCGATTTGCGCCATTATCGTGAGCCTCACCTATGTGACGGCCCAGGTCGTGGGCGTGGGCCTGATTATGCAGCGCTTCGTCGGCGTGGACTACCGGCTCGGCGTGGTGCTTGGCCTCTCCGGCGTGCTGGTCTGCTCGTTCCTTGGCGGAATGAAGGCGGTGACCTGGACCCAGGTGGCCCAGTACATCATTCTTATTACCGCCTACCTGATCCCGGTGACGTTCCTCTCCATCAAGCTCACCGGCTTCCCCATCCCGCAGTTGAGCTACGGGCAGGCGTTGCAGAATATCATGCGCCTGGAGCAGGAGCAGGGCCTGTCCAAGACCACCGAGTCGCCGGTGGTGCCAGGCAAGTTCGTCACCAGCGGGTACATCCCGCCCTTCAATGAGGGCTTGAGCAACGCCTCGGCGCGCGCCGCGGTGACCCAGATCAATACCCAGTTCGGCGCCTCGCTGACCCCGCCCGAGCCGATCACCATCCCCGACGCCAAGCGACCCGAACTTGGCGACTGGCGCGGCACGCCCTGGAACTTCCTGGCCCTCATGGCCTGTCTCATGCTGGGCACCGCAGGCCTGCCCCACATCCTCATCCGCTTCTACACCGTGCCCTCGGTGAAGGAGAGCCGCATGAGCGTGGGCTGGTCGCTGTTCTTCATCTTCCTGCTGTACTTCACCGCCCCGGCCTACGCCGCCTTCTCGCGCTGGAACATCCTGCAGAACGTGGTCGGCCAGCCGGTGAACGCCCTGCCCGCCTGGACCGAGACCTGGAGCCGCAACGGCCTGATCGCCATCCGCGACTTCCAGACGGTCAACGGGGCGGCCGTCGACAGCCCGCCCACCTGGGTGCGCAACCTGGTGACCGCCGGCACGGTCGCCATCGACGACGCCAACGGCAACGGCGTGATCGACGTGGGCCCCTTCGCCGCGATCGACGATAAGACCGGCAGCGCGGGCGAGATCTCGGGCACGGCGGTGACCGCGGGCTCGGTCGACGGGGTGCTGCAGCTCGGCGAGTTCGGGCGCCCGGCTGGCCCAGGCATCGACGGCGACCTGATGGTGCTCTCGACGCCCGACATCGCGGGTCTGCCCTTCACGATCGGCGCCCTGGTGGCCGCGGGCGGCCTCGCGGCGGCCCTCTCCACCGCCGACGGCCTCCTGGTTGTGATCGCCTCGGCCATCGCCCACGACGTCTACTTCCGGGTGCTGAACCCGAAGGCCAGCCTGCAGACGCGCATGTGGCTCGGCAAGTCGATGATCGTGGTGGCGGCGGCCGTGGCGGCCCTGCTGGCCCTGCCGCGCCTGGCCCTGATCGCCCAGATGGTGGCCTGGGCCTTCTCGATGGCCGCGGCAACCTTCTTCCCCATCGTGCTGCTGGGCATCTTCTGGCGGCGCGCCAATGGGCCCGGGGCCATCGCGGGCATGATCGGCGGCCTGGCCGTTACTCTCTTCTACATGGCATCGAACTATGTGAACCCGGCCTTCAACGTGCTCGGCATCACCCACCTTGGTTCGGGCATCTTCGGACTACCGGTAGCAATCATCCTCTGCGTCGTGGTCAGCCTGATGACCAAGGCCCCGCCGAAGGAGATCCAGGAACTGGTGGATAACCTCCGCAACCCGATCACCGACGACGAGACGATGGCGAAGTACGGGAGCAAGGGTGCGGCTCAGGCCCATTGATCCGTAAGGGTCGGTGGAGGCGGGAGGGGTTACTTGCCTGTCCCAATGTGCCTATGACCCTCACCCCCAGACCCTCCTCTCCCGCGCGCGGGAGAGGAGGGTCTGAGCGTCCGAAACGACCGCAGGATGGCCGCACGAAAAGGCCTTATTCCCACGCCCGGAGTTGCCCGGCCCAGTAGCGTCCGGCCCGCAGCAGGCGCTCCTGGTGGCGCTCCAGCACCACGTAGGCCAGCACCATCAGCAGGCCCACGATCCCCAGGATGACCCACTGGTTCGCCAGGCGCACCGTGTCAACGGTCATCCACAGAACCCCCGCCACGAAGAAGGCGATCCCGCCCACAAAGGGTACACGCAGCCGCGAGAGGGCGCCGTAGGTCGCCATGAGGAGCGACTCGCCGAAGAGCAGCAATGAGTAGAACAGGCCACCCTCGGGCAACAGGGCCTGCGCGGCGGTGACGCCGAGCATCAGCACGACGGCCGCGGCTTCGATGAGTTGCGAGACCCTCTGCTGGCCCTGGAAGCGGCGCAGGCCCTCCGCCAGGACCAGCAGGTACAGCCCCGCCGGGATAACGTACCACTGCAACTCGCGCACGCCCCACCCGGCAAGCTGGCTGAGCGCCGCGCCGACAAACACTCCACCCGCGCCGTAGGCGTAGGCGGCTTGCCGCTCGCGCACGGCCAGAGTGGCCAGCAGCAGCCCCAGGCTCGCCAGGGCGAAGGTCAGCGGCGCGAGTTGCCCGCCCAGCGCGGCGCCCAGCGTGAACAGCACCGCCGCGCCGAGAGCGCCAACCCCGGTGACACGCCGCCAAAGGTCCAGGCCGAAGCGGACCGCCAGCCACCCCAGCAGGCAGAAGCCCACCAGTTCGAGCACCAGCCAGGCCGCGGCCCAGGCGCCCTCTAGCCCTGCGGCGGTGTGCGCCAGCCAGGCCCCCGGCGCCGCCAGGGCCAGGCTGGCCCAGGCCACCGCCTCGCGGCGTTCGACCTGCGCCAGCACGGCGAGCAGCGCCGCCAGCGCCAGCGCGACACCGGCCAGCGCCCCGTCACTCGCGCTGGCGAGGGCCAGGGCGCCCGCCCCGCCGAGCGCGGCGCTGCCGTAGCCCCACCGCCCCGCAGCGTTCCAGGGGGCCGGCCCGCGACGCAGCGCGGCGCTCGCCAGCGCCTGGAGCCACACCAGCCCCGCCAGCAAGAAGCCGGCCTGCTCCAGAGGGTTGTCGGGCAACTGCCAGACGAAGGCGTGGAGCGCCGCCAGGTCGGCCGCGACGAAGGCCAGGGCCAGGAACCAGGGTTGCCGGTAGCGCCAGAGCGCCAGGGCGTAGAGACCGGCCATGCTCCCCCAGGTGAGCGCGAGGCGGGCCGGGTCACCCACGGCCAGCAGCGGCGCGAGGGGCAGGAGGAAGAAGGCCACCCACTCGTAGGGCAGCGCGTAGCTCCGGTCAACGCGGCGCAGGGCCTGGCCGATCAACGCCAGGCCCAGGGCCAGAGCGCAGATCACCAGGGCCAGGTCGCCGAGTTGGGGCCGCCAGGCGCTGAAGAAGCCCTGGCCGGCGGCGACGAGCACAGCGGTGGCCAGGAGCGGGGCCACGCCGTAGCCCAGCAGCGGTTGGCGCCAGCGGAAACTGTGCAGCGCCGCCAGCCCCGCCAGGCTCAGGAAAGTGAGCGCGGCGAGGGGATGCTTATCGAAGGACTGGGACAAGGCCAGCGCGGCGGTGAACGCGCCGACAAGGGCGCCCCAGACAACCGCCGGCCAGGTCCAGTAGCGCAGCGCCGTGGCGCGCAGGCGCTCGCCGCCGAGGGTGTAGGCGGCGCTCAGGGCCAGGGCGGTGAGCGTTGCGGCGCGGGGCCAGGCCGCGCCGGGGACGAAACGCTCAAGGGCAAACCAGGCGGCGAGGAGACCCGCGCCCAGGCCGAGAACGGCCCAGGGCCAACCCCGCCGCAGGGCGGCCTGCCCGCCGAAGATCAGCGCCAGGAGCAGCGCCGCCGGAAGTTGCGTCGCGGCGTTTTCGAGGGCCAGGCCGCCGGCAACCAGCGCGATGAAGATCCCCAGCGTCTGGAGGGCGGGATCGTAGGCGGGACGGAGCGCGCCGGGCCACCAGCGGGCGCCGGCGAAGGCCACCGCGGCCAGCGGCAGGAGGATCAGGCCGATCTGCCCGTATTCGAGGGGCGCAGGGGTGAGCAACGCGCCCAGCCAGCCGGTGAGCGCGGCGCCCCCGCTGGCAAGCGCCCCGGCCGCCAGACCATCGCGGCGAGAACCGAGCCAGGCGAAGCGCCCCCGTTCGACCAGCGCGACGCCGCTGAGGCCCAGGGCCGCGAGCGGGCCCAGGGCGAAGCGCGCCACGTGCAGATCCAGGCTTGCCGGGAGCAGGGCCAGGGCGCCGATGAGCAGCGCGCCGAGGGCCAGCGGCGCGGCGGCGGGGCGCGCGCGCCGTTCGAGGGCCGCGCTCAGCCACAGGTAGGCCAGGGCCAGGAGGGCCAGGGCCAGGGCCTGCACGCGCAGGAGCGAATTGAACTCGGCCAGGATCACCACCAGCGCCAGGGGCGGCGGCGCGACAGCGGCCCAGAACCACCAGCCGCGCCCGTCGGCCCGGTAGCGCAGGACGCAGAACAGGGCAGTGGCCAGCAGGGTAACGCCAAAGGCGAGGCCGTCGCTCAAACCGGCCAGGTAGAGGGTGAAAGCGCCCAGGGCCAGCAACGGCGCCCCGACGAGGCTGACGCGGGCGGCGCCCATGGCCGGCTCCGGGGCGCCAGCCGACCGCAGGCGGATGGTAAGGGGGACCAGGGCTGCCAGGAAGATGGTGGCAACGGCACTTTTCCATCCCCAACCCAGGGCTTCGGGGGCGGCGAAGATCAGGCTGAGGGCGGCAACCACCGCCGCGCCGGCGTAGAAGGCGCGCCGCGAGCGCCAGGCGGCGAACAGGTACAGCCCCAGGCTGAGGGCCGAGGCCAGTTGCCAGGCCGGGCGCGGGGCTAGATCGAGCAGGCCGGGACGGGCCAGAGCAAAACCAACCACCGGGACGAGCAGAGCGGCCACGGCCTGCAAATTGGCCCCGGCGGCGCCCAGAGCGGGCTGGCGCGCCATCCACGTTCCAAGCCCCCAGATGGCGACAGTGGCGCCGGCGAGGATGGCGAACTGCGCCAGCGGGGAAAAGCTGGCCCAGTTGAAGATCACCAGGGTCAGGCTGGAGACGACCAGCAAGAACGCCCCCAGGTAGAGCAGGGCGCGGCGAGTGCCCAGGGCCAGCAGCGCGGCGCCCCAGGAACGGCCACTCACTCGCCGAGGCGGCTCGGCAGCGACGGGAGCAGGTGCAGGCGCGGCAGGCATAGGCGCTGGCGCGGCGGGCGCCGGGGCGGGCGGGGGCGCGGCGGGAACCGGCGCGGTCGGCGCCGCAGAAGGCAACGTGCCGAACCCGGCGGCGGCGTAGTCGGCGGCAATCAGCCCGCGAATGGTGGCCCCCACCACCGGCGAGAGACGCTCCTCGGCCACCCAGCGTTGCACCAGCGCGTCGAACTCCACCAATCGCTCGGGCGTGGCGCGCCCGTCCGGGGACATGACATACGGATTGGCGGTGCGCGGTCGCGCGGGCCGGCGCGCCAGCCAGACGATGAGGGCCAGGAGCAGTATTGCCGGCAGAGCGGTGCACAGGAGCATGGCCAGCAGGTCGGTCATAGGCTCTCCTCTCCAGGGTAGAGGACTTGACACTCCAACAAGGTATGGCTCACACTCTCTCCACAACCCTCGAGAGCGGTGATATGGAGATGTGGAGGTAAGGAGGTGTCGATCCTTCAGGTTGGAATGGTCGATACCGAATTGGTCAGGGACGCAACCCTCACGGATGATCAACGATGGCGCGGAGCGTTCCGGTAACGGAGCGCAGCACGGGCGTGATTGCAGCTACTGCATAGTGTACGATACGACGCTATACGCTAGCGTAACCGGCAGGTAAACATTCTGTCACCGGCGTGTCACAGATGGAGAATCCGGGGCTCCGAGCGGGAGCGACCCTGAGTAGTTGGTGAACCAGGTGGTGCATCCGGCAAGTTTTCGAACGGGAGGGTCCGGGAGGGCAAAGTCCTCCCAGGAACCCTCCTCGCGGCCCTTTCGTGTAACTTGCCGGAAGCACCGGGGGGCGGCTTCGCCAGAGGAACATCCCGGTAGGAGATTCTTCCCTGCAAAGAGGGGAATCATGCAAGGAAAGAAAGGTAAGGCGACCCTCCACAGCGAACCACTGGTTCGCTAGCCTATGTGCAGTGGGAGCGGGGCGTGGGGAAAGCAGCTTTCCTCAGATGCTTCACAAACAGATCGTTCTGAGATAGTCTCGAAGAGGTAACAGCAATGGAAGCAATGAACCACCGCACGTCGCAGATGATTGGCGGCGAGGGGCGCACGGAGCCCCGGGGTCTGTTCGGCGAGGTCTCGGAAACCACGGCCCTGGTGCTGGCGGGCGTGATCACCCTGCTCACCTTCGGAGCCATCGCATACGGGATCAACGCGCTGTTCACGGCGCTGGGGTAAAGACAGGCTATTGAGGGGAGGGTCTGGGAGGGCTACACCCTCCCGTGAAGACTCCTCTTCACAGTCTTCATCAACGAGCGAACATAACGGCCCGGCGGGTCCTCAGAACCTGCCGGGCCGTTGTACTTCGATGACCTCGCCGGCGACAACATAGGCGCGTTCATTGGCGGCGGGCGATACCGTAGCATAGCCGGTGAAGCTGCCGAAGGCGGGCAGGATGGTCCGGGCGGGGCCGACGAGGAAGCAGGGCAACCGTTCGTGCTGCCGGCCCGGCCCGGTCAGGACGACGGCGGGATGGAGGTGTCCGGCCAGGACGTAGGTGGGGGCGGGGGTGTCGGGATAGTGGCAGAGGGCGAAGGGGCCGAGGACGAAGGGCGCGTTGACACAGGTGATGCCCCAGGCCGCGGGTGGATCGCCGGCGCGCGCATCGTGGTTGCCGCGCACGAGCAACACCTCGAGGCGGGGATGGGCGGCGCGCCAGGCGGCGATGGCGGCGAGCACGACGGGCGCGCGGCCGGCGCGGGCGTGGAGGAAGTCGCCCAGCAGCGCCAGACGGGTGGCGCCGGTGCGCTCCAGGGCGCCGGTGAGTCGGGCCAGGTCGGCGGCGGCGCTCTCGGGAACGGCGATGGCCGTGGCGCGAAAACTGGCGGCCTTGCCGAAGTGGGTATCGGCGACGATCAGGGTGCGCTCGCGCGGCCAGAACAGCGCCCGTTCGGGCAACAGGTCCACCGGTTCACCGCCGAGGTTGACGTGCACCTTTTTCATCCTGTGGTTGTTGGGATGCGAGGAAACCCGGTTTCTCCATACCCCTGCCCGATGGGGTACCTGTTCAGATGTACCGCCGAGTGCGCAGAGGAACGTAGAGGGTGAACGTTTTGAAGCCCTCCGCGCCTTCTGCGGTGCGAACGTGTTCGGTAGACGTGAACACTATCCGATGGGCGAAGCCGCATTGTACCACGGTTCACCGGGCAGGCCGCGCCCTGGGCGCGCAGGGCCGTAGCCGGCCAATCCGCGCATCCCAACAATTATTTGTGACCGCTGCCACAAAAAGCCTGGTTCCAGGCATGGTACAATACCTGGCAGTCAGCGGCGCGCGGCAGAGGCGCCGGGCGCGGCGAGCAAACACGCGGCAAGATCAAGGCAAGAAGTCACGCTATGAACATGCGGCAATTCCACGGGCCCAACGCCGGTTACCTGGTGGAGCTGTACGAGCGCTACACGGCCAACCCGGCCACGGTAGACGAGGCGACGCGGGCCTTTTTCAGCCAGTACGGCCCGCCGGACGCGGAACTGGCGACCTCGGGGCAGACACAACTTGACGTGACGCGGATCGTCGGCGCGGCGCGGCTGATCCGCTACATTCGCGAGCTAGGGCACCTGGCGGCGCGGATCGACCCCCTGGGCAGCCCCCCGCCCGGCGACCCGGGGCTGGAACTGGCGAGCCACGGGGTTACCGTCGCCGACCTGGCGGCGCTCCCGGCGCATATCGTGCGCGGGCCCCTCGCCGCCCAGTCGGCCAATGCCGCCGAAGGGGTCGAGAAGCTGCGGCAGATTTACTCCGGCCCCATCGGCTACGAGACCGATCAGATCCAGAACTACGAAGAGCGCGCCTGGATCCGCGACTGCGCCGAAAGCCGGCGCTTCTTCGGCGGCATGGACGCCGATCGGCAGCGCGAACTGCTCGACCGCCTGACCGAGGTGGAGACCTTCGAGCGCTTCCTGCACAAGACCTTCCCCGGCCAGAAGCGTTTCTCGATCGAAGGCTGCGACATGCTGGTACCGATGATTGACGCGATCATCCGCAACGCGGCGGTGGCCGGCACGCGGGAGGTGGTGATCGGCATGGCCCATCGCGGGCGGCTCAACGTGCTGGCCCATATTCTCGGCAAGCCGTACCTCTCCATTCTGAGCGAGTTCCAGACCCCCGATTACTCCAAGGATACCTATCTGGGATGGACGGGCGATGTGAAGTACCACCTCGGGGCGCGCAAGGCCTACCGCGAGAGCGGCATCAACGAGATGCCGATCACCCTGGCGCCCAACCCCAGCCACCTGGAGTTTGTCAACCCGGTCATCCTGGGGCGCACGCGGGCGGCGCAGGAAAAACGCACGCGCCCCGGCTTCCCTTACGAAGACGAGAAAGAGGCCCTGGCGATCATTATCCACGGCGATGCGGCCTTCCCCGGTCAGGGCATCGTCGCCGAGACGCTGAACCTGTCGGGCCTGGCGGGGTACCGCGTGGGCGGAGCGATCCATATTATTCTGAATAATCAGATCGGTTTCACTACTGATGCGCGCGACTCGCGCTCGACGCTGTACGCCAGCGACCTGGCGCGGGGCTTCGAGATGCCGGTGGCGCACGTCAATGCCGATCATGTCGAGGCATGCATCGCGGTGGCGCGCATGGCCTGGGCCTATCGTGAGAAGTTTCAGAAGGATTTCGTGATTGACCTGGTGGGCTACCGGCGCTGGGGGCACAACGAGGGTGACGAGCCGGAGTTTACCCAGCCGCGCATGTACGAGAAGATCCGCAACCACCCGACGGTGCGGGCCCTGTGGGCCCAGGAACTGGAGCGCCGGGGCCTGATCACCCACGAAGAGGCCGAGGCGCGGGTCGAGGCGGTGATGACGAAGCTGCAGCACGCCTTCGATACGGTGCGCGAGCGGCAGCGCCTGGCGGCCGAGGCGCCCCCGCAGCCCCCCGCGCCGCCGGTGGTGAACCAGATGCGCAACAAGGTCTTCGCCAAGCCCATCTCGCGCCAGAAGCTGCTGGAACTGAACGAGGCGCTGCTCGAGCGACCGGAGGACTTTACGGCGCATCCGAAGCTGGAACGCATGTTGCAGCGCCGCCGCCAGAGCATCCACGACGAAGGGGGGATCGACTGGGCCCACGCCGAGACGCTGGCCTTCGCCGCCATTCTGGCCGATGGCACGCCGATCCGCATCTCGGGGCAGGATACCGAGCGGGGCACCTTCAGCCAGCGCCACCTCGTGCTGCACGACGTGATGACCGGGGAGCGCTTTATCCCCCTGCACCACATCCCCCAGGCGCGAGCCGCGTTCGCGGTGTACAACAGCCCGCTCTCCGAGGCGGCGGTGCTGGGCTTCGAGTACGGGTACAGCACCCATGCGCCGGGCACCCTGGTGATCTGGGAGGCCCAGTTCGGCGATTTCGCCAATGGCGCGCAGGTGATCATTGACCAGTTCATCGTTTCCGGGCGCGCCAAGTGGTCGGTGGACCCGGCGCTGGTCCTGCTGCTCCCGCACGGCTACGAGGGTCAGGGCCCGGAGCACTCCTCGGCGCGCCTGGAGCGGTTTCTGCAACTCTGCGCGACCGACAACATCCGCGTGGCGAACCCGACGACCGCGGCGCAGTACTTCCACCTGCTGCGCTACCAGGCATCGGCCCTGCCGGTGCATCCCCGGCCCCTGGTGGTGATGACCCCCAAGAGCCTGCTGCGCCACCCGCGCGCCGCGTCCTCGTTGAGCGATCTGACCCAGACCCAGTTCCAACCGGTGCTGGATCTGGGCGCCGAGGCCCCCAACCCCGCCGAGGTGACGCGCCTCATCCTGTGCAGCGGCAAGGTGGCGATTGATTTGCTCTCCTCCGCCGAGTTCGAGCAGGTCCGCGGCAGCGTGGACGTGCTCCGGATCGAGATGCTCTACCCGTTTCCCGAGGAGCAGCTCAAGGCGGCGCTGGGGCGCTACCCGCAGGTGCAGGAGGTGGTCTGGCTGCAGGAGGAGCCGCAGAACATGGGCGCGTGGAACTACATCGCCCCGAAACTGCGGGCGCTGCTGCCTCCCTCGCTGCCGCTGAGCTACGTTGGCCGCCCGGAGTCGGCCTCGACGGCCGAGGGCATTCACAGCGCGCACGTGGTCGAGCAGCAGCGCATTCTGCGCGAAGCGGCGCGCGGCGCGCCGGTAGCGGCGACGGCCACCAGCGGGATCGTAGGGTAGCCGGGGGCAAGGTCTGAAGCATGGTTCAAACGCGGGCCTCCCTGCCTGACAGTTGCTCCACCGCTGCACCTGACCGGTCTGTGGAGGTGTGGAAGTGTGGAGGTGTGGAGGTGTGGAGGTGGGAAGGTGGGGGCCAGACTGTCAAGCTCGTTTGAAACATGCAACGATCTGTCAGGTGTAGCAGCGCGGCTTGCCGCTAAACAGACGCGGGACTGAACTGCCGCACCTGACAGGTTTGTATCGGCATGTGCCAGGTGCGCCGTTAAAGCTGAGACACGAAAGCTGAACCGCGACTGACTGCCGGTCCTACGACGACGCTTCGTCTCGGCAAGCGTCGCGGAGGAGCTGCGCCCCTTCTATCCTCCCCTGGAAGGTGAAGCGTCGTTGTAGGACCGGCGCCGGAGAGAAACAGGCCATGGCCTACGAAATTAAGGTCCCTTCGCTGGGCGAGTCGATTGTCGAGGCGACGGTGGCCCGCTGGTTGAAACGGGTCGGCGAGACGGTCGCCGCGGGTGAACCGGTGGTTGAGCTTGAGACCGACAAGGTGAACCTGGAGGTGGCGGCGGATCATGCCGGCGTGGTGACGGCGATTCTGAAGGAAGAGGGCGCGACGGTGGGGATCGGCGACGTTCTGGGCGCCATCGAGGCGGGCACGGCGCCACGAGCGGAGGCCATCGCGGCCGGGCCAGCGGTGATGGCCCCGGTTGAGCCGGAGATGCGCGAGGTGGAAACATCCGGCGGCAATGGCGCGGCGGTGCTGGCAACGCCGACCGCGCAGCGCGTAGCCGCGGAGTACGCGGTGGATCTGCGGGAGGTGGCGGGCACCGGGCCGGGCGGACGGATCACTAAAGAAGACGTGCTACGCAGCGTTCAGGCGCCAGGGGGTGCGCGACCCGCGCCGGTGGCCGCAACTCCCGCCGCGGTAGCGCCCCCGCCCGCGCCAGCGCCGGCAGCCCGCCCCGTGGCGCCGGCGCCCGCCTCCGGGCGCCACGAGGAGCGCCAGCGCCTCAGCCGGCGCCGGCTGACCATCGCCCGCCGGCTCGTCGAGGCCCAGCAGACCGCGGCGATGCTCACCACGTTCAACGAAGTGGATATGAGCGCGGTCATGGAGCTCCGCAAGCGGCGCAAGGACGCCTTTAAGGAACGCCACGGGGTGAGCCTGGGCTTCATGTCCTTCTTCACCCGCGCCGTCGTCGGGGCGCTGAAAGCCTTCCCCATGGTCAACGCCGAGTTGCAGGGCGACGAAGTGGTGGTGAAGTACTACTACGACATCGGCGTGGCCGTGGGTGTCGAGGAAGGGCTGGTGGTGCCGGTCGTGCGCGACGCCGACCGCAAGAGCTTCGCGCAACTCGAGCAGGAGATCGCCGAACTGGCGCGCCGCGCGCGCGAGGGGACCCTGAGCCTCGCCGATCTGCAGGGCGGCACCTTTACCATCACCAACGGCGGCGTCTACGGCTCGCTGCTCTCCACGCCTATCCTGAACACGCCCCAGGTCGGCATCCTCGGCATGCACAAGATCGAAGAACGGCCCGTGGTGGTCAACGGGCAGATCGTCATTCGCCCGATGATGTACCTGGCCCTGAGTTACGACCATCGCCTGATCGACGGCAGCACCGCCGTGCGCTTCCTGGTGCGGGTCAAGGAGTTGATCGAGGATCCGGAAGCATTGCTGCTGGAGGGGTAGGAACCCTCCCAGCAGGCAGGGGGTGTGAGGAAACCAGGTTTCCCCACACCCCCTCAACCGGCCGTGTTCACGGCAGAACGACAGGACAGCAAAGAGTTATCCTGGGAGGGCATGGCCCTCCCAGAACCTCCCCAGCGTTACCGGCCGTAGCGCCACTGGTAGTAGTGCAGGCCAACGTTGCCCATCTCGACGCGGAAGGCGGGCGGATTGGCGGGGTTATAGGTCAGCACGCGGCGCTCGAAGACCTGGAAGAGGATGGGCACCTCCTTGCCGCCGACCTTGGACTTGACCCAGTAGGCCCCGGTGACGGGCAGCCCGAAGACGAAGAGCGGATCGTAGACCCGGCCGATCACGTTGCGGCCCCCCTCGGTGACCAGCCCCCGCTGATTCATAAAGTCGATAAAGACCCTGGCCACACCGTGGTTGTTGTCACCCAGCACCAGGATGGTGTTGGGGTCGTTGACGAAATCGTTGAAGCCGGTGATCGAACCATCGGGGTTGAGGAAGCCGGTCGCGGGCCGGCCCAGATCATTCGGGTTGACGGCGCCGGGGCTCTGGTAGACCGGCAGCAGGTCGGCGTAGGTGGGGTACTGGCCCGGGTCGCCGATGGCGCTGATGCGGGCGGGCCCGCGCTGCTCGAAGCGGTTGTTCCCGAGCTGCAGGCGTCCGGTCATCATCTCGATCGGCAGCAGGCCATTGGTAACATACCAGAGATTGTTGGGATTGGCGGTGGGATCATTGATCTCCATGCGACTCTTATCGAAGTACTGCACGGTGCGCAAACCGTCAATGCCTTCGATGTAGGTTTCGCGCATGATTCCGCTGATGGGCGCGGGGCCCCACGTCCAGGAGCGATCGGTCAGGCCCTGGGAAACAGGATAATCCTGGCGGGTCCAGACGCGCAGGAAGCTATCGTTGCCGATAGCGGGCGCGGCCAGCACGGGCTGCAGGGCCAGCAGGGCCGCGGCGAACACCGCGAACAGACTGGCAAGAACGGTCCGTTTCATCGCACACCTCCTGAGGATGGATCTGGATGCGCGCCGGTGGCGCGCACCGACGGGCCAGACTGGTTCCGATGGGGTCGCGATCGCCGGAACCTGAGCGATACTGCGGCCATCTTCAGCATAGCACGGAGGGGCGTGGATGGCGATCACAAACGTGGCATGGCTGTCTGATGAAGAGACAATAGCCGTGTGAAATTGGTGATATTGGGGGCCCAGGGCATGATTTCGCCACGCGGCCTTCCAGGTTGCCGTTCGAGGGAGGTGTGGAGGGGTTCGGGGGGGCACAGCCTCCCCCGAACCCCTCCAACGGTAACGCAGGTGTGAACCCCATACCCCTTCCCCTGGCAGGGACGAGGAAAAACCGGGTTTCCCCATCTCCTCGAACCGGCCCGGGACATACCCCCCCATGGTATAGGACGTGGGTAGTTTTCCCCACCCGATCGGGTACGCCCATCACAACCCATTCTGAGCGTTGTGATCTCAGATCGATTCTGGCATACTTTCGATAAGCAGAAGTTTCGCGTTAGCTGATCGCGCCACGTGAGTGTGAAACGCCTTCCCGACAGGAAGGGTTACGCCCTCGGAGCAACCCTGCTTCTCCTTCACCCATTGGAGAGGCACGGGGACGTGCGACCCTGGGCCTCCCCATAGCGGTTCCCACTCAGGCCGCATAGTGCAACGATGCAGCGCGCGACGGCAGAAGCACTGGCGGTCATTGGCCCCTCGCGAAGGCAGTACGGCAGCGATGGAGTTGACCGCGTCACTCAAGGAGCTGCTGATCGAAACGGCGCGCAAGCTCAAGGGGCGCGATCGCCGGCGTTTTATGGCGCTCACCGTCAAGGAGCTTGGACCGGGTGGCCAGCGTCTGGCGGAACGCGAACTGGGCTGGAGCCGGGTAACCATCCGCAAGGGCCTGCGTGAGCTTGAGATGGGTGAAACGGACCTGAGCCCGCCCGCCTCTCACGGACGGCACCGCGCCGAAGAGCGACTGCCGCGGCTCCTGGCCGACATCTGCGCGCTGATTGAACAGCAGCGGCGCCTCGATCCCGACCCGCAGTGCGGCAGCGACCCGCGCGTGGCCTGTCTGAGCGCAGCCGAGGTGCGCCGCCGCCTGGTGAGCGACTTTGGCTACACTGATGATGAACTGCCAACGGTCCAGACGATCGCCACCAAGCTCAAGAGCCTGGGCTACTACCCTCGGCGCATGCTGCATACACAGGCGCCAGTATCGCCCTCCCGCAACTCGACAACCCAAAAAACAATCTATCCCAACCATCCATCCTCCGATGGCATCGAAGGGTAGTGTTCGGTATCCCTATCATATCCCCCCTTGCACGATGGCAATATAATCTGCCATTATAGTGCAAAGTTGGGATAATCCTTTCTTTTATGCTCGAACGTTATCGGTATCCCGCGCGTAAAGTTGTCAACTCACAACTAAACACGGTGGATGATGGTCTTGAAAAAGATTTTTCCCCTGCTATATTTCGGCTCAACGACGGTGCGGACACCAACCATTCATTGTGAAACGAATAACGTCGAAGAGGAAGGCTCCCGAAGGGGTATAATATCAGACCCCGTTCGCTAGTGCGCATCCTTTTCCCACGGAGGAGCCCGCGGCTCTTTCTGAATATCCTCTCACGCGCACAAACACGGCGGATTTGATATAACTCCGGCAGGATCGGCCATTCCAGGAGCACGTTAGCGAGGGCGCAGCAGCGCACTGGCATGGTTTCCTGTGCCAATCCATTCGAGCGGTGGCGACAAAGGGTAATGCAACGAAGGAGCAGAGGTTATGGAAGGTGAGCTGAAGGCATTCGTCGAGTCCCTGGAGCGCAACATGACCCCCGAGGACGTGATCACGCTCGAAGCGTGCATCGATTGCAAGCTGTGCGGTCATGCCTGCGCCTGGTACCTCGCAACCGGCGATGAGAAGCTCCACCCGACCTACAAAACCGAACTCATCCGCGATGTGTACCACTCGTACATGACCCTGGAGGGCCGGGTCGCCACGACGCTCGGGCTGCGCAAGGCGCCGACCCTCGAGGATGTCCGCGAACGGATGCAGGCGTTCTGGCAGTGTACCGCCTGTGGCCGGTGTACCCTGACCTGTCCGCTTGGATTGAGCACCAGGCGCATTGTGCGCCTGGCGCGGGCAGCCTATACCGACGCTGGTCTCAGCCTGGCCAATCCTACGATCAAGTCCATCATTAAGAACACCGACGATCTGCGGCACAGCTTTGGTCTGACCATCCCGCAGGTCATCGGGCGCGTCGGCCTGTTCCTCCAGAATGAGGGCATCGAGGTGCCCGTGGATGTGCACGGCGCCGATATGCTCTTCGTCTGTCCGGCCGCCGGCAATACCAAGATCCCCGACTACGGCATCAAGATGGTCAAGATCCTCAATGCGGCTGGCGTGAGCTACACCGTCTCGCCGCGGGTGGTTGACACCGGCACCGAGATTGACCACATCGCCGTGCATCACCAACTGTCGCGGGTGATGCTGGAAGAGTGGGAGGAAGAGGCGGATCGGCTCGGGGTCAAGCAGATCCTGCTGGTGGAATGCGGGTGTGATGCGCGGACACTCTATGCCGAGGCCTCCGAGACTCTTGGGCGACCATTCAAGTACCCGGTGGTCAGCGTGGACGCGCTGATGCTGGAGCTGATCAAGGATGGCCGCCTGCCGGTCGAACCGGTGAACACCCGGATCACCCTGCACGACCCCTGCTACGCCACGCGCCTCTCCGGTCTGGGCGAGATCTTCCGCGAGATCCTGAGCTACGTCACCACCGACTTCGTGGAGATGACGCCCAACCGCGAGTACAACTACTGCTGCAACGGCGGGGCGGGCGGCATGCGCCTGCCCGAAAACACCGAGCTGCGGCGCACGATCTCGGTGCTGAAGGCCAACCAGATCCAGCTCACCGGCGCGCAGTGCGTCACAACGCCGTGCGTGGTCTGCTCGTTGTCGCTGGAGGATACCTGCAACGTCTACGGGCTGGCGCAGCCGGGCGAGCGGATGGTGCAGGTGCTGTTCGAGGTGGTCTACGACGCGATGGAGCAGGCCCTGGCCCGCCGCGGCGAACTCGACCGGATGTACATGCCTGCCGAGTTGATCGGACGGGACCCGGACTTCTTCGACGCACACAGTATGGGGGGCCGCCTGGCGCAACTGGCGCACCTGCCCGACTTCGGCCAACTGGTGGACTGGCTGGAGCAGGACCCGATCGTCAAGCGCTTCGCCGCCACGCACCCCAGTGTGATGGATCAACTGCGTGGCCTGCGCGAGCTGGCCGAGTGCCCGAACTGCTGACATGGGAAGGAGGCCCCGCAATGCTCATCACTATTCTGGACATCGTTGCGCCCATCGTTTTTACGATTTTTCTCGTCGGGTTGGGATTGCGCATGTGGCGCCTGCTCAAGGCCCTGCTGTTCCGCCAGCACTTTCGGGGCGTGACGCCGAACTTTATCGGCGCTCCGCCACGCATGCCGGTAGGCGCGGCGCTCAAGGCAGTGCTGCTCGGCCCGTTCGCTCACTTCCACCGCAAATCCAACTCGCTCTGGGGCTACGGCCTGATCGCCTACCACATCGCCATCATCACCGAGGTCACCGGCTATACCCTCTCGGCGCTGATCCTGGGCGCGCGCCTGCTGGCGGGCCAGCCCGTGCCCGACGTGGCCCGGCACCTCGAACATAGCCACAACACCAGTCCCTCCAACCTGCTGGCGATTGTCTTCGGGAACGGCGAGGCGCTACAGTCCCACTTCCTCTTCGGCAGCCTGGCGCCGGTCTTCGTCGCCGTGACCTGGGTGGCGGTCGGCTTTGCCGTGGTCGGGAACATGGCCCTGATGATTACCCTGCTGCGCCGGCGCAGCTCGGCGATCGTCTCTGATATGGACGAGGCGTCGCGGGGCGTGCGCGTGGCCGGCCGGCGGCCCTGGGACCGCATGCTCGTGCGGACGCTGATCTTCTGCATCATCTGGACGGAGCTGTTCGCGCGGCTGGAACTCGTGCCGGGGATCGTGTTCGTGCACGCGGCGCTTGGGCTGGCCCTCTTTACGCTCTTCCCCTTCACCTACCTCTTCCATATGGTGTACGGCTTCTTCGCCGTCGCCGTGGCTACCCGCCGGCGGATGGTGGGGACGATCGCGTAGGTGGGGAGGGCTTCACCCTTCTAACCCCATCAGGAAGGGGGACGAGGAAACCAGGTTTCCCCATACCCCTGCAGGACGCGGAAAAGGGTCCAGGAGGGCTTCGCCCTCCCGGACCCTCCCATCCGGGGTCTCCCTACGCTCCCTGGGCGGGTTGCTTCGACTCCGCCAGGAGCTGGCGCAGCACGTACTGCAGGATGCCGCCGTGGATGTAGTACTGCAACTCCTGGGGCGTGTCAATGCGGGCAATCACCTCGAAGGTCTTGACCATATCATTGTCGCCGGTAGCGCGCACGGTGAGCGTTCGTCCGGCGGCAAACCCCGACGCTACGGCCTCCTGGAGCCCGAGGATGTCGTAGACCTCGCGCCCGGTCAGGCCGAGGCTCTCGGCGCTCTCCCCCGGCTTGAATTGCAGCGGCAGGATGCCCATGCCGACCAGGTTCGAGCGGTGGATGCGCTCGAAGCTCTCGGCGATCACCGCCTTGATGCCCTGGAGGTATGGCCCTTTGGCGGCCCAGTCGCGGCTGGAGCCGGAGCCATACTCCTTGCCGGCGATAACCAGCAGCGGCGTCCCGTCGGCCTTGTAGCGCATGGCCGCGTCGTAGAGTGGAAGAATCTCGCCGGTGGGCAGGTAGGGGGCAAACCCGCCCTCGGTGCCGGGGGCCAGGCGGTTCCGCAGGCGCACATTGGCGAAGGTGCCGCGGACCATTACCTCATCGTTGCCGCGGCGCGACCCGTAGCTGTTGAAGTCTTTCGGCTCGATGCCGCGCTCGATCAGGTAACGGCCGGCGGGCGAACTGGCCTTGATGCTCCCTGCGGGCGAGATGTGGTCGGTGGTGATGCTATCGCCGAGCAGGGCCAGCACCCGCGCGCCCTCGATCTCGGGCACCCGCGCGGGCGGCTCCTCGGACATGTGGTCGAAATAGGGCGGCCGGCGCACATAGGTACTCTGCGGGTCCCAGGCGAAACGGTCGCCGGTCGGTACGTCCAGGTTCTCCCAGTGCTCGTCGCCGACGAAGATCTGCGCGTAGCTGCGCTGGAACATCTCCGATTGGATCGCCGCGTCAATCGTCTGCTGGATCTCCGCGTGGCTCGGCCAGATATCCTTGAGGAACACCGGCTGGCCATCGGCGCCCACGCCCAGGGGCTCGCTGGTCAGGTCAATGTCAATGCGCCCGGCCAGGGCAAAGGCCACCACCAGCGGCGGGCTCATCAAGAAGTTGGCCTTCACCTCCGACTGCACGCGGCCCTCGAAGTTGCGGTTCCCCGAGAGCACCGAGGCCACCACCAGGTTGCCCTGCTCGACCGCCTGTGAGACCGGCTCGGGCAGGGGGCCCGAGTTGCCGATGCAGGTGGTGCACCCGTAGCCGACGGTGTTGAAGTGCAACTGGTTGAGGTACGGGGTCAGCCCGGCGCGGTCAAGGTACTCGGTTACTACCTTGGAACCGGGGGCGAGCGAGGTCTTGACCCAGGGCCTGACGCGCAGCCCCTTCTCGACGGCCTTTCTGGCCAGGAGGCCGGCGCCGACCATCACCGAGGGGTTGGAGGTGTTGGTGCAACTGGTGATGGCGGCAATCACCACCGAGCCGTGGCCCAGCTCCACCGTCTCGCCGTCAATGGTACAGGGCACGCGCGTCTGCAACGCGGCGGGGTCAACCTCACCCTTCGGGCTGAGGATGCCCGGGAGCGCGCCGGTAAACACCGGGCCGACCTTGCTCAACGCCACGCGATCCTGGGGGCGGCGTGGGCCGGCCACGCTCGGCTCGACACTGCCCAGATCCAGCTCCAGCACATCGGAGTACTCCGCGTCGGGCGCATGCTCATCGTGGAAAAGGCCCTGGGTCCTGACGTACGCCTCGACCAGGGCGACCCGCTCGGCCGGACGGCCCGAGAAGCGCAGGTAGCGCAGGGTCTCGGCGTCCACCGGGAAGATGCCGCAGGTCGCGCCGTACTCGGGGGCCATATTGGCGATGGTGGCGCGGTCGGCCAGGGAGAGGGCGGCAAGACCGGGCCCGAAGAACTCCACAAACTTGCCCACCACCCCTTTCTGGCGCAGCATCTGGGTCACGGTGAGCACCAGGTCGGTGGCGGTGGCGCCCTCGGGCAGACTGCCGGAGAGCTTGAAGCCGACCACCTGGGGAATGAGCATGGAGACCGGCTGGCCGAGCATGGCGGCCTCGGCCTCGATGCCGCCGACGCCCCAACCCAGCACGCCGAGACCGTTGATCATCGTCGTGTGGCTATCGGTGCCGACCAGGGTGTCGGGGTAGGCCTGCACCGGACCGGTGGCGCGGGGGTTCTCATCGCTGGAAAAGACCACGCGGGCCAGGTACTCCAGGTTGACCTGATGGACGATACCGTTGCCAGGAGGCACGACCTTGAAGTTCTGGAAGGCGGTCTGGCCCCAGCGGAGGAAGGCATAGCGCTCCTTGTTACGCTCGAACTCCAGATCGCGGTTGATCAACAACGCCGCCTCGGTGCCATAGGCATCCACCTGCACCGAGTGGTCAATCACCAGTTCCACCGGCTGCAAGGGATTGATGAGCGCCGGATCGCCGCCCATGGCGGCCATCGCGTCACGCATGGCCGCCAGGTCAACCACACAGGGCACGCCGGTAAAATCCTGCAAAATGACGCGGGCGGGGGTAAAGGCCACTTCCCGATCAGGCTCGGCCCGCGGGTCCCAGTTGGCAAGGGCCAGGACATCATCGGCGGTCACGGTGCGGCCATTCTCGGTACGCAGCAGGTTTTCGAGCAGAATACGCAGACTGTAGGGCAAACGCTCGAGGGTCACCCCGTGCCGCGCCAGGCTGTCAAGCCGGTAGATCTCGTACTCGTTGCCGCCAACCCGAAGCGTGGAGCGAGCGCCAAAACTGTTGTTCATCTGGAGTCTCCTACCATAAACAAGAGTGGCTGGAGAAGTCTGGGGAAACCAGGTTCCCCCTGCCCCCACCCCATGGGAGGGCGCCCGCGG
This sequence comes from Chloroflexaceae bacterium, assembly GCA_034431835.1. Classification (GTDB taxonomy): domain Bacteria; phylum Chloroflexota; class Chloroflexia; order Chloroflexales; family Chloroflexaceae; genus JACAEO01. The sequence continues at coordinate 19,896 of DAOUDA010000269.1, read as the reverse complement.
CCCCGGGGCCGGCGGGAAGGGTGCGGGGCAACCGGGTTTCCCCATCCCCTGCCGAATAGAAGGGCGCCTGCGGCCCCGATACCGGCGGGAAGGGTGCGGGGCAACCGGGTTTCCCCTGTCCCCCGTCCGAGGGGAGGCGAAGCCGCCCAGAAGCCGCATGGCTATTCAACGCGATCAGCTATCCCAGATTATAACACGCCGCTGGTGGGGGCCTCGACCGGGGGTTACCCGCGCGCCGAGGGCGCCGGGCGGGAAGCGCCCTCGGCGCGCAATAATTCCATCAGCCGGGTCATGAAGCGCAGATTATGGATAGTGGCCAGGCGCAGGTACAAGGTCTCGCCGGCGCGGTGCAGGTGGTGGAGGTAGCCCAGGGTGTAGTGGCGGCAGGTGTGGCAATCGCACCCCGGCGCGATCGGCGCGGTCGCCTTGACAAACTTCTTATCGGCGATGTAGATCGTCTCGAACCAGCGTCCGGCGAGGCGGAACCCCGGCGCGGAGGGGTCGGCGCTGAAGGCGTAGAGGCGGCCGGCGCGAGCGTCGCGGGTGGGGAGGGCGCTATCGAAGAGCTGGTAGCCCATACGGACGCAGGCCGCCACACTTTCGGGATGGCCCACACCCAGGGCATGCATGGGCAGGTGGGAGGGGATCAACTGGCGTGTCACGTGCAGCACCTCGTGGAGCAGGTTGCCCTGCGCGTCGAGGGGCCAGCCGCCAAAGCCAAAGCCATCGAACTCTAGTTCCAGCAGCGCCTCGGCGCAGCGGCGCCGCAGGGCCAGATCGCCGCCGCCCTGCACCACGCCGAAGATCAAGGGGCGCGCCGCGCCCAGGCGGCGCTGGCGCACCTGGCGGTCGAACTCATCGCGGCAGCGCCGCGCCCAGCGGATCGTCCGCTCGACGGCCGCGCGCTGTTCATCTTCCGGGGCGTCCACGTGGGTGCAATCATCCAGACACATGACCACATCGGCGCCATAGGCCAGTTGCAACTGTACACTCTTTTCGGGGGTGAGTTTGAAGGGGCGCTCGGCGCCCTCGGGCCGGAAGGTCAGCCCCTCATCGCTCAAGCGCCCGGCCCCGGGTTGTTGGCGGATCAGCGAATAGGCCTGAAAACCACCCGAATCGGTTACAATTGGTCCATCCCATGCCGCCATGCGGTGCAACCCTCCCAGCGTTGTCACCGTCGAAGAACCAGGGCGTTGCATCAGGTGAAACACGTTCATCACCAGCGCCGTAACCCCCGCCTCGCGCAGGTCGCGCGCATCCACCGCGCGGACCACGCCAAGGGTGGCATCGGGCAGAAAAGCGGGCAGTGCCAGCGGACCGTGGTTGAGGGCGAGCGTGGTAAGCATACCGGGATGGAGTGGGAAATTTTTCGTGCCGGAAGCCACAGAAATGACTTAACAAAAATCAACTTATGGTGTAAAATGTAAGATAATCTTTTGTCGGCCCTGGTGTCCGAAAAAGATCGCTGCTGCCGGACAAACTTAGGATGCAGGAATAACGCTCACGCGCGGCAGTTTTTGGCCCGTAGCTCAAAAAGACTCACTGGCTGTCGGCTTCGTATAACTTTCATCGCTAATTCCGCCGGATAAGCCCCAAGGATGGAATAGTTCAGGAGGGTATTGTGGTCGATCTGAAGAAGTATACGCTGGACGTTGACTTGAAGCAGGGCGTCGTGCCGATCTCAAAAGCTGCTTCCTCGTTGGCGGCGTTGATTAAGCGTTCGCGGGCCAACCATCAGCCGATCATCGTTACGCAGAAGGGCTATCCTACTGGCGTGATTCTCGATGTGGAACTGTTTACCGCGCTGCGTCAACTCGCCGACCTTCACCTCCAGCAGGAGGGGGAAGTGAACGACGGCGCCGAGGCGCCACCAGAGAGCTGAGAAGGGCTTCGACACTTCAGACTCCTCTTCTGGCAGGGATGGAAAAACCGGGTTTCTGCATCCCTGTATATGGCTGTATTCCGGTCAGGTTCACACCGTTAGGGTTGGGAGGGTGGCGGGGAGGCGATGCCTCCCCGCCACTGTCTTCTATCGCGCCCTGGCACGGCCAGGAAGAGGCTGCCGCCACGGGTGAAACCGAGGCGGAGGGCTGCGCCCCGCGCCTCCCCCGAACCGGTCATCCAGGTCGTCGAGACGCATGCGGCTTCGCCGCGCACCTTGAACAGGCTAGTCTCTGAGAGGGCCGCGCCCTCCCAGAACTTCACCCCGCACCCGCGCTGCTCCGAACCTACGCCTGCCAGTATAACGCACCTTTGCCCCGCTCGCAGCACACGGATATGGGATCGCCCTTGCCGTGGCGCCTGACCTCTGATATACTTAAGGCTGTTGATAATCTCGATTCTATAGGAACGGCAGATGCACGCATGACCTCAGAAATCCGCGAGCAGGTGATCCCTGGCGAGCGAGGGCCCCTCGAACAGATCGAACAGTCCATCATGCAAATCAGCTGGTTGGCCCAGCGCCAGTTTATGCAACTGCTCGACGACGAGCGCTTCCGTCTGACCCTGCCCCAGTTTTATACTTTGCTGCACCTCTACCAGATCGCGGCGGAGTGTAAAATGTCGGATCTGGCCGAAGCGACCCAGCAGTCGGCGGCCTCGCTCACCGGCGTGGTCGATCGCCTGGCGGAGAAACAGCTCGTGGAGCGCAAACGTCACCCCGGTGACCGGCGTCAGGTCATGGTCGTGGTGACCGACCGCGGGCGCATGCTGATCGCCGAGATCAAACAGGCCCGCCGTGAGCAGATGCAGGCCGCGCTCGCCCACCTGGTCGATCAGGAAGTGGACGTGCTGATCCAGTTGCTCGACCGGGTACTGCTGGGGATGACCCGCGTCCTTGAACATGGTGAAAGCGGTCGCTGGGCATAAGGCCCGTTTCGGACCAGGACGTTTCAATGGGAGCGTGGCTTCACGGTCCGACATAACCGATCCGTGGAGGTGGAGAGTTGTGGAGATGGCAGCGGGGACTCTCCAGGCTACGACGAGCACGAGCAGTAACCAGGTCGCGACCTGCTCTGCCGCTGTGAAGAGGGCTGAGTCATCGCCGTTGAGGAAAAGACGTAATTACCCGTTTGACGCGGCTGTGCCGCAAACAATATGCGACCCGTTCGCACCAGGGTGAGGATCCCGATGAAGAATGAAAAGCGTCCGTTCGCCAATCATCCCGACACCGCTTCCGATGCGGTCGGGCGCGGAGAAAGTATGGACTACGATCCGTCCCTCGAACGCCGCCTGCCGCTGGTGGTGCTCGGTGAAATGGTTATCATGCCGCATATGACCATTCCGCTCCAGGTGCCCCAGGGCAAGTCGTACCGCGCCATGGAGCGGGCCTGGGACGAAGAGCATCGTGAAGTGCTGTTGATCTTTGTGCGCGAGTCTGAGTTGGAGGGCTATAAGAGCAGCCAGCCCCAGCAGTTGCCGCCGATCGGGGTCATCGCGCGCCTCGATGAGTTCGCCAAGCTGCCCGATGGCACGGCGCGCGTCATCCTGGAGGGCCTGTACCGCGCCCGCATCTTCGAGGCGGTCCAGATTACCCCCTTCTACCGGGTACGCTGCGTGCCCGTTTTCGACCCGGACCTCGACAGCATGGAGGTCCAGGCCCTGATGGATACGGTCAAGCAGCAGGTGGACGAGTTTGTTGACCACCTGGGCGAAGTGCCCCAGGAGGCGGTGCAGTTTGTGCATCGCATCGAGCGGCCCGGCCATCTGGCCGATATCGTCACCTGGGGGCCGGCCTTTGATTTCAAGGATCGCCTGGAGGTGCTCAACACGCTGGACCCGGCCGAACGGCTCCGGCGCGCCTACCTGGTGCTGGCCCGGCAGCTCGAGTTGTTGAAGTTGCGGGCCAAGATCCAGCAGGACACCAAAGAGGTGCTCGACCAGAGCCAGCGCGAATACTTCCTCCGCGAGCAGATGCGCGTCATTCGCCGTGAACTGGGCGAAGACGATGATGCCGATGACCCCATCGACGAACTGCGGCGCAAGATCCACGAGATGGATGCGCCGGAGTACGTCAAGAGCCAGGCGCTCCACGAGGTGAAGCGCCTGGCCCAGCAGGGCATGAACAGCCCCGAGGCGGGGGTGATCCGCACCTACCTCGACTGGCTCACCAATCTGCCCTGGGGCGAGGAGACGCATCCCGAAATCAGCATCACCGAGGCCCAGAAGGTGCTCGATGAGGATCACTATGGCCTCGAGAAGGTGAAGGAGCGTATCCTGGAGTATCTGGCCGTGCGCAAGCTGGCCGGCAATAAGATGCGCAGCCCCATTCTCTGCTTCGTCGGCCCGCCCGGCGTGGGCAAGACCAGCCTGGGCCGCAGCATCGCGCGCGCCCTGGGCCGGCAGTTCATCCGCACCAGCCTCGGCGGCGTGCGCGATGAGGCCGAGATCCGCGGCCACCGCCGCACCTATATCGGCGCCATGCCCGGACGGATCATCCAGGGCATCAAGTCGGTGAAGTCGAATAGCCCGGTGTACGTGCTCGATGAGGTGGATAAGATCGGCGCCGATTTTCGCGGCGATCCGACCTCGGCCCTGCTGGAGGTGCTCGACCCCGAGCAGAACAGCACCTTCTCGGATCACTACCTGGAGATCCCCTTCGATCTCAGCAAGGTGATCTTCATTGCAACCGCCAATCAACTCGAACCGATCCCCGGCCCGCTGCGCGACCGCATGGAGATCATCGAGATCGGCGGCTACACCGAGGACGAAAAGCTGGAGATCGCCCGCGGCTTCCTGATCCCCAAGCAGCGCGAGTTTCACGGCCTGCAGCCGGATCAACTCAATATCACCGACGCCGCGGTGACCAAGTTGATCCGCGAGTACACGCGCGAGGCCGGCGTGCGCAACCTGGAGCGGGAGATCGCCAGCCTCTGCCGCAAGGTGGCGCGTAAGGTCGCAGCGGCGCGCGAGCCGGGCGCTGAGGCTGAGTTGAGCGCCTACACCATCGATGCCGCCGATGTCGCCGCCTACCTCGGCCCCGAGCGCTTCAGCTTCGGCCTGGCCGAGGAGCACGACGAGGTGGGCGTCGCGACCGGCGTGGCCTGGACCTCCACCGGCGGCGATATCCTCAGTATCGAGGTGTTGCCGGTGAAGGGCAAGGGCGGTCTGCAACTCACCGGTCAACTGGGCGATGTTATGAAGGAGAGCGCCCAGGCGGCTATGAGCTACGTGCGCTACCGCTCCAACGAACTGGGCATAGACCCGAATTACTTCGAGGAGCACAACATCCACGTGCATATCCCCGAAGGGGCGGTGCCCAAGGACGGTCCTTCGGCAGGGATCACCCTGACCACCGCGCTGATCAGCGCGATGACCGGCAAACCGGTGCGGCGCGATGTGGCGATGACCGGCGAGGTCACGCTCCGTGGCAAGGTGCTCGGCATCGGCGGGCTGAAGGAGAAGACCCTCGCCGCCCACCGCGCCGGGATCCGCACCTTCATCCTGCCGAAGGATAATGCCAAGGACATCGTCGATCTCCCGGAGAAGGTGCGCAAGGATCTGACCCTGATCCCGGTTTCTTCGATGGACGAGGTTCTGCGCATCGCCCTCGCGCCTACGCCCGGCGAGGTCTCGCTCCCGCACGGCGATCCGTCGCCCTCGCGCGCGGCGCCCGCGGCGCGCTAACTCTCCGCCGGTTGCCCCGTGCAAGGGAGGGCAAGCCCTCCCTTGCATAGAGGAACCCTCCAGGTTGACGTTGGCCACCCATGCGGCTGCGCCGCACGCCAACGGGATAACGAGAGTGTCTTCCTGGGAGGGCTACGCCCTCCCACACACTCCGCAACGGGACGTGTCGGAGAGACTTCCCGGAAGGGCGCAGCCCTCTAAGCTCTCCCCGGCGGAACGCAGGTTCACACGGCGAAACCCCATCGCAGCGAGGAGGCTGCAAGATGTTCCGTACCATCCTGGCGCCGCTCGACGGATCGAAGGTAGCCGAACAGGCGCTGCCGACCGCGGCCCGCATCGCCCGCGCGAGTGGCGCGGCCCTGCACCTGGTGCATGTTCACACCGAGGACGCCCGCGACCCGATCTTTGTCAACGGGCTGCCGGTGATAGACGAGCGCCTCCATTCCCTTGCCGCCGAGCACGAACGGGTCTACCTGGAACGCGCCGCCGCAACCGTGGCCGGCGATGACCTCGAACCGGTGGCAGTGCGCCTGTCTGGCCCGGTTGTACGCACCCTGCTGCGCTACGCCCGCGACGTCAACGCCGACCTGATCGTGCTCACCACCCATGGCCGCAGCGGCTTTGACCGGCTCTGGCTGGGGAGCGTGGCCGAGTCGCTGGCCCGGCAGGCCCACGCGCCCCTCCTGCTGCTGCGCCCTTCAAGCCATGAAAGCGGGTCACCGGTGCGTTTCGGGCAGGTGCTGGTGCCCCTCGACGGCTCGCCGCTGGCCGAAGAGGCTCTGGCGCCCGCCGCTGCGCTTGCCGCGATTGACCACGGCACGTTGACCCTGTTGCGGATCGTTGATACGCTTCCCCAACCCATCAGCCTGCCCCTGCCCGAACGGTACCGGCCCGATGAGGCTGCCCTGGCCCGCGAGGAGGCCGCCGCGTCGGCGTATCTTCAGGACGTAGCCGCACGCCTGACGCCCCCCGGGACCGGCGCCCTGGTGTCGCACGCCGAACAGCCTGCCCGCGCAATTATTGAGACCGCACACCAGCTTGCGGTTGACCTGGTGGCCCTGACCACCCACGGTCGCAGCGCGGTACGCAGCGTGGCCATCAGCAGCGTCGCCGATAAAGTGCTGCGCGGCATCGATCTGCCCCTGCTGGTGCTACGCCCTGGTCAGCGGCACGCGGACTAGCCGATCTGCGGGAGCACCGGACCAGCCGGCTTGTCCGATTTGCACTTCGCACGCGCGCTCTGCCGCCTGCGGCGCGGCATCCGCGTCTATGCTATACTGGCGACGCACCAACCTGCCAGGGTACGCTCTGGCGCCGTATCGGCAATGCCGGCCCGAGTGGTCTGTAAACGAAGTTCTCCGCCACCTTGAACCAGGTACGCGGGCGTTCCGCCCGCCGGCAGGGGCGGTTCGCGAAGCGCCTCTCCCGCTACAGACTGCTGCGTAGTCTGTAAATGAAGTTTCCTGGCATTTCCGCCCCCCTCCTGGCCTCCCCCGTTGGGGAGAGGATCCGGCCTCCCTCCCCCAGCGGGGGAGGGTTGGGGAGGGGGCAAGGGTGTAGCGAAACACCTGGTTTACAGACTGCCGAGTATCACGCTGGTCTGGGTCATGCCTGAAGATTCGGAGGGAACATGTCCACGCTGATCGAAGAGATCGTCGCCCGCGAGGTTCTGGACTCGCGCGGAAATCCAACGGTAGAGGTGGACGTCCACCTGGAAAGTGGCGACATCGGACGGGCGATCGTGCCCAGCGGCGCGTCCACCGGCGTCCATGAGGCGCTGGAACTCCGTGATGGCGACAAGGCCCGCTTCGGCGGCAAGGGCGTGCTCAAAGCCGTCAAGGCGGTTAAGGAAGATATCGCCGAGGCCTTGATCGGCATGGATGCCACCGAGCAGATCGCTATTGACCGCGAGTTGATCGCGCTCGATGGAACGCCCAACAAGAGCAAGCTCGGCGCAAACGCTATCCTCGGCGTCTCTATGGCAGTCGCCAAGGCCGCCGCCAGCGCCCTGGGCCTGCCGCTCTACCGCTACCTCGGCGGCGTCCACGCCCATGTGTTGCCCGTGCCTATGCTCAACATCATGAACGGCGGCCAGCACGCCGCGAACTCCACCGACTTCCAGGAGTTTATGATCATGCCCGTGGGCGCCGAGTCGTTCCACGAGGCCATCCGCTGGGGCGCCGAGATCTACCAGAGCCTGAAGAAGGTGCTCCACGACCGTGGGTTGAGCACCACCGTGGGCGACGAAGGCGGTTTTGCTCCCAGCCTGCCCTCCAATGAGGCGCCGTTGCAGTTGATCACCGAAGCGGTCGAGAAGGCCGGCTATCGTCTCGGCGAGCAGATTATGCTCGCCATGGACCCGGCTTGCAGCGAGATCTACGAGGACGGCAAGTACCACCTCAAGCGCGAAGGTCGGGTGCTCTCCTCCGAGGAGATGGTTGACTACTGGGTCAAGATCGCCAACGACTACCCGCTGATCTCCCTCGAAGACGGTCTCCACGAAGACGACTGGGAGGGCTGGAAGCTGCTGCGCCAGAAGCTCGGCCATAAGGTGCAACTGGTCGGCGATGACTTCCTGGTCACCAACGTGGCGCGTTTGGCGCGGGCGATCGAAGAAGATGCCTGCAACTCCATCCTTATCAAGCTGAACCAGATCGGCAGCGTCACCGAGACCCTTGACGCGATCAGTATGGCCCAGCGCAACGGCTGGACCGCTGTGGTCTCGCATCGCTCGGGCGAAAGCGAAGATGTGACCATCGCCGACCTGGTGGTGGCGACCAACGCCGGGCAGATCAAGACCGGCGCCCCCGCCCGCACCGATCGCATCGCGAAGTACAACCAGCTGCTCCGCATCGAGGAGGAGTTGGGTGTGGCGGCGCGCTTCGCGGGGATGAACGCCTTCCGCGTGAAGCGGTAGTTTTGGAGGGGACACGCTACAGCCCTCGGGGAAGCGTTCACGGAGGGCGGAGGGCATGGCCCTCCGCCCTCCGCTTGTTTGTTCCGCCCGTGGCGGCAGGCGCTTTCTGACTTCGCCGGGGCGCTCGCTCGCCACGGGCAGAACCGGGGGTGCGGGGAGGCTCAGCCTCCCCGGACGGCGATTGTCTTCTCACTGCGCCCACAGGGGCCAGCGATCCTGCGCGGTGTTGATGGTGATCTGCCGGGTCATGCCAGTGATGAGATCGAGCGTGTAGATATCATAATCGCCGTCGGTGTCGGCGGCATAGGCCAGACTGAACCCGTTAGCCGACCAGGTCGGGGCCTCGGTATTACCCGGCCCCTGGATCAGGACCCGCGTGCGCCCGGTGTTCAGATCGTAGAGCGCCAGATCCCAATCACCGTTGGGGTTGATCGAGTAGGCGATCGTGCGCCCGTCGGGCGCAATCCGGGCAAAGCGATCGTCGAAGCTGTTGTTGGTGAGCTTCGTCACCCGATCCAGGCGCGCGTCAACGGCGTACTGGCTATCGTAGTTGTACACGACATCGGCCTGGTACAACTCGAAGTCGCCGTCACAGTTGCTTGCCCAGTAGATGCGCCGTCCGTCGGGCGACCAGGTGGGCGTCTCGTTGGTACAGCCCTGCGTGGTGAGCCGCACCGGGAAGTTGCCCGAGAAGGGCATCAGGTACAACTCCTGCCCGTTCTCCCGGTCGGAGACGAAGACGATCTTTGTTCCATCGGGCGAGACGTTGGCGTTGTAGTCGCTCGCCGTTCCCCTGGGCAGGTAGCCGGGGAAGGGCCCGCTGGACGGCGGCGGCGTGCCATCGCTGTAGCTCAGGCGCGTCACGCCGGCGTTCCATGCGAAGTCGCCGTCGAAAAAGGCCGGCGGATCAAAGGTGTAGATCTGCCGGTAATTCGGGTTGCTGCGCCGCGAGTCGACCAGCAGGCGAATCTGGCCAGGATCCCAGCTCCGTCGCCAGGAGAAGGCCACCGTCTCGGCAGCATTGCGTGTGATGCGGTAGCCCTCGCCGAAAATGTTGGGGTGGTACAGCTCCCAGTGGCTGCCGGTATCGATGTCCGAGGCGTAGACAAGGGGCGGATCGAGGAGCGGCGAGGCCCAGGGCGTGCCCAGATGGGGGTAACGCCACTGGAAGTAGTGCTGGCCCACGTTGCCCATTTCCACCTTGTAGCCGGGCGGGTTGTTCGGCACGTAGGTCAATACCCGGCGCTCGAAGAGCTGCACCAGCACGTCCTGCTCACTGGTCCCGATCTGTGCCCGCGTCCAGTAGGCATCGGTAATCGGCAGCCCCATCGTGAACAACCAGTCAACCACCGGACCGCGCCGCACCACCCCGTCGAAGATCGGCCCCTGCTGGTTCATGAACTGCCAGAAGACGCGCGGGATGTTGTGGCCGGTGATGGTGTTGTACTGGACAATCTCGGTCTCGGCGGTTGCCAGTTCCGGACGCTGGCCGATCGTGCCGCTCCGATCGATCGTGGTCGCGATGCGTTCCCTGAGGCGCTGCGGGTCGCGGTAGCCGTTGTCGAGCGTGGCGACCCCGGCAAAGGCGCCGTAACCGGGCGCGTTCGGATTGGCGTCGCGCGGGTTGCCGGCCACCGGAACGTCGGCAGGAGCGCGCTGATCGACATCGAAGGGGTCGTTGCCGAGTTGCAAACGCCCGCTCACCAGTTCCTTCACCAGCAATCCGTTGGTCACACCCTGATTCGGCCCCGAGCGATCCGCAGGGTTGTTCAACTCCATGCGCGCCTTGTCGAAGTACTGAACCGTGCGCAAACCATTCACGCCCTGCCGGTAGAACTCGGCGTAGTCGAACCACGGGCCAGGCCCCCAGTACCAGCTACGCCCGCCCCGCACCAACTCGGAGTCGGTGCGGCTCCAGACCCGGGCGAAGCGTTCGTCGGCGAAACGCTCGCGCCCGCCATCGAAGGGGGCGGCGCTGGCAACGGGGACGGTATTGAGCGCCAGGACGGCGATCAGCACAGCGGCGATCAGGTGTGCGCCGCGACGGTGAAGCCAGATGCCAGCCATAGAACCCTCCTTTCAACCCTGGTACGGGTGCAACGCCGGCAGAAGGCTCGCGCCACCTCAGCCATGCGTTGCATGCTGCCTCCAGTGTAACGCGGAGGTCGTCCGGAGTGAATGAGCGAGCCTTGCACCGCTGATCGCCGGCGGCTGACAGGAGCGTGAGAGGCGGTTCAGGAGGCGCTCATACGATTTTGGATTTTGGATTGCGGATTGCGGATTGCGGATCGTGGATTGCGGATTGGCGTAAATGTAGCAGTCCTCTTGAGGTTGTGAAGCCCGGAGTATCAGATGTACCCGTAAGGACGCAGCGCGCTGCGTTCTTACGCACGGTCGCAGGTGAGAGATGGCGTAGGACTGCTATAGCGTTCTGGTAAGACGTGGCGCTGATGCGCATGTCAACAGAAACTGGTATCAGATGGGGCGCCAGTGATTGGCACTGGCCCTTCCACCGGCACTCGCCTCGCCGAATGATCAGCCTGTCATCGCGTATCGTGTGACCCTCTGGTATCATAGAGCGCAAGTAACAATACGGCCATGTAGGAACGGTCCTGGGAGCGTTTCATGCTCCCCGCTCCTCTCGTCCCGTAGCAGCGCAGGGAAACCCGCTTTTCCCTGGCACAATACTCCGGATCCTGTCACCGTCGTTCCTGTCAGGCAAGGAGTTGGGGCAACCCGGTTTCCCCACCGATCACGTTAGCCAGCAGGGTTTGCTATACCTCAGGAGAGCCAGTATGAACCAGCAGCAACAGGCCCTCGCGCGCTTGCGCCGCCTCCTCAACGATCCCGCCGCGCCCCTTACCGACATCGCCGAGAGCTACGTGAGCGTGATCAGCGAGCAGTTGCTCCAGTTCGCCCGGCAGTCCTATCCCCGGGATGGGCGTGGGGTAATCGAGATTGACCTGCGCGGAATCGATCTCCGTACCGCGACGGGTCACGCTCCCATCGCTTACTACCCCGCCGACGCCGGCAGCGATGACTGGCCACCGAACCTCGACGAGGTGCTCGCCACATACGACCCACGCCGCGAGGCGGTCGTGTTGCTTATGCAAGACGGCTGCGAGCCGCTGATCTACGTGCTGGAGTAGACCGGCCCGTGGAGGTGTAGAGGTGTGGAGGTGTGGGCGAGACTCTCGAAACGAGGTTGCAACGCGCCTGACCGGGGAAAGGGGATTCTCACGCGTCGCCTCTGCTGAAAATCCGCCGCGCCAGATCACGTTCCGTGGCCCCGATGCCGCCTACGACCCATAACGCAAGGCCATAGGCCGGCGGCGCCAGCAGGGCCGCCGCGAGGCTGCCCGGCCATCCAGGAACGATGGCCCCGGCATGATCGGGGAGCATCGCCATCACGCTCACCATGATCGCCCCCATTGCCAGCGCCGCAACCAGGGGACGCCAGGCCAGCGCCAGCAAGGGCGGGGCGAGGGCTTCGCTCCGCAGCAGCGGGAGGAACACCAGGTACAGTACCACCTCCGAAAGGATGGTGATCACCGCGGCGGCGTACAGGCCCCAGACCGGTTGTCCAGAGGCGTAGGTGGCAATGGGCATGGCCGCCAGATTGGCCAGGAGATTAAAGGCCGCCCCGATCACAAAGGCCCGCGTAATCGCCGCCTGCCGGTTCACGGCAATGAGCACATACTGAATGAGGCCATTGACGAAGGACAAGGGCAGGAACCAGGCCAGAATGGCCAGCACCGCTATCGAAGGTTGATAATCGGGGAACTGCCGGCGCGTAAAAAGCTGGATCAGGTCGTGGGACAGCACCGACAGGCCCATCGCCAGCGGAAAGGCCAGCAGCAGCAACACCTGGAGCGTGCGGTTTTGCGCCGCGGCCAGGCCGGCCCGCTCACCGCCCGCCCGTCGCGACAGCAGCGGAAACACGGCAAAGGTCACCGCCGGTGGGATGATCATGGCGATGTTGAGGAGCGTGTACGGCGTATTGTACTGCCCCACCAACCGCTCGGCGGCCGGGCCGCCAAAGGCGCGCACGATAAAGACGTCGAAACGGAAGAACACCGCGCTGAGCAGGTTGTTGAGCATTAAGGGAAGCGCCGTAAGCGCCAGCCAGCGCATGCTCGCCGCCTCCCACTCGATGCGTGGGGGGAAGAAATCGTGCCGTTGTAGCGCGGCAAAGATCAGCGCCGTAACGGTGCTGACCGCCACCGCGGCCCATGCCAGCCCGAGAATGCCCAGGCCCAGGATCATCACCCCCAGCCGGGCCAGGAAGTTGAGCGTCGCGGTGACCACCTCCATCAGCGCCGGCACCTCCATCCGCTCGCCGGCGTTGTACAGCGCGGTCACCGCTCCAGAGAAGGCGCTGGGGATCAACGTCAGCAGTAAGATGAAGATCGTTTGCTGGCCCACGACCGAGATCGGTTGCCCGAGAAGCGCGTAGGCGCCGACCACCAGCAGGGTGACCGGCAGCGCGACGAGGCCAATCAGCAACAGGCGCAAGGTCAGGGTCAGGCCGAAGAGGCGCCGGGCCAAAGCGGGATCGCGGGCCACCTCGCGGGTGAGTAGCACGCCCAGGCCAAACTCGGTGAAGATGGTCAAATACTGGCCAACCAGGAGAATGGCGAACAGGTAGTCGCCAAAGGTGGCCACATCAAAGCTCCCCACGAGGATAAAGAAGATCACCATGTCCAGCGCCTTGACCACCATGCGCATGGCAAAGGTAATGGCGCTGTTTTTGAAGACGCGGCGAGGGGTGTTTTCAGGCGCCTCGCGGTAGAACCGGCGCCAGGCCCACAACCCGGCGCCGGTGAGCGCCAGCAGGCCGAGCAACCCGGTGATTAGCCAGAGGAGACTCACGTCGCTCTTCCGTGTTTCCTGACGGGCAGGGGCGTGGGAAACTACCAAACAATGCAAAGAAGACCGCACGTGAGACCTGACCGGCAGGCGCCTGGACTCCGTGGCGTGCACAGGGATGGCTCGTGCGCCTACCTGTCAGGTCTTCTAGGCTATCCGAATAACTCCTGTAGGAAGGTGGGGAAACCGGGTTTCCCCACGCCCCTCCCCTCAGGCGAGACCCTCACAAAAAGGCTCTCCTGGACGGGAGGCGCTCTCCCCGACCCTCACCTGCCGGTGGCGAGAGGCGCAGCGGTCTCGATCCACGCCCGCGATCCCGTGCTGATCAGACTCACCGCGCCATCGTTCTTCGGGTGGTAGAGCCGGGAAGCGTAGCGCCGCCGGTCGGCGTAGCTCAGCAATGCTGGAGCGGGCGCCTCGTAGGCCTCGCTGAACACGATGGCCCGCGGTCGTAGGGCCGCGATCGCCGCGGTGTCCAGGGGCCGCTGCCACGGGTACACCAGCAAGTCGAGGGGCGCCAATGCCACCGCGACGCGCTGGATCGCGGCATCGCCCTCGGGGCCGCCCGTATGCACCAGCGCCCGCGTGCGACCGTAGCGTAGCAGCAGGACCGCGCCGCCGTGCTTACCAGGGTTGGCCGCCACAACCTCCAACGTCGCGCCGTCAAGCTCCAGGCGTTGTCCGGCCCGGAGGGGCGCCACCCGGGCGCCCGTGGTCACCACCAGGCGGCGCCACTGCCCGGCCAGGCCATGATCCCCCAGGTCGGGGGGCGCCAGGGCCAGCGCCGCCTGGTAACGGGACAGGGCGGCCACCTGGCCAGGCAGGCGCTGCCCGTCGCCGCGGGTAAGGATAACCGCCTGTAGATCGCGCCGCCAGTACGGCATCGAGCGACCGAGCAGCAGCGCGAGCAACCCCGGGTCACGACCGCCATCAATCAACACGTGCCGGCCCGCGGGTGTGCGGATCAGCAGCGCGTCGCCGGGCACGGGCAAGACGGTCAACCACAGGCGTCCATCGGGGCGCTGGAGCCAGGCCGCGCCCGCCAGGGAGAGCAGCACGGCAACGCCGATCAGCAGGGCGGTGCGGAAAGGTCTGCCCTTGTTCATCGCGACGCCTCCGGTCAGACGGTTCTACATCTGTACCGTCGGGCGAGGCAATGAGATGCGGGACAGGCGCGCGGCTCGGTGGGAGGGTCGGGTCCTCTGGCTCGCCTTACGCCAGGGCAACGACCTCAATCTCGATCCGCGCGTCACGGGGCAGGCGCGCGACCTGGACGGTGGAGCGCGCGGGCGGGTCGTGCGGAAAGAACTCGGCGTAGGCCGCGTTCATCGCCTGGAAGTCGTTCAGGTCGGCCATGAACACCGTCACCTTGACCACCTTGCCCAGGTTGCTGCCGGCAGCGGCGAGGACCGTTTCGATGTTGCGGAAGATCTGCCGCGTCATCGCGGCAATATCGCCGTCAATCAATGCTCCCGTGCCGGGGTCGATCGGCAATTGTCCCGAGAGAAAAACCAGATTCCCGGCTGCAATGGCCTGAGAATAGGGGCCGATTGCCGCTGGCGCGCGTTCGGTGCTGATCACCGTCCGGTGCATGGATCACCTCCTTGTGCGGATTCGCGGCGGCATTATAGCACGGCGCCACGCCTACCTGGTGAGCACGAGGAAGGCAACCAGCAGCAGCAGTTGCCAGAGCACGGGGAGCAACCCGCCCAACACCGCCTGGCTGCCGCGCCACGCGTAGAGGGCCTCGCACAGCCCGGCGGTGAGCCAGTAGGCCCAGACGATGGCGCCGACCCACGCCAGCACCGGCAGCACCGGCGCGCCGACAACGAGCAGCAGAAGCGCGCCCAGGAGCGGCAAGACGCGCGGCATCTGGCTGCGGGGGTAGAGCGCCAGGGCGCGCTGATCCTCTTCGCCGCCGCCGGTGCGCTCGTCGAGCAGCATGGTGGCAAGGGCCACCAGTGGCCACTCCAGCATCCCGAACACCCAGAGCCCAAGGACACCCAGAGCCAACCCGGAAGCAGGCACGCGGTCGCCCAGGAGGCCATGCATCAGCAGCAACAGGGCCGGCAACAGCGCCAGGAGGGCCATCGCGCGGGCGGCGGGCCAGAACCAGGCGGCGGCGAGCCGTTTCGTCGTCGCGTCGGCCCGGGCTTCGGCGACCAGTCCCTCAAGGGCGGGACGGCGGCCCAGGGCCAGCCAGAGCAGCCACGAGCGGGCCTCCTGTTGCAGGATGGGCGTGCCACCGGCCTGTTCGAGGCGCACGAGACGCTGCAGCATATCACTCACGAGGGGCCTGAAGCGGCCAATCGCCGACGTGATCAGCATCCCCGGCGCCAGGGTCCCATCGTAGAGGAAACTGGTCAGGCGGCTGCCCGGGCCGCCCCGAACCTGGAGCAGCAGCACGGAACTCTGCTCCGACACCTCCGTCGCTTTGAAGGCCAGCACGCGACTCCAGGGGATGAGCCGCCAGCGGCGACGGAGCCGGTTCTGGATCAGCAGCCCCTCTTCGCGCGATTCGAGGTCCGGCAGGAGACCAGGCAGCCACAGGATCAACGGGACAGCGATGAGGAGCATCAGATGGGCGGCAACCAGCACCCACCAGGGCGCCGGGAGGTCGGGGCGTCCCTCGATGCCGAACAGGGGAACGGCGCGGGTCCGGTAAGCGTTGTACAGTTCGACATAGCCTGCGTCGCCGTAGGTCCAGCGAAAGGGGGGGAGGTTCCGCACCGCGGGCAGCATGAGCGCCAGGAAGCGCACCCAGTATCCCAGGTAGCTCCAGACAGCGCCGGCGGCAAACAGCGCGACGACCGCGGTAAGGATGGCCGTAACGCGGAAGGGGTAGACGGCGCGCACCGGAGCGCCCGGCGGGGGCGCCTGCTCGCCAGGCGCCGCTTCGGTCCGACTGAAAAAGGCGCCCGGACCGAGGATCAGTTGAAAAAGCGGCGATCGGGCCTCTTCCTGGAGGCGCACCGCCTGCACCCCTTCGATCGCGCGGGCCACACGACGGTTCTCGTCGAGGATGGTCTTGATCAGGGTCTCGAACTCATTGATGTTCGAGGTAATGTAAAACCCCGGTTGCCAGCCGAAGCGGTACAAGAAGCTGTAGAGCCGGTGCCAGGCGGTCAGATTGCGCGGGCCGGTTTCGACGAGGACGACGAAGCGTTCGCCCGCCAGATCACTGGTCACCTTCAGCGTAGACAGGTTTTCCCAGGGGACGGGTAGCCATCCGCCGGCAAACTCCACCAGCATGCCCTGCTGACCGGTGCGGATGGCCGGAAAGGCATTGCGGAGCATCAAGGCCACGAACAGGGCCAGCGCCGCCCAGATCAGGGGCGCAAGCAGCAGGGGCGCCAGTTCCCAGAGGCTCCTCACCGGGGCGCCGGCGCCGCTGGCGATCCATTCTACTACCGGCCGCAACCAGGGAAAGGTGGCGAGCCAGGTATCGTCACGCCCATAGATGCCCCACAGACCGCGGAGGAGCGTCGCGCCAAGGTTCACCATCGCGAGCACGACCAGCACCGCCGAGAGCCAGGCAATCGCGGCGGTAATGAGGCGCGGATAGCGATGGTAGCGTTCTTCGATACGCACCGTAGCGCTCAGGCAAACAGTTCAGGACCCGGTTCGTCAAGCTGCAACTGGCGCACGCGCAACTCGGCGGCGTCGAGCAGGCGCTGGCACTCGGCGGCAAGCCGCACCCCCTGCTCGTAGAGTTGCAGGGTCTCTTCCAGCGGGAGTCCCCCCCCTTCGAGCCGCGCAACAACCTCCTGGAGGCGCGTGTAGAGGGTCTCGTAGGTTTCCATCGGCGTTTGAGGGTTCATGCAGTGCTCCGCATTTCTGCCAGAGGGGAGGGTTCAGGAGAGCAAAGCCCATCCGCGGAGGTGCGGGGGGCTTTGCCCCTTCGAGCCTCCCCTACGGGGAGAAGTCTTGTGAGTCTGTGTACGATCCTCACCCCACTGCCCTCCTCTCCTTGAGGGGGAGAGAGGGACGTTGGGCGTCCCAATGCCCCGGATGGCGAATGCGACGCGAGGATGTGCTGGAAAACCCTACACCTGAGAGGGAGGGTTAGGGAGGGTATGGATGCTTAGCGAAAAACTGAGTTCACCGACTCCTCATTGTGGGTCTGCCTTGTCTACCGTGGCATGCAACTCACCATCGCGCAAGGTAATCGTCAGCGGTGTGGCCGGAGGGGCCTGCAGCGGATCGGTAAGCACCCGGCCGGTGTCGGTGCGGCGCACCACGGCATAGCCGCGGGCCAGCGTGGCGTGGGGACTAAGGATCTGGAGCCGCCCGGCGAGGCCGGCGAGCGCGACGCCGCGCAACTGAACCGCGGCATGCACGGAGCGTTCCAGCCGCCGAACCAGGTCGTCCACCTGTTGGCGCTCGCGATCCAGGCGCCGCAGGGGGGCATGGCGCTCGACAAGGCGGATCGCTTCGACCACCTGGTCGCGGCGCATGGCCAGGGAAGCGCCCACGGCCGCATCGAGGCGGGCGCGGGCGCTGGCTACCTCGGCGACCAGTTCGGGCATGTCGGGCACGACCAGTTCGGCGGCGGCGGAAGGGGTCGGAGCGCGCAGATCAGCGACCAGATCAACAATGGTCGTATCGGTCTCATGCCCGACGCCGGTAATGACCGGCACTGGACTGGCGAACACGGCGCGAGCCACGGCTTCGTCGTTGAAGGACCACAGATCCTCGAGCGAACCACCGCCCCGGGCCACGATGATCACATCTACCCCGGCCTGGAACAGGCTGGTGAGGGCCGCAACAATACTCTCCGGCGCCCGCTCGCCCTGGACCAGACAGGACGCCACCAGCACCTCCACCAGCGGACAGCGGCGGCCCAGCACGGTAAGCATATCGTGCAAGGCCGCGCTCTGCGGGCCGGTCACGATACCAATGCGGCGGGGACGGGCTGGCAAGGGGCGCTTGCGATCAAGATTGAAGAGGCCCTCGGAGGCGAGACGGGCCTTCAGTTCTTCGTAGCGCGCGTGGAGCAGGCCAACGCCCGCCGGCAGGAGCATGTCGGCGTAGAGTTGCAGATCACCGCGTTGGGGATAGATCGAAACATAGCCATGGACCAGGACGGCCTCGCCGGGGCGCGGCAGGGCGGGGAGACGAGCAGCGGCCGAACGCCACATAACTGCCCGGAGCAGCGCCTCCGCGTCTTTGATGCTGAAATAGCAGTGACCGGAAGCGGCGTGGCGTTTGAACTCCGAGATCTCGCCCTCGACCCACACATCGCTGAGGAGCGGGTTGGTTTCGAGGAGTTCGCGGAGGTAATTGTTCAACTCGCTAACGGAAAGGGCCTGGTGCATGCAGGGGTAGGGCAACCCACGCGCGCGGCACGCCGGTCATGGGTTGCCCATGTGCGGTTTACAGCGGCTCGATAACCATGAGCGGCTGGCCGTACTCAACCGGCTGGCCGTTTTTCACCAGGATCCGCGCGATACGCCCGGCGGCATCGGCTTCGATCTCGTTCATCATCTTCATCGCTTCGATAATGCCGATCGAATCACCAACGCGCACCTCGTCGCCCTCCTGGACAAAGGGCGGGTCCTTGGGTGACGGGGCGGCATAGAACGTGCCAACCATCGGCGCGAGCACCGTATGCCCCGCAGGCATCTCGGCGGGCGGGCCTTCCGGCGCCGGGGCGGGCTGGAACATTGGCTGTACCGGTGCGCTGGGTAGGGGCGATGGCAGCGACGCCGGCAATATCGGCGCCATAGCGAAAGGCTGCGACGGCTGCGGGGGGACACCGCGCTTGACGTGCAGTTTGGCATCGCCCCGCTCGATCAACAACTCGGAGATATCCGTCTCGTGGATCAGGCGGAGCACTTCACGCACGGCATCGAGACCGAAAACGTCGGAACTGATGTCGGGATGATCAGAAGTTACGTCGCTCATAGCTTTGGCCAGAGCCTCCGTGTTGCGAAAACACCCCTATTGTAGCATACAATTGCCGCAGCCCGGCAGTGCGCCCCGGGCGCCGGGCAGGGCTGATGCAACACTGGGCGTCCGGGGCCTGTCCCCAGTATGGCGCCGTCTGGCGAGCCGGAACGAGCGCCGTGTGGTCACCCCTTCACACAGAGTAGCGATCCCTTACCTCTCGCCAGAACTTCCCCATGGTATCCTTTTCGACACAAAAATCGTGAAGTCATGCACAAGGAGTGCCTCCATGCCGCAGAACCTCGGCACGTCCGACCGTGACATTCGTCTGGTGCTCACGGCAGTGTTCGGGCTGATCGCCCTGTTCGCCCCCTCTGGCGGCTTCTGGCAGATTGTGCCGGCGCTGCTGGCGCTGGCAATGCTCACCACCGCCGCGGTGGGCTTTTGCCCATTGTACGCCGTTTTTGGCATCAGTACGAACAAAGAAAAAAGCGCCGTCGAGAAGTGGTAGTCTACCCGCTCCGTGTTGATCGCCTGATCGCGGGCCATTGGCCGACGCGCTGAGGCGTCAGGACGTCATCGCAAACTGGCGTGAT
>DAOUDA010000268.1:0-14518 GCA_034431835.1 Chloroflexaceae bacterium | reverse complement strand
TGGTGAACCTCTTCTCCTTCGGCTGGTTCTCGTGCCTGACGGCGCCGCTGGCGATCTTCGTCACCTTCTACGGCCTCTACCTGACCTACCTGGGCGTGCAGTCGGGGCTGAACCTGCCGCCACGCCGCGCCCTGGTGGTCGTCCTGATCCCCGCGCTCTTCTACCTTTCCCTGTTCTGCCTGCTGATCGCCGCGTTTGTCGCCCTCACCGGGCTGCAGGTGAGCGGGTGAATGGGCGGGACACCACGTTTGTGGGAGAACCAGCATTCCGGTCAGTGCTCAAAACGGCGCCTGACACGCCGTAAACGCTTCCGAGACGTTGCCCGCCAGGTTGATGTCGTCCGGGTCGAGCACCATCGCTGGCGTGCCCGGCGACAGGTCGAAGCTATCCAGGTCGGCCCAGATGACATTCGGGCTGTCGGCCAGTTCAAAGTAGTAGCGCCGGTGGGTCAGGTCGCACACCGTGCGGTACTCGGTGTTGTAGACCGAGCCGACTTCTTTGTAGGGCGCGTCGAAGGGGACGGAGCAGTTGCGGACGATCGCGAACACTCTGGCCACGGCCTGCCGCACCGACTCGGTCTCCCGCAGATGGTAGAGGAAGAAAGTGGCGCGCTGAAAGCGGTCTACGGGATTGACGTTTCCCGGCAGCGGCGTTTCACGGGTGGCATTGGCAAGGTCGAGTTGCCCCAGGAGGGCCAGTTGCTCGTCATAGGTCGGGTCGTTGGTCATGACCCGAAACTCGCGCCCGTGATGGATAACTGGCTTCCCGTCAATGTACTCGATGATCGCCGAGTCGCCGCTGGCGTCCTCGAGCGCGAGGTGCAGATTGGCCTCATGGCCCCGGGCCCGAGCCTTCACCAGTTGGTATCCCGCGTGCAACGCCAGGGCCTCCTCAACGCTGGCCGCATTGTCGAGCAGGGCCTGCCCCCACACCCCCGAATGGAGCGCCGGCAGGCTCGGATCGCGCACGCCGTAGTCGGCAGCCGTCAGGTAGAGCAGGTGCATGGCGAGGCCGCGTTCATTGAAGCCATCGAAGGAGCCCGGATCGTAGGCCGCTGTAACGATGCTGCCGTACCGCGAGGTCCACCTGGCCGGGTTCTCCGCGATGAACCGTTGCGCCCCCACCATGCCGCCATCGCGCGCTATCCCCCGCGGAAAGACGTAGAGCTTCGGCTCGGTGGGCGTCGGCCAGTCCATGGACCTGCCGACCAGCAGGGCCGTCTTGTTGGTGTTCCAGAAGACTCGGGTGCACATAGGAGTTCTCCAACTATAACCAGGGTTTCGCTGCGCGGCACGTTGAGATTGGGGGAAGGTGCGGAGGGCCGCACCCTCCGCGATCCGTTGATTCCGCCCGCAGCGAGCGGGCGCCCGGGCGAAGCCGGGACGAGACGGCTGCCGCGGGCGGAACGGGAATTGCGGGGAGGCTACGCCTCCCCGAACCCTTCCAACGGTAACGTAGATTGGGGTATACTGGAGCGACCGCAGCCTTCCCAGACCATCTGAACAGGCCGAAGCGCGGGGAAACGGGGTTTCCCCACGCTCCTACTGGTCCGCCACCTGGCTGCACCGCACAACAAGGGGTTGAGAAAGCTGTTCCTGGGAGGGCCGCGCCCTCCCAGACCCTCCCCTGAGCAGGGGCGTCCCATCTTGACACCAACATCGAGGAGTACCAGCACGTGACCGACAACAAGATCATCTACTCCATGATCCGCGTGGGCAAGGTTGTCCCGCCCAATCGCGAAGTGCTGAAGGACATCAGCCTCTCGTATTTCTACGGGGCCAAGATCGGCGTCATCGGGGCGAATGGCTCGGGCAAGAGCACCTTGCTCCGTATTATGGCCGGGGTGGATACCGACTTCAACGGCCAGACGGTGCTGGCGCCCGGCTACACCATCGGCTTTTTGGAGCAGGAACCGCAACTCGACCCCGACAGGACCGTGCGCCAGGTAGTTGAAGAGGGCGTGGCCGAGATCGCCGCCCTGCTCAGACGCTACGACGAGATCTCCGAACGCTTCGCCGATCCTGACGCCGACTACGATGCCCTCGTCACCGAGCAGGGCGAGTTGCAGGAAAAGATCGACCACCTCGACGCCTGGGACCTCGACAGCAAGCTCGACCTGGCCATGGACGCGCTGCGCTGTCCCCCCGGCGACACCCCGGTGCGCGTGCTCTCCGGCGGCGAGCGCCGGCGCGTGGCCCTCTGCCGGCTGCTGCTCCAGGCCCCCGACATCCTGCTGCTCGATGAGCCGACCAACCACCTCGACGCCGAGTCGGTGGCCTGGCTCGAACGCCACCTCCAGGAGTACAAGGGGACGGTCATCGCCGTGACCCACGATCGCCACTTTCTCAACAACGTGGCCGGGTGGATCCTGGAGCTTGAGCGCGGGCACGGCATCCCCTGGCGCGGCAACTACGCCAGCTGGCTCGAACAGAAGCGCCAGAAGCTCGCCGCCGACGAGAAGGCCGAAAGCCAGCGCCAGAAGGCCCTCCAGCGCGAGCTTGACTGGATCAATATGGCCCCCAAGGGCCGCCACGCCAGGTCGAAGGCCCGCATCAGCGCCTACGAGAAGCTACTGGCCGAGAACCAGGAACAGAAGGATCGCGAACTGCAGATCTTCATTCCCCCCGGGCCACGTCTTGGCGACGTGGTCATTAAGGCCGAGGGCGTGACCAAGGCCTATGGCGATAAGTTGCTCTACGAGAATCTCAGTTTCGATCTGCCCCCCGGCGGCATCGTCGGCGTGATCGGGCCGAACGGCGCCGGCAAGACCACCCTCTTCCGCATGATCGTCGGCCAGGAGCGGCCCGACAGTGGAACCCTGACCATTGGCTCAACCGTGCGCCTGGGCTACGTGGACCAGAGCCGTGACGCCCTCGACCCGAACAAAACCGTCTGGGAGGAGATCTCGGAGGGGAACGACATCATTGTGCTCGGCAACCGCCAGATCAACTCGCGGGCCTACTGCGCCCGCTTCAACTTCACCGGCGCCGACCAGCAGAAACGGGTCGGCGCCCTCTCCGGCGGCGAGCGCAACCGCGTGCACCTGGCGAAGGTGCTCAAGTCGGGCGCCAACGTGCTGCTACTCGACGAACCCACCAATGACCTCGACGTCCACACCCTGCGCGCCCTCGAAGAAGGTCTGGAGAACTTCGCCGGGTGCGCGGTGATCATCTCCCACGACCGCTGGTTCCTCGACCGGGTGGCGACCCATATTCTGGCCTTCGAGAACGACAGCCAGGTCTTCTGGTTCCCCGGAACCTATTCCGAGTACGAGGCCGACTACCACCGGCGCAAAGGTTCCGCCGCCGACCAGCCCCATCGCACGGTGTATAAGAAACTGGTGCGCTAGCATGTTAGTATACTAGTATGCTAGTATGCTAGCACTCCATCTACAGCGATACGTACAAGGAGGTTCGAAGGGGCTTTGCCCCTTCGAACTCTCTTTTCCAGTGCGACACGGCTTAGCCGCGCCGCACTGGAAAGGGGTTGCGGAGGACTGCGGTCCCCGCAACCTCCGCAGATGCGAAACCCCGTTCTACTGCTAAACGTTAATGTTTGGTTCCCCCGCCCCGCGGTTGAGCGGCATGGCCCCGACTGATCGAGGCGGCTGGGCGTTACTTCCCCCCCGCGCCGCGGTTGAGCAACCCCAGGGCCAGCACGATACCGGGGTCATCGGCGGTGCTGAAGCGGGTCCAGTCGTCGAGGGTCAGGATCTCGGGCTGAACGCCGGCGCCTTCCAACCAGGCGCCGTTGGCAAGTTCGAAACCCTCCTGGGCCACCCAGAGTCGCGCACCGCCGCTCAGATCGTAGGCGTAGATGGTTTCGGTATTGCCTGCGGTCGGCGCGCCCACGACCACCGCGCCGGCGTGCTGCTGCAGCACGGCTGCGATCACCTCGGCGTAGGAGGCGGTGCCCTCGTCCACCAGCACCACCAGGGGCAGACCACGCAGGTCTGGCATCACCGGCTCAATGACCAGCGGGGTGTCACCGGCGCGGCTGGTAAAGCGCCCCACTTCGCCCCGCGCAAAGTGGCCGAGAATGCCGGTCATCACGTTGCGCCAGCCGCCGGGGTTACTGCGGAGATCGATGATCAGCCCGCGCAACGGCGCCGGTCCCGAAAGACTGGCCAGCGCCTTGCGGACCTGGAGGTCCATATCGTTGACCCAGAGGGTTGTGATCCCCAGGTAGCCAATGTTGCCAGGCAGGTGCAGCGCGGTTGGACCGATCCGTCCTTCGACCCGGCGCCGGGTGATCACCAGGTCGAGGCTGGCTTCACCGGGGCGCACAACGGTCAGGCGGACCTGGCTGCCCTCCGGCCCTTGAATGTCGCCCTGGGAATACAGGGCCCCGTCAATGGCCACGATCCGGTCACGGGGTTGCAGGCCGGCCCGTTCGGCGGGGCTGTCGGGGAAGACGTGCTGGATGAGGAGCGCATCACTGAGCGGCAAGACGATTACCCCGATGCCGACCTGCTCCTCGCGCCCGCTGGTTAACACATCCTGGCGCTGGGCGTCGCTCGGCGGCAGAAAGCGCGAATGCTCATCACCCAGCCGCCCCACCATCTCGACCATCAGGGCGAAGAACGCCGCATCATCGGCGGCGCTCTCGACGAGCGGCGCGAATTCCTCGCGCGTCGCCGCCCAGTCTACGCCGCGAAAGTCGGGATAGAGGTACTTCTCGTTGATCGTGCTCCACACCTCGTGGAAAATCTGCCGGCGTAGCGCGACCGGTAGCGGCGTGGCCTCCTCCGCCAGCGTGGGCGTGGGTGGAAGCGGCGTGGGCGACGGTTCGCTGGTGGCGGTGACCGCAACCGCCGTCGGTGCTGGCGCAGGCGTTGACGCCGGCACAACGGGGATCGGCGTCACCACGGGCGTTGCCGGCGCCAATGCGCCGCGCGTGGTGCAGCCGGCGGCGAGCACTGCCAGTCCCAGGAATAAGCCAAACCTGCGGGCCTCCCGACCGAAGTTGCGACAGCGAGGGGCGCAGGGCGGGCCTGCCCTCCCTGAAAGACCTTCTTCAACCCTTTGCAAGGCCACAAGTGTAGCTTGCAAGCATGTAGCCAGGATACGGAGCATCATCAACTCGACAAAGTAAGAGTCTATTCGGATAACCAGGTTATCCGATTATGTTCTGGGAGGGCTTCGCCCTCCCAGCCCCGCCCGGCAGGCAGGGGCGCGGGGAACCCCGGCTTCACCACCCTCCTCCAGGCTCTAAGCGCGCAAGGTGCGGTCATTGTTCCGTCGCGAACGCCGCGGCGAGCACCTGCCCGGCCAGTTCGGCGCCGACACTGCTGCCCTCGCCGCCACTCTCGACCATCACGGCTACTGCGTAGCGCGGGGCGTCGAGGGGGGCGACCGCCAGGAACCAGGCGTGCGGTGTTGCCCCGGGTACGTGCTCGGCCGTGCCCGACTTGCCGCCCACGGAAATGCCCGGCACAAAGGCGCTTACGCTGCTGCCGAAGCCATACTGCGCCACCGCGCCCATGGCCGCGAGCATCGTCCGGGCCGTCTGCGACGACATCGTCCGGCGGAGTTCCCGCGGCCGGAACTCGCGGATCGTTCCCCCATCGGGCCGGGTGATGCGCTGTACCAGGTAGGGCTGCATCATCACCCCGTCATTGGCCACCGCAGCGGCCACCAGGGCCATCTGCAGCGGGGTGACCAGCAGTTGCCCCTGGCCATAGCCGGTGTCGGCCAGAGCGCGGGGGTAATTCAAAAAGCCCGGATCCACGTAGAGCAGACTCTGCGAGGCGGGCAGTTCGGTAAAGGCGGGATAATTGGTGGACGCGCGCTGCGGCGGAAGAATATCGAAGCGACGCGCCACGTCGCTCATCAGGTCCGGTCCCAGGCGCACGGCGTACTGGGCGAAGGCCGTGTTGCACGAAAAGGCGTAGACCCGTTCGAGGTCAGACGGTGTTCCGGTCAGCGAGGCCAGACCGGCGACGGCGTTGGTCACGGGTGGCGCGCCCTCCTGGGGCGTGTAGGTCTCCGGGCAGGTGATTTCGGCGGGCAGTCCGGCCTGGGGATGTTCGAGCACGGCGATCGCCGTGACTGTTTTGAAGGTGGACCCTGGCGGATAGAAGCCTTGAGCGGCCCGGTTCAGCAACGGTTGGCCCGCGCCGTCGGCGGTTAACTGCGCCCAGTAGGCGCTGATACGCCGGTTTTCCTCTTGCCAATCGGCGGCGGCCGGATCAAAGCTCAGCCCGCGCGGGTCGAAGCCTGGACTGCTCACCAGGGCCAGAATGGCCCCGGTGCGGGGATCCAGCACCACGACCGACCCCGTGCGCCCACCAAGGGCCGCCGCGGCCCGGGCCTGCAGATCGGCGTTGATGGTCAGCGTCAGATCGTTGCCCTGAGGCGCGCCGCCGAGGAAGCGTTCGCGCAGCCGCGCCCACTCGTTGCCCCGCTCGCCGGTCAAATACTCGGCATAGGTGGCCTCCAGACCGCTTTGACCATAGCGGGTGCTGAAAAAGCCTACCACATTGCTGAAGGCCCGCGGGTCGTAACGCTCCGCCAGCGGATAGGTCCGGCGGGCGAACCCGGCCGCGGGTTCGCTGGCCACCAGCGTCTCGCCACGCCGATCGAGCATGCTTCCACGCAACACGCGCTGCGAGGCCAGAACGGGCCGCACGTCGCTGGTTGTGCGGCCATCGGGAGCGGTGGCGACGAAGGACGTGATCGCCTCGGCCTGCACGACCTGCTGACGGAGCAATTGCAGGCTCAGGAGGGCGAACCCTACGAGCAGCACCAGTCCCAGGTGGTACACGCTGCTCGTCAGGCCGGGCCGTAGTGGCGGGGCCGTGATCCGCGCCGCGAGCCAGAGCAGCGGGCCGGCGGCCCAGAGACAGATCAACCAGCGCGTCTCAGCCTCAACCGGCTGGATGAGCCCGTAGCCGATCAGCCCCGCGGCCCCGATCACACACAACGTTCGCAGCGCGGTTCGCGCCGTCATGGGTGCTCACTCCACGAAACACCCGGCGCTGGAGCGCATGGCCGGGAACATAACCGTGTAGATTATACGCGAACGCATGTCCCGCGGCAAGGGATTTAACAGGAGAGTCCGAGATGAAAACGGCCCATTGCAGACGAGGTCGCGCGAGGGCCTGACCCTCGCGCGACCTCCTGCCCGGTGGGAGGGCCGGGGAGCGCAATGCCCTCTCGGACCGTTACTGGATGCTCTGGAATTATCCGGACAGGCCCTTCATCACCCCGCCGGCGAGCGGCTCAGGCATCGAGGGGCAGCGTGGCGCGCACGGTTACTCCGCCATTTTCGCCCTCAAAGACATCAAGGCGACCGTCGAATTCGGCCAGGCGATAGCGCACCGCGCGCAGGCCGTGCAGTCCAGGGCGTTCGTAGGTGCCATCGAGGAGCCCTACGCCGTCGTCCTCCACCGTTAGCGAGACGCTGTGCGGCTCGAAGGCCAGCAGTACGACGGCGCTTTGGGCGCGGGCGTGCTGCTGTACGTTTTGAAGGGCTTCCTGGGCCGCGCGCAGAAGCACGGCGTGCTGGGCGGCGTGCAAGCGACGCGCCGTTCCCATACAACTGACCTGTACGTTGAGACCGCTCTGCCGGGCAACCAGGGTCCCGAGGCGTTCAAGGGCTGCGTCAAGGCCAATCTCCGGCGTCGGGGGCAGATCGTAGACCACCCGGCGCGTGGCGGGATGCTGCTCGGCGGTGACCCGCATAGCGATCGCCGGCCCGACTGAGGCGAGGTTAGCGCCGGTCTCTCCCGGAGTTATGCTGGGCTGCAGATCGGTGAGGCGCAGGGTAGCTGCAGAACGGTCGCTATCGCTCTTGCCCCGGGCAACGCCGCTCGTTCTCGCTTCGCCAGGGGAGCGCGGGCGCCCCGTTCCCATGTCGCTATCGCCCTCAACCACGCGGCGCATGCCGACCCAGACCCCGGCGAAGATCAGGGGCGCCAGGATGCGAAAGGTGAGGGCCAGCGGAGCAAGCGTCGCGCCGAAGGCCTGGTTGAAGGTCACCAGGCCCAGGACATCCAATCCGATGAAGCTCAAGGCGCTTAGCAGCGCGCCGCGCCAGCCAAACATCAGCGCCGGGAGCACCAGCGCGCCGAGGGCGTAGGGCAGGAACGGCAGCGCCCGGCTCTGGCTGAGCCACAGCACCGCCGCGCTCGCCGCCAGATCAAGCAACAGCACCGGCGGACGGCGCCGGATCACGCGCACGTAACCCTGGGCCAGCGCCGTCGCCAGCACATTGATGACGCCGAGCAACAACAGCAATCCGGCGTCCCGCGGTAGCGACTCGGCGGGACGGCCAGGGATGGTCAGGGTGAGCGCGGCCACGCCCCATGCTATCCACCGATAGCCGAAGAACGCGACGTGGTCGCTTAAACGAACGCGCCACTCTGCTGCCGGTCGCTTCACACAGTTCCCTTTCCCGGACACGACGCCGTGGCGGCGGGGGATGGTCAGGCCAGCGGTTGTCGAGGGTATAAATCCACTCACAGTTTAGCAGAAAGCCCCCTTCCCGGCAACCTGAAATCGGTTGCCGGGACCCGGGATTATCACTGGTTTGTGAGTTCGCGGCCACGCCGCCGAAGGCGCGGGGGTAGAGGTCACGGGCCCCGCCGGAAACCCTGCGCTGCATGGCCGAAGCATTGGCCGGGCCAATGCTTCGGCCTCACTGCTGCCGCAAGACCACATAGATAATCACGATGAACAACCCGCCAGCGATCAGTCCGTACTCTACCAGGAGCCGGCGTTGCAACTGACCGGCCCCCAGGTGTTGCACGAGGCTAACCGCAACATAGAAGATCACCAGGAGCACCGCGCCGGCGATCAGGAAACTGGCGGCCCAGTAGTTCAGCGCCCACAGCGCCTCGGCGAGCATCAACCCCACCACGATCGACAGGAGCCAGCGGTTCGAGGCGGGCGTGTAGGCCAGCAGGCCATACGCCAGCAGCGTGGCCGTCGCACCGGCCAGCGTCGCCGAGTAGAGCGTTCGATAGCGGGTATAATAGATGGCGCTGAAGCAGCCAAAGGCCAGAACATAGCCTATCACCTGCAGCACGATCTGCGCGCGTTGACTGATCGCCGGCTCGCGGTCAAGGGCGTAGTGCTGCGCGATAAGCACCGCCAGCAACAAACCGCCCGCCGCCACCAGCGCCAGCGCGAAGGCCAGGCCCTGCCAGGCCGCGCTGAACAGGCGGAAGAAGGCAAAGGAGCCGATGACGCTGAACGAGGGCAACATCCAGAATGCCGGGGCCATTTCAAAGCGCACCACTCCCAGATTGACCACCGGAAGGGCGCGGTGCTGCATGTGCGGGTGCGAGCGAATCAGGACATCGGCCCCGGCGCTGGTGATGACCATCAGCGAGGCGACCAGGAACCACGAGACACTGATCGTCGGCAGATCGCCACCCAGTACGATCCGCAGGGTGTTGGGGTTGCCGTCAATCAGAAAGATCACCGCCAGCCCGATGAGCATGACGATAACCAGCGAGACGACGCGGTCGTAACGCGGCGCTGGGGAAGACGCAATCACAGGCCACCTCTATGCACAGATTGGCTGTGCATTTTCTTGACAAACGGTTGACAACACAAGTTTTACGTGCTATATTTTGAAGTGTTAAGGAATTACATTGCTGCAACAGGAGCAAAGGTTATGAGTCTACAACCGGACAGCTCCTCGGCCGACCTGGTCTCTACCGAGCTTGAGGCCTACACCCTCCTCCGCCAGGTCAATTCGATGATGGACATCTACAATCGCTATGACCTGCGCAGCGAAGATTTGACCGTCCCTCAGTTCATGATCCTCAATTATGCCACGCCCGACGGCGTGCCGCTTAGCGAGATCAGCGCGCGCATGCTCTGTGATAATAGCAACCTGACCGGCATCGTCGATCGCCTCATCAGCAAGGGGTACGTCCAGCGCCGCAACGATCCGCAGGATCGGCGCGTCAGCCTGATCTGCATCACCCCCGAAGGCGCCGATAAGCTCCGGCGCATCAAGCCGCGCCATCACGCCCGTGTCAGACGCCGCATGCGAACCCTCTCCCAGACCCAGGTCCAGGAATTGCGCGATCTGCTGCAGCAACTCTTTCAGGGGTTGCGCGAGCGAACGCCTGATGACGACTCGTCTGAGGCACGCTGATGTTGGGAAGGCTCCGAGAGGGCTTCGCCCTTACCACGCTTTGGGTTCATCCCACGGACCTCACAGGTTTGACCGACCTGTGAGGTCCGTGGCTTCAGGCGCTTTCCTGGCGCTGCAATTGCTCGGCCCGCTGCCGCTGCACATAGAGCGGCGGCACGCCGTAGAAGGCCCGCTCCAGGTCGGTGACCGCCGGATCCACCGCCCCTAGCGACCAGCGTCCGTGCTGTTTGAGGATCTGGGTGCCGAACCGTTGCGGCTTGCCGCTCGCCACCAGCCACCGATCCCACGCCATCGCTTCCAACGTCCACGCCCGGGCTTCCCCCAGACTCGCCGCGCGCCGGGCGAACATCCGCGCCAGTCTAAAATGCGCCGCGCTTTCGCCACAGAGCAACACCCACGCGGCATAAAAGTTGTCGTGGGCGTTAACAATGTGGCCCTGCGCGTAGAGATCAATGACTCGCTGGCAGCGCTCGCGCATCCCGGCCAGGTCGGACGGGTCGGCCTGAGCTTCCAGGCTCTCGCGCGCCAGGCGTTCCAGTTCTTCGCTCGGGCCTTCGAGATGCGGCCCTTCCAGCGCATCATCATCGTCATTCATGAGCGGTCTCCCGGTGAGCAGTTGCGCCTTGCTCGCGGAGGTAGTGTACCACAGGCACGGCGGCCCGTGCCGGGGGCGGCCTGGTTCGCGCCGGGGGATGGCGCACCGTCTGTTTCGGAGGCAGGTCCAGACCTGTCAGGCGCGGCAATGGGGCGTGTGCGAGACGAGGCGCTCCCGGCCAGTGCCGCGCCTGACAGGTTTTTTCGATGTTGCATCAACTCTGTCGTTGCACCCGAGGTCATGGCCCGCTGCCCACAGGCCCGGCAGAGCGCCAGGTAGCGCGCCCCGGCAGCGTCGCGGGAGCGATAGACGCTGAGGCGCGCGCCGCGGCGGCCGCAGGACTGGCAGGCCCCGCCGGCGCGCAGCCGGGCCTGGATGCGCCACGGCAGGTCCACATGGTCCAGCAGCAGGTGCAGGCTCAGGCCCAGGGCCAGCGGGCGCGCGGCCGGACAGGCGCCGGCCCAGGCCCACGCCAGGGGCAGGGCCAGCCAGGGGTTGTGCAGCCACGAACGGAGCGATCCGTAGCGCGGGCGCGTGTCGCCAGCGGTGTAGCGCCGGCCACGGTAGCGGTTGTAGCGGAGCGCCCCCACCGCGCTCCAGTCGCCCGTGCGCAAGCCGTAGAGCACCAGGTGGTCGAGGTCGATCAGGGTGCTGGCCGCCACCAGGGCCGCCAGGCGTTCCGGACGGCGCGGATACAGGGCCAGGCCCAGCGCCGATGAGGTAAGTAAGTGGGTGCGTAGACGCATGCCGGGGCCTCGCCACCCCCGCCCGATGGGAGGGGCTGGGAGGGCTTCGCCCTCCCAGAACGTTATTGGACAACCGGGTTATCCGGACAGGCTTCTGGCGCTACAACGGGACCGTTCGTTGTAGGGGAGGCTCGGAGGGGCGTTGCCCCTCCGCAAGCCGCGTTCCGGCGCGGCGCGGCGCCGCCGCATCGCATCGAAACAGGAAACCCCGCGAGGGCCGCATGCCCCCGCCGCCCCCGCCGAGACGTAGTCTAATACTCATCGTCGTCGTAGTCGTCCTCCAGGTCCTCGTCCTCGTCGGACCTCGGGAAGGGACCGGAGCGCTCGTAGCGTTCAAAGAATGCCAGGTTCACGTTCGCCGTGTTGGGCCGTCCGCCGCCGAGCAGGTACTGCCGCGCCGTTGCCGCCGGCGCCGCTTGTTGATCCACGCGCCCCGCCCGGTAGGCGGCCATTACCAGCTGGTAACTGTCTTTGTCCCCCAGGTCGCTCAATACCATTACCGCCCCCGTGCCGACCGGCCGCGGGTGGTCGGCTTCCAGGCGGCGGCGCGCCTCGGCGATCACCGTGTCACGCACCTCTGGCGCCCGGGTCGCCACGTATGACAGACAGGCCATGGCGAACGTGCGCGCCAGCGGCGGGCGGGTTTCATCGTCGGCGTAGCTCAACAGCACCGGTACCGCCGGGGCGCCGATCCGTCCGATCATCTCCTGCGCCTCCCGGTTGTACAACTGTGATGGCACATCCTCTTCGCTCCACACCGGCGCGGGCAACCGGTCCAGCAGCGGCGCGATGATCGACACGTCGGGCAGTTCGCCCAGCAGGCGCAGGGCGTGGAGCGGGCCGAGGGTCGCCGGCATGGGTTCGTGCAGGTCCTCGATGCTGGTCGCCAGCTTGAGCAGTTCGCTTCGCGCCGCCGGCCCAGGGGCGAGGATCTGCTGAACCAGACGTTCGGACGGGCGCAGCCCGGCCCGGCTCAACTGGCGCACCAGGTCGGCGGGCGATGATTTTGCGGCCATGGCAGGGTTCCTCCACAGCGATTATACCGCTACTTCCGCAATCGGTCCGGCGGCGTGGAGCAAGGGGGCAAAACTGCGCCGGTGCAGCGGGCAGGGGCCGTAGCGGGCCAGGGCGCGCCGGTGGGCGACGGTGCCATAGCCCTTGTGCGTCGCGAAGCCGTAGACCGGATAGGCCCGGTGGGCGGTGCACATCAGCCGGTCGCGGGTCACCTTGGCCACGATCGAGGCCGCGGCAATGGTCAGGCTGCGCGCATCGCCCCTGACCAGCGCCTCCTGGCGCAGCGCCAGTTCGGGGAGACGCAGCGCGTCGATCAACAGCGCGTCAGGAAGGAAGGGCAACTGTAGCAGGGCCGCCAGCATCGCCAGGCGCGTGGCGGGCACGATGCCGAAGGCATCGATGATGTAGGCCGGCACGATCCCGATCCCCACCCCCAGGGCCGCGGCATACACCTGATCGTAGCTCCGCGCGCGCATGGCGGCGGTGAGTTGTTTCGAGTCATCAACCCCGGCGAGCCGTTCGGGCCGTTGCAACACGGCGTTACCCAGCACCACCGCGGCGGCCACCACCGGCCCGGCCCAGCAGCCCCGTCCGGCCTCGTCGAGGCCGGCGATACGGGTATGGCCCTGCGCCAGCAGCGCGCGTTCGTGCTCAGTGGTTGGCGGCATACCTGGAGGAGTGATCAACCGGTGGTTTTTCCCGCTCGCCAATCAGGACCATGGCCTGGCTCGGCCCGACCCGCGCCCAGTGCCGGGTCAGCCGCATACCGGTGATCCGCAGCGGGGCCGGCGGCGGCTCGGCGCGCGGATCGCGGTAGACCGGGGCGAGCAGGGCCAGGCGGTACACAACATCAATCGCCCGGGCGTAGATGCCGGGATCGAGTTCCGCCGACGGGACGATCACCAGGCGACCGCCGGGGGCAAGCACACGGTCAATCTCCTGGTGCGTTTCCGAATCGAGGATGTACTCGGACGGAAAGGTGGCCACGACCGTATCGAAACTTGCCGCAGGAAAGGGCAGCGCCTGCGCGTGGCCACGGGCCAGGCGCGGCGCGTGCCCATGGCGGCGCAGGCGTCGGGCGGCGATGCGCGCCATCTGGGGGGAAGCGTCAACCCCAACCACCCCCGGGCGCGCGGCCAGGGCGAGTTGCAAATGACCGGTGCCGAAGCCCAGTTCCAGCACCCGCCCGCGCGCCTCGGGCAGAGCGGCCCGCACCCAGCCGAACCACAACCCCCCCGACACCGCCCAGGCCACGGCATCGAACGTCCAGGCGAACTCGCGGTAAAAATGGTGAAAGACGCGCTCGATAAAACGGCGGTACAGGGCGCTCATTCCCTTACACTGCCACTACGGGCACACCACTGGGACGAAAAAGCGTTTTCCTGGGAAGGCGTTGACCTCCCAAACCCTCCAGCGCGCAGCCTGTGTTTACCTCAACTCCGCCGCTCTTTGATGCGCGCAGCCTTACCCGAGCGCCCGCGCAGGTAGTAGAGCTTGGCGCGGCGCACCTTGCCGCGGCGAATGACCTTGATCGAGTCCAGGCGCGGGGCGTGGAGCAAGAAGGTGCGTTCGACGCCGATGCCGTGGGAGGCGATGCGGCGCACGGTAAAGTTCTCGTTGATCCCCCCGCTGCGGCGGCGGATCACCACGCCCTCGAACTCCTGGATACGCTCGCGGTTCCCTTCCACCACCTTGACACCCACGCGCACCGTGTCGCCAACGCGAAACTCGGGGATGTCCTGCTTCATCTGGCGCCGGGCCAGTTCCATCAAAATCTGATCCGACATCGCCGGACGCTCCTTCGTACAGGGCCGGCGCCAGGCGCCCGAACGCCCTCGGGACTGGCGGGCCACTCCGGTGACACAAGAAGTCTGGCAGGCGCGCATGCCACCTGCCAGACTGGCTACTGGCGCAGATTATAGCACAGCCCGTCGCGACCGGCAAGGGCGACGCGCAGCGCCCCCAGGGCTGATGCAAAGTCAGTTCCGGAAGAGGAGCCGATCACTGGCAGCGGCCATCGACCGCTGAAAGGCGGCAAGGTTGCTCAAGC
>DAOUDA010000267.1:0-22705 GCA_034431835.1 Chloroflexaceae bacterium | reverse complement strand
CATATCAGCCGTCTATGAAATGCGTACACACCGCCCGATGAAAACCGGCCCGCGTCCGGCCGCCGCGTGCTGCGGCCCTATCGGCTATCGGATTTTCACGTTAGAACAACATTGCCCCGGCCTCGCGGGCAAGTTGCCGCAGGCGTTCGGCTCCGGCGGTGTTGGCGCGCCGCTCTTCCTGGGCGGCCAGTTCATTGAGCTTCTTGACCAGTTCGGGGGTAATCTTCGCCACGTTCTTGCGGAGCAGGGCCGTGGCTTCCTTCGGCGTCTCGGCGAGGAGCAGTTCGTTGATGAAACGCTCTTCGGGGGAGAGCCGGCTCTGAACGATCTCAACCGCCGCCGCGGCGAGTTGTTCCAGACGCTGCGCCAGGTCCTCGCGTCCGGAGCGCTGGGCGGCGGCGGCATTGGCCGAGAGGGCGATCAAGAAGCCGTCATCCACCCGGTCGGCCCGTTCGTGGAGCGCGGCGAGCGGGTCGGATGCTTCGAGCACCTCGGCGAGCAGGGCGTTGCCCGCCTCGAACAGCGCCTGCGCCTCGCGGTCCAGTTCTTCCACCAGGGCCAGGATGCGCGCGCGACGTCCGGTCAGGCGGTCGGCCTCCTCGGTCTGGCCGGCGGCCCGCGCCGCCTCGATGCGCTCCGTCCACGCCTGGAAGAAGCCATAGTCAATCACCGGCCGCAATTCGGCCACGGCCGCTTCAAGCTGATCATCGGGAACGCTCAGCAGCCGTTCGAGGGCCTGACGCACCTCTTCGGCGGCAGCCTCGGCCCCGGCGTCGCCCACCAGTTCGTTGAGGCGTTCATGTACCTGGAGCAGCAACTCCCGCGACTCGGCCTGCGAGTCGGGCACAGCTTGAATGAACGCTTCGAGGGTGGCGAAGAACTCCGGGGTCAGTTCGGCGCGACGTTCGGCAACCAGCGCGTTGAAACGCTCTTCATCCTTCACGACAGTGGCCAGTTCGCTGATCAGATCGACGTAGGCCCGCTGGCGTTCCAGTGTCTCACGGCTGACGCCATCGGCTTCGAGAATGGCATCGAGCAGTGAGGGCAGGGTCAGGAAGCGCCGCGGGGCCAGCAGGTAGGCCCGAGGAGCATCGGCGGGCAGCGAGCGGATCAAGAAACTGGTCGCCTCGCCGATGAAGCGTTCTTGCTCCTCCGGGCGGGCGTTCAACTCCTGGGGAAAGTAGACCAGGCAGAGTTGCTTGCGCGCGTCGTGGTAGATCAACGGCGCGCCGAGCATGGCCCCCGCGCCACAGTTCGGACAGACGGCCACGTTCAGCTGGCCGCTGAGCAGGGCCACCTTGAGGGCGGGCTGATCGGTGGCATCGACCAGGGTGTAGATGTTTGCGCGAAAGGGTGCACCACAGGCGGGGCAGGTGATCTGAACGGGCTGAGGGGCAACGGCAGGCATACACTCTCTCCCTGAGGCGAAGGGCAGCAGGCAGACCGCTCCACTCACTGGCCCCGCATATGCTTCCACGGCCAGAGGCGCGGGAAAACCCGGTTTCCCCGCACCCCTTCAACCGGCGATGTTCACATCCGCAACGCTGCGGTGATTATAACAAACCCTTTGTGATCGTGTGCGGCGCCTCGCCAGCCCTCACAGGTTTGCCGGACCTGTGAGGGCCGGAAAAAAGCCTTACCTGGCGCGGCCAATGACCGCGTAGAGCGGATCACTGAGCCAGCGGCGCGGTGAGCGGTCAAGGAAGCGAATGTCGGTAAAACATTCGGCCAGTTGAAAATAGCGTTGCACCAGCTGGCCGTGTTGCCGGTCGCCGGTCGAAACCCAGATCCGCACCGCCTTGCTGGGGAAACACCGGTTCGAGAAGGTGACGATGAACGGCGCGCCGGGGCGCAGCACGCGCCCCACCTCGGCGAAGACGGCGACCGGATGGACCAGGTATTGCACCGAGACGGTACAGGCGGCGCCGTCGAACGAGGCATCGGCAAAGGGCAGTGTGGGGTTCTGGTTCAGGTCGTGAACCAGGTATTCGTCGAGTTGCGGGTTGAGTCGCAGTTCCTCGGCGTTCAACCCCAGACCCACCACACGGTCGTAGCGCACCTCTGGCGGGAGATGGCTGACATAGCTGCTCATGAGGTCGAGGATGCGTCCTCCTGGGGGGAGTTGCTCTCGAAACAACTGGGTCACGGCGGCGCAGGCGGCCTCATCAATATGCGCCGTCAGCCGGGGATAGGTGTAAAAGAGCCGATCATCGCTCTCATCGTAGCGCGCGAAATAACTTCGGGGAAACTGATTCTCCCGGCGCACGGCATCTCCTTAGTGCGGTTCCAGGCAACCTCGTTGGGCGTCAGCGCGACCTCGACCGAAATAACAGGAGAATCTGGAAGGGCCAGGCCCTCGCAGAAACCATCCTCTTCCATCGGTCGTATCCGGGAACCTGCCGGAGGCGCCACTCATGGCGGCGTGATGCGGCAAGAATCCTGTTATAGTATAGGCCGACTTTCGATCGCGGCGCAAGGGAGGTGCCACTACCGGGCAGGGCGTAGGCAACGTCGCCAGATGCGCCGGAACCCCACCCCCGCCAATCACCCGCTCCGTCAATGGGCCGGGGCGTGGGGAAACCCGGTTTCCCCGGAACCTTAGCCGCTTCGCGGCGTCAGAGCAATGAGGCGAGAAAGCGTATGCGCGCAATTCAAGTCCATGAGACCGGCGGGCCGGACGTGTTACGTTACGAGGAGGCGCCGCTTCCGGAACCCGCGCCTGACCAGGTACGCATCAAAGTGGTCGCCACCGGGCTGAACTACATTGAGACCTACCACCGCACCGGGTTGTACAAACTGCCCCTGCCGTTCATCCCCGGCTCGGAGTTCGCCGGCATTGTGGACGCCGTCGGCGCCGAGGCGCCGGGGTGGAGCGTGGGCGACCGGGTGGCGACGGCCTCGGGCATTGGCGGGTACGCCGAGTATGCCCTGGCGCCAGCGGCAAAGGTGGTGCGCGTTCCTGATGACATTGACCTGAAACTCGCCGCGGCGGTGATGTTGCAGGGCGCCACCGCCCACTACCTGACCCACAGCACCTACCCGCTGAAAGCCGGCGAGACCTGTGTGGTGACGGCCGCGGCAGGGGGCGTGGGCCTGTTGCTGGTCCAAATGGCCAGACGCCTGGGCGCTCGGGTGATCGGGCTGGTTTCGACCGAGGCCAAAGCGGCCCTGGCCCGCGAGGCCGGCGCCGACGAGGTTATTCTGTACACCCAGGAACGTTTCGACCAGCGCGTCCGCGAATTGACCGGCGGGCGCGGGGCGGACGTCGTCTACGACTCGGTCGGGCGGACCACCTGGGAGCAGAGCCTCGACAGCCTGCGCCCACGGGGCTACGCGGTCTTCTTTGGCAACGCCAGCGGCCCGGTGCCGCCGATCGAGCCCCTGCTGCTCAGCGTCAAAGGGTCGCTCTACCTTACCCGGCCCACGCTGGCAAACTACATCGCCACCCCCGAGGAACTGGCCTGGCGGGCCGGCGATCTGTTCGCCTGGATGGCCTCGGGCGCCCTGCGGGTGCGCGTGGATCGCGAATACCCGCTGCCCGAGGCTGCCGAGGCCCATCGGGCCCTGGAGGGTCGCCAGACGACCGGGAAGGTGTTGATCGTCCCTTAGCGCGATCGTAGCAGGGGAGGCTCGGAGGGGCGAAGCCCCTCCGAAGGCCCCTATCGGACGCGGCGCACCGAAGCCGAACCAACAGGGGGATCTTGCGGGGGCCGCAGGCCCCCGCAACCCCCGCCGAGACGAAGTCTTGTTATACCAGCAATCGCCATTGCATCAGGAGCGCGTATGCGGGTTGTGATGAAGTTTGGCGGCACGTCGGTCGGCAGCGCCGACGCCATCCGCCAGGTGGCCAGGATCGTGGCCGAGAGCCGCCGCGAGCACGAGGTGGTGGTCGTGGTGTCGGCAATGAACGCCCCGGATCTGCGTACAACCGACACCCTGATCGCCGCCGCGCGCGCCGCCGCCGAGGGCGACGGCGAGGCGACCGCCATGGCCGCGCCGCGGTTGCTTGACCTGCACATGCAGGTCGCCGCCGAGCTGGTCAGCGCCGAGGAGCGCGAGGCCCTGGCCCCCGAACTGCAAGGCATGCTCGACTACATGAGCGACCTGTCGCGGAGCATTGCGGTGCTCGGCGAATTGACACCCCGCGCCCTCGACCTGTTCAGCGGCCTCGGCGAGCGCCTCAACGCCCGCCTGATCGCCGCCGCGCTGCGGAGCGCCGGTGTTCCGGCCCAGGCCGTGGATGCCACCGGGCTGATCATCACCGATGAACGCTACGGCGCCGCCTCGCCGCTGATGGCCGAAACCCGCGAGCGTTCACGCGAGCGCCTCCTGCCCCTGCTGGCCGAAGGGGTCGTACCGGTCGTCACGGGCTTTATCGGCGCCACGCGGGCCGGCGTGCCCACCACTCTGGGCCGCGGCGGCTCCGACTACTCCTGCGCCATTCTCGGCGCGACCCTCGACGCCGATGAGGTCTGGTTCTGGAAAGAAGTTGACGGGGTGCTTACCACCAACCCGAAGGTGGTGCCGGAGGCCCGCACCCTGCCGCGCCTGACCTACAGTGAGATGGCCGAACTGGCCTATTACGGGGCCAATGTGCTGCATCCGAAGACGGTGCTGCCACTGGTGCAACGGCACATTCCCATCCGCATCCGCAACACCTTCAACCCCGATCATCCCGGCACCCTGATCAGCGCCGAGGAGAGCGCCGGGGCCGCCAAGGCGGTAACGGCGATCAAGGACGTGAGTCTGATCACCGTGGGCGGGCCGGGCATGCTCGGCGTTGCAGGGGTCGCCGCGCGCATTTTCGGGGCCGTGGCCCGCGCCGGGGCCAATATCCTGCTCATCTCCCAGGCCAGCAGCGAACAGAGCGTCTGTCTGGCCGTACCGCGCGCCGAGGCCCCCGCAGCGGTAGCCGAACTGCGCCACGAACTCGCCAGCGAGTTCTCGGCCCACGATGTTGAACACATCGATGTGCAGGACCCGGTGGTGATCGTCGCCCTGGTGGGCTCGGGCATGCGCGGCACGCCGGGGATCGCCGGGCGCCTCTTCGGCGCGATGGGCGCGGCCGGCATCAATGTCATCGCCATCGCCCAGGGCAGCACCGAGAACAACATCTCGCTCGTCGTAGCCGCGGAGGAGGGCGACCGGGCCGTGCGGGTCATTCATCAGAGCTTTGAGTTGTGAGTCGCAGGGGCAAACGGGTTTTCCCATGCCCCTGCCCGCCGGGAGGGTCCGGGAGGGCGTAGCCCTCCCAGCGACATGCTTGATTTCATCTGGTGGTGTGTGGCGCAGCCGAGGGATGAGTGGAATGAAAATCGCCATCTTCACCGAAACCTTTCTGCCCAAGATCGACGGCGTAGTGACGGTTCTGTGCCAGGCTCTGGAACGCCTGCAGGAGAAGGGGCATCAGGTGTTGCTCTTCGGGCCGCCAGGGGGCCCGAAGGAGTATGCCGGGGCCGAGATCGTGGGCGTGGGAGGGCCGCCGTTGCCCTTCTACCCCGAATTACGCATCAACATCCCCCGGCGCTTCGTCTGGGAGCGGGTGCGCAGCTTCCAGCCCGACCTGGTGCACATCGTCGCTCCGTTTTTCCTCGGACCGTTTGGCCTCTCGTATGCGCGACGCCTGAACGTGCCGATCCTGGCCTCTTTTCACACCCACGTGCCGCGCTACGTGCGCCACTACGGCGGCGCGTTCATCGAGCCGGTCGTCTGGTCGTACCTGCGCGCGTTGCACAATCAGGCGCACCTCAACCTCTGCCCGAGCACCGAAACGCTCAAAGATCTGCGCCGCCACGGCTTCGAGCGGGTGCGCTGGTGGAGGCGCGGTATTGACACGCAACGCTTCAGCCCCGGCCCGCGCGACCCCGCAGTGCGCGAGCGGCTGAGCGGCGGACGCCCCGACGAGTTGCTGGTGGTCTACGTGGGCCGCCTCTCGCCTGAGAAGCGTCTGGAAACGATCCGCGACCCGCTGTTCAGCGTGCCGGGCGTGCGCCTGGCGATGGTTGGCGGCGGCCCCAGCGAAGAACAACTCAAGCGTCATTTCCGCGGCACCGCGACCACCTTCCCCGGCTTTTTGCGCGGCAACGATCTGGTGGCGGCCTACCGGGCCGCCGATGTGTTTCTGTTCCCTTCCACCACCGAGACCTTTGGCCTGGTGGCCCTGGAAGCGATGGCCTGCGGCCTGCCGGTGATTGCCGCCAATGCCGGCGGCGTGCTCGATATTATTACCGATGGGGAAAACGGGTTGCTCTTCGACCCTGAGCGCCCCGACCAGATCGGCGCCCTGGTGCGGCGCCTGAAGGACGATCCGGATCTGCGGCACGGGCTGGCTCAGCGTGGTGTGCTTCACGCCCGCGGGCGCTCCTGGCAGGCCACGATGGACCAGTTGATCGATTACTACCGCCTGGCGACGCGGGTGTTTCAATGTTCGCAGGCGCGGCGCCGGCGCCTGGCGGGCACCGTGTAGGAGGGTGGGGAACCCCGGGTTCCCGTGATACCCTCCTACACCCCTACCCTGCCCCGACGACCTCAATGAGCCGGCGCACGAGCGTCGGTTCATCTTCGGCGAGGACCGTGCGGAGGTCGAAGAGCAGCCGTTCATCAACGATGCGCGCCACGATGGCGGGAGCGCCGCGACGCAGGCGCGCCGCGCAACGTTCGGCGCCTTCCGGCCCGGGGGCCACGGCCACCCCCGCGCCGGGCAGGGTTTCCCCGGGCAGCGAGCCGCCCCCCACGGTGCTCTGGCAGGCGACGACCTCGGCCCGCAGACCGGCTGCGCTCAACGCCGCCGCTACGGCCGTGGCGCGGGCCCGGAGCGTTTCCAGGGGAATGGCGATCATGCGCCACACCGGGATCTCGTCGGTTGCCCGGCCCTGCAGGTAGCTCTGCAGCGTCGCCTCCAGACCGGCGATGGTGGTCTTGTCTACGCGCAGGGCGCGGGCCAGGGGGTGCCGGCGCAGCCGCTCGATCAACTCGCGCCGGCCCACGATCAGGCCGGCCTGTGGCC
Source organism: Chloroflexaceae bacterium (assembly GCA_034431835.1). GTDB lineage: Bacteria > Chloroflexota > Chloroflexia > Chloroflexales > Chloroflexaceae > JACAEO01. The sequence continues at coordinate 15,699 of DAOUDA010000267.1, read as the reverse complement.
CGCCGAGCAGCTTATCACCGCTGAAGGTCACCAGGTCGGCCCCGGCGTCCACGCTTTCCTGGACGGTCGGTTCCGGCGCCAGTCCGTAGGGGGTGGTAGGGAGGAACGTGCCGCTCCCCAGGTCATCGAGCAGGGGCACGCCGTGGGCGCGGCCCACCTCTGCCAGTTCGCCCAGCGCCGGTTCGTGCACGAAGCCGATCAGGCGGAAGTTGCTGCTGTGAACCCGCAGCAGCAGGGCGGTGCGTTCATTGATGGCGTCCGCGTAGTCGCGGGCGTAGGTGCGGTTCGTCGTGCCGACCTCGACCAGGACGGCGCCGCTCTGGCGCAGCACGTCGGGGATGCGAAACCCGCCGCCGATCTCCACCGCCTGCCCGCGCGAGACGATCACCTCGCGCCCGGCTGCCAGGGCGATCAGCGCCAGGTAGACCGCGGCGGCGTTGTTGTTCACCGCCATGGCCGCCTCGGCGCCGCTGAGGCGCGTCAGCAGGCCTTCCAGGTGGACGTTGCGGCTACCCCGTTCGCCGCGCTCGAGGTCGTACTCCAGGTTCGAGTAGCCCGCGCCCACCGCGGCCATGGCCGCGAGGGCCGCGGCGCTGAGGGGCGCCCGGCCCAGGTTGGTCTGGATCATCACGCCGGTGGCGTTGATCACGGGGCGCAGGCTGGGGGTGAGCCACTGTTCGATGCGGGCGCGCACGCCGCGCGCCAGGGCCTCGAGGGACAGGGCCTCCGGATCGGGCGCCTCGCCTTGCTGGAGGGCGCGGCGGGCGGCGTCGAGTTCGGCGCGGGCGGCCGCGCGCAACAGGGCCTGTGGCGTCGCTTCGTCCAGTTCGGCGCGCGCGGCAAGGATGAGCCGATCAACGCTGGGCAGATCACGCAGGCGGGTCATCGGGGCCGCCTTGTACCATTGCCTGTTGAAGGGGCTGCACACGCATCCGCACCAGGCTCCCTGGGCGCGCTATCTGCAGCAATCCACAATCCACAATCCACAATCCACAATCCACAATCGCATTACCCCCGCACCGCCTCGGCCTCGGCGCGGGCCAGGACCGCTTCGCTTTCGGGCGTCGGGGGCGGCGTCGCGCCACGGCTCGGCCGGGTGCGCTCGAAGGCCGCGCGCAGCACGGCCTCGTACTCCGGGGACAGTTGCCGCTTGCGCCGGCCCATCACCGTGCGGGCCACGCTGATCATGCTGTCGATGCGGTACTCGCGGAAGACCTCGCCGCCCCAGGTGAAGTGCGGTACGTTCTTCGGCGCGCTGTGCAAGCCAAAGACATTGCTGCCGGTGCCGATAACCGTGCCGCCCGTGAGGTGCAGCCCGATGCCCAGTTTGACGTGGTCGGCCAGAAAGCATCCCAGCTTGATCAGCCCGCTGTCAAACTGGCCCAGACCTTCGAGCACCACGCGGATATGGCCGTAGTTGTTCTTCAGGTCGCTGTTCGTGGTCATCGCGCCGATATTGACCCACTCGCCGAGCCAGGAGTGACCCAGGAAGCCATCGTGGTGCTTGTTGCTGTAGCCATGGATGATGCTGGCTTCCACCTCGCCGCCGACGCGGCAGACCGGGCCGATAGCGGTTTCGCCGCGGATGCGGGCGCTGGCGATCAGGCTGCCCGGGCCGATGTACACCGGCCCCTGAATGAAGCTGAAGGGTTCAACGTGCGCGCTGGCGTCGATAAAGACCGGCCCATCACGGGCGTCAAGCACCAGCGGCCCGTCGAGGCGCGCGTCAGGCGCGACATAGACGTGTTCACCACGCACGACCACCTGCGGGTCATTGCCCGTGTAGAGCGGCAGACGCTGCTGCAGGGTGGGCAGGTCACGCACCAGTTGCTCGCCGCAGTGGGCGATCATATCCCATGGGTAGCGTAACAGCAGCGGCGGCTCGTCGGGGCCGATCTCGCGCGCGCGGGCGAAGCGCAGCAGTTCGTCGCGGGCATCAACGGCGGCCTGGTCGCGCAGAAAATACAACACCGCCGAGGCCAGCCCTGGTGAAAGACGCGCGCCGAGAAGCGTCTCACCGGCAAGGTAGACCGTATTGAGTGGTTCGGCAAGGAGTTGCCCCAGCCAGCTCAGGTCGAGCGCGCGGCCATTGATCAGCACGATCGCCTCGCCCACGCGCAGGAACGCCGCCATCCCTTCCTTCGGCCCGTAGAAACCCATCAGGTACGACCGGCCCAGACCCAGGGCCTCACACCCCCTGGCCTGGATCGCGCCCACGACGGCGGCGGCCCGCTCACGGGTGGAAAGAGCGCCGCAGCGCATCTCAAAAACCGGGCGGGCCTGTGTCAGCGTGGCGAAGTTGCGCCAGAGTTCGTCTTCGAAAACGATGATGGTCATGGTTTGCAGGGGTCAGGCATTCCAGATGTGAAAACCGGGTTTTGGAGGGGGCGCAGCCCCTCCGAGCCTCCACGACATCGTGCTACGTTCGCCGGATCAGTTCCAGAATAGCATAGCCAAGTTTCTGACTATCGTGGCGCAGCACGCGCACGGCGCGACTCTCGGTCGGATTGCTGAGCGAGGCGGTGTACTGAATGACCGATGAGGCCAGGTCGGCTTCAATGACCACACTGCCCTCGATCATCACCTGCTGGTGCGTGACCTTGCCCCCGGGCAGCAGGGTGGTCTCTTCGTACTCCTCAGGGTCGAGGTAGACGGGCGACTGGTTGGCCGCTGCGTAGAGATGGTAAATCTCCGGGTCAATGCGCTGGGCATTCACCAGCACATAATCGGGGGTGAAGCCACCGAAACGTTTGATCGCCGCGATATGCTCGGCGACCCCGAATCCGGTCGTGCGGCCGGGTTCGGTCATGAGATTGCAGACGTAGATCTTCCGCGCCGGGCTATTGGCGATGGCTTCGCGCAATTCATCGATCAGCAGGTTGGGCAGGATGCTCTCGAACAGGCTGCCCGGCCCCAGCACGATGGCGTCGGCGTCGCGAATGGCTTCGGCGGCCAGACGAGTGAGCCGGGGCGGTTCGGCGCCGTTGTGCTCCAGGAACAGCCGCTCCACGTGACGCTCGGCGATGCTCGGGTCGAGGTTGAGCCGCCGCACGTCCATACGCGTGCCATCGTCGAGTTCGGCGACGACCCCGATCGGTTCGGGGGTGGGCACCACATAGTAGACGTTCTGCATATTGAAGAGGCCGGCGGCCCGGTAGTAATACTCAACCGGGTCCTGTACGGGGACGATACAGGTGAGCCGGCGCACCTGCTCACCCATCGCGCTGAGGACGAGCAGCCCTGGCCCGCCCGAGAGCACGGTGATGGCCGGTGGCGCGTCGCGCCGGTAGCCGAGCACCAGATCATCGCCGCCTTCAGTTTGCGGGTCGGGCATGGGGATGACCACTACCCCGCTCAGGCGCCAGATCCCAAAGGCCAGCACCCCCAACCCTGCCAGCATCAGGAGCACGCCCCGCAGCGGGCGCGGGAGGAATTGCAGGGTCAAGATGGAAACGTAGGGGGGTAATCCCTCGACCGTTCGATAGAGATGGATGAACAGATAGGCGACGCCGAGGGAGAGCAACACGACGCCGACGAAGGTGAATGCGAGGGGCCAGGTAAGGTGGCTCAGAGACGAGAGGCGACGGGTGACTGATTGCATACGTTCCTGGAGGGGGTGAGGGTTATTGAAGACCGGCGACTCCGGCGCATCAGGCTTGCAGCAACTGTTTTCGCTGCGCATCGATCAGATCGCGGAGATTGCCGCCGCTCCGGGCGACCATCTCGGCGCAGAGCAAGCCGGCCAGAATGCCGTCAGGATAGCGGGCATAGCGTCCCAGCGTGAACTGCCCGTCGGTGGTCGTGGCGAGAACGGGCAGGGTGCGATCGCGAGCCAGGAGCGTCGCGAGGTGCGCTTCCGGATCTCCGGCGATCTCGATCTTCAGGCCGGTTGCGTCCTCCCAGGCCGTCAGATGGGCCGATCCGGCGAGCGGCGTCCCGGCGGCCGGCGCGGGAACGACCACCGTTCCACGCTGGCGATGCTGGCGGGCCAGGTAGGCGGCGAGCAGCAAGCCCGTTTCGGCCGGATCGAGTTGCTCACCGTGCTTGTCAACCAGGGCCATCGCCGTGCCATCGGCGGAGATGGCCAGCCCCAGGTGCGAGTCACTCTCGCGCACCAGCTTTTTCAGCCGGTTGAGACTGCTCTCAACCGGTGTCGGAGGCACACGGGCAAACAAGGGGTCGGGTTCACGGTTGATTTCGATCGCCCGGGTCTGCCCGCTCTCGCCGAGCAGGGCAGGGAGGATGCCGGCGCCAGCGCCATTCATCGCATCAACAAAGAGGGTCATGGACGTCCGGCGGATAAGATCGACGTCAACCGCATCGCGCAGCGCTTTCAGATACAGACCGCGCACATCCACCATTCCCTCGGCGGGCGGATCGCCAACCGGCGGGAAGGCGACGGGTGGCGGCGCGGAGTCAACAGGATCGAGCGAAAGGTCGGCCTTGTCCGCGAGAAGCATCAACCCGTTATAGTAGTAGGCCTGGTTCCCGGCCGAGACGCACAGGGCCGCATCGGCAACCCGCTGATCAAGGGCGTGGTACACCGCCGGCAGTGGCGCCGGGCCGGTGGCAAGGGCAGTGCGGACGCCTTGCATGTGCAGCAGGGTGGCCAGGTCACGGGCGAAGAGGCCGCCCATAAAGCGCGTATCGTAGGCGACCAGACAGCTCAGGCCACGCTCGCCAAGCTGGCCGGCGATGGACAGGCCGCGCCGGCGCACCTGATCGAGCGTAAAATCGGCAGCGACAACCGCTGCCCACACCTGGGCGTAGGGCCGGTAGCGAACACTCATACGCGCCTTCGGAACTCTTCCACCGCGCCCATCATCAGGTCACGAATGGCCAGAGCGCGTTCCATGGTTTGCGCCTCGAAGCGGTTGGTGAGCGCCGGCTCGGTGTTCGAGGCGCGGAGCAGCCCCCAACCGTCTCCGAAGTCAACACGGACGCCGTCCACATCGATCACCCGATACGCTGAACTGAACCGTTCGCGCACGTACTCGATGGCCCGGAACTTGAGCTCCTCCGGAAAGGGGATGCGGCCCTCATCGAGCGAGGGCAACTGTGGGTAGGGCGCCAGCACCTCGGCGAGCGTTGTTCCCAACTGCGTCAGGGCATAGAGGAGGTACGCGCCGGCGAAGGCGCCATCATCGTAGAAATGGCGCGGGATGGGGAACATGATGTGCCCGCTGAGTTCTCCGCCCAGGACGGCGCCGGTCTCGCGCATCCTGGCCGAGAGATTGGGGTAGCCGGTCTTCCACATCACCGGCGTGCCGCCGAGGTCCTCGATGGCGCGGGGGAGCACGGCGCTGCACTTCACATCGAAGACCACCGGCCCGCGTCGCTGTCTGAGGAGATAGGTCGCCAGGGCGATCAGGTAGCGGTCAGCAAACACGATGGCGCCATCGCGATCGACCACCCCGAGGCGGTCACCGTCGCCATCGAGACCCACGCCCAGGTCGGCCCCGTGCGCGCGCACGGCGGCGATCAGGTGTTGAAGATTCTCGGCCTTGAGCGGATCAGGGTGATGGTTGGGGAAGGCGCCATCGGGTTCAATGAACAACGGGACGACCTCCAGCCCGAGGGCTTCGTAGAGGCGTAGACCGATCGGCCCGGCGACCCCGTTGCCGGCGTCGAGCACCACCCGTGGTCGTGGTCCGCTGAAGGGCAGCACACTGGCGACGCTGGCCACGTAGGCGGCGCTCACATCAACCTGACTCAGGCTGCCCGTACCGCCGGGAAACCCGCCGGCGAGCGCGATGCGTCCGATCGTCTGGATCTCCTCGCTGCTCAACGGCTCACTGCCGTAGCGCGGATGGGCCCGGCGCAACTTGAGACCGTTGAACTCAGGGGGGTTGTGGCTGGCGGAGACGATCGCGCCCCCGTCGGCGCCGAGGTGTTCGACCGCAAAATACATCACCGGCGTTGGCGCCTGGCCGATGTCGATCACGTCACATCCGGTAGCCCGCAGGCCCTGGATCAAGGCCGCCTGAAACTGCGGCGAACTCAAGCGCGCATCGCGCGCCACCACGATGCGTCGTAGACCTTGCTCGCCAAAATAGGCTCCCACGGCCTGCCCGAGACGGACATAGACCGCCTCGTCGAGGTCGCTACCAACAACGCCGCGGATGTCGTAGGCGCGAAAGATCGTCGGGTTGAGTGCTACACCCATGACGCGCTCCTGGGAGCCGGTGACTAAGCGTGATCCTAACGTATCGGCGCGTATCCGTCAAGGTTCTTTACAAGCTGTATGTCATCCGCTATAATCATTGTGTCAACGGTAAACAATTGCGTAGCCGATGGGGTCTGCGATCGTTGACCTGACTGAGAGCAACGCTCTCGGTTTCTTCTTTTCGTCGCCTGGAGCAGGGTTCGCATCCTCTGCGGCCCTTCCACGCTGTAGCTCCTACGGCGATTGGACAGCACAGAGGCAGCCACACAATGACAGACAAGACGACGTACCTCACACGTGAGGGCCGCGCCAAGCTCGAGGCAGAACTCGAGCACCTCCAGACGGTTGAGCGTAAACATGTTGCGGAGCGTATTGCCGCCGCCAAGGAGCTTGGCGACATCTCCGAGAGCGGGGAGTACGAAGACGCCAAAAAGGCGCAGGCCCTGCTTGAAGGTCGCATCCGCGAATTGAAGAGCCTCCTTTCCCGTGCCGAGACGATCGACGACGAGCAGACCAGTAACGGCGAGGTTCGCGTTGGCTCCTCCGTGACCGTGCGCTTTGAGGAAGACGGTGAAGAGGAGACCTGGATGATCGTAGGGAGCGCCGAAGCCAATCCCCGTCAGGGTCGTATCTCCAACGAGTCGCCGATCGGCGCCGCCATTCTTGGCAAGCGCCCGCGCCAGAAGGTCACCGTGCAAACTCCGTCTGGCGTGATGAAACTGACTATCGTCAGGGTGCGTTAGACAGGCCGCTCTGGCGCCGGGGTCCGTAGCTGAGTCGAAGCCTGACCTTGCCTCGCAAGTTGCGCCTGGCGCGCTCGTTGTCCGTGGCTCATGTTGCCCCGCCTCTCGGACAGAGAGGCGGGGTCTTTTTTTCCTCAGGCGTGGTTTCGCTGCGCGGCGAGCGGCGCAAGCGATGGTATAATGAAGCGAGTACGCCACGCCCGGTGCAGTGGCCTTGTTGCCTGCTTCTGTTGGCGATACGGATCCATGGAGCTCAACGATCTTCAGGCCCAGCGGGCCGCCAAGCTGGAACGGCTGCGCGGCGCGGGCGTTGACCCCTTTCCCACCCGCGCCGCGCCCACCCATCAGGTGGCCGAGGTACTCGCGCGCTTCGATGAGTTTGCCGCCGCCGCCATGCCGGTGACCATCGCCGGGCGCATTGTCGGCGCGCGCCGCATCATGGGCAAAATCGCCTTCGCCCACCTCGAAGATGGCACCGGGACGATGCAACTCTGGATCAGCCGCGCCGATCTGGGTGAGGTCTGGTTCGAGCGTTTTCGTGATGAGCTTGACACCTTCGATATCGTGCAGGCCAGCGGCGCCCTGCGCCGCACCAAGACGGGCGAAGCCTCGCTCTTTGTCACCGAGTTGACGCTCCTCGCAAAGGCGATCAACCCGCCGCCCGAAAAATGGGCCGGTCTGCAGGATGTCGAGGAGCGCCACCGTCAGCGCTACCTCGATCTGATAGTCAACCACGAGGTGCGCGAGATCTTCCGCGCCCGCGCGCGGGCCATTACCGCGATGCGGCGCGTGCTCGATGCGCGGGGCTTTCTCGAAGTGGAAACGCCGGTGCTCCAGCCCGTCTACGGCGGCGCCGCGGCGCGACCCTTCACAACCTATCATAACGCGCTGGGCCAGGGGCTGTACCTGCGCATCGCCACCGAACTCTACCTCAAGCGCCTGATTGTCGGGGGCTACCCCGGGGTCTATGAGATCGGCAAGAACTTCCGCAACGAGGGCGTTGACCGGAGCCACAACCCTGAGTTCACCATGATGGAGTGCTACCAGGCCTACGCCGACTATACGCATATGATGCTGCTGGTCGAGGAACTGATGCGCGAGATGGCGGTGGCCGCCACCGGCGCGCCGCGCGCGCGCTACCAGGGCCAGGAGCTTGACTTTGAGCGTCCATGGGCGCGCATGACCATGGCCGAGGCGATTGTGGAGCGCACGGGGATCGACATCCGCGAGGCCAGCACCCTCGGCGCCCTGCGCGAGGCCGTCGCCGCCGCCAATCTGAAGCTCGAACCGAAACCGACCTGGGGCAAACAGGTTGATGAGTTGTTCAGCGAGTATGTGCAGCCGCATCTGGTGCAGCCGACCTTCATTCTCGACTACCCGGTGGAACTGTCACCGCTGGCGAAACGCAAACCCGACGATCCCGCCTTTACCGAACGCTTCGAGGCTTTCGTGGCCGGGATGGAAGTCGGCAATGCCTTCACCGAACTCAACGATCCGTTTGACCAGGAACAACGCTTTCTGGAGCAGGGCCGCGATTTCGCCGCTGGCGACGAAGAGGCCCACCAGATGGATACGGATTTTCTCAACGCGCTGCTCTATGGCATGCCGCCAACCGGTGGCCTGGGGATGGGCGTCGATCGGATCATGATGGTGCTGGCCGACCGGCCCAACATCCGTGAGGTGATCCTCTTTCCCCATATGCGCAAACGCGAAGAGTAAGGAGGGCGGGGAAACCCGGTTTCCCCTGCACCCCTCCAGGATGGCCGGGGGAGGGCCGCGCCCTGCCGGAACAACGCTGCTGCTCCGGATGCTGAACGGTGAAGTCGCCCGGAGCCCGATGTGACAAGGCGCCGCGACGGCTTCGGCCTTGTCGTGTGCCTGGCCGATACAAGGAGTATGCCCATGCCCCGCTCGTTCACGATCGAGCGCGAGAACCTGCCCGCGGTGGTGCAGGGCTGGCTGCGCGCCGTAGGTCTGGGGGAGGAGGAAATCGTCGAGATCGTCTTCACCGAGCAGGAGGTGCTGCTGCGCCGCCCCATGAGCCCGCAGCTCCGCGCCTGGGCCAAACAGGTGAGCGATAAGTACGACAAGGCCTTCCGCCAGATCGCCGGGCTGTAAGCGTATGGGCTGCCAGGGCAGCGTCGCCCCGGCAGAAGGTTCGTCGTATGAATTACCTGACCAGAGAAGAACTCCTCGACCTGCACGCCTACGCCGTGGAACGCTACGGGGGCCTGCTCGGCATCAACAGCCAGGATCTTTTGCTGAGGGTGGTGAATGCCCCGCGTCAGGAGATGTTTGGCGCCGAGTTGTGTCCCGATGTGTGCGCCAAGGCGGCAGCGATGGTATATTTGATCGTCAAGAGCCATCCGTTCGTAGGAGCAAATGAAGCGACGGCGTTGCTGGCTCTCCTGCGGTTTCTTGAAGTGAACGGGGTTGCGCTGAAACCTGAGATTAGTTCCAGCGAACTTGCCTATGTCTTCCGGGCGCTGAGCAACTCCGATATGGACAAAGAGGGTCTCGAGCGGTGGCTGCGCGACAGTGTTGCGTAGGAGCAAGGCCATGACCCGGGTTTTTATCAACGGGATTGATGGGCTGCTCGGCGCGCGAGTGGCGGAGTTGATCAGTCGTGATCGCGAGGCGCGCATCGTTGGCCTGGGGCGCGCCCGCCCTCCCGCCCCCGTCGGACGCGCCGAATGGTTCGCCGCCAGGCTTTCGGGGAAGCAGTTCGTTGAGTTGCTGCGCGCCGAGGCGATCGAGGTGGTGGTGCACCTCGATTTTGCCGGCGCTGAACGGCCTGCCGAGGATCGCGAACAGGCGGTCCAGCAGAATGTGATCGGCTCGATGGAGTTGTTTGGCGCCTGCGCCGCCGCAGGGGTTCGGCGCGTCGTGCTGCTCAGCCACGTCGGCGTCTATGGCGCCAGCGCTCTTAACCCCTCCATGATCACTGAGGATCGCCCTATCGCCCTGGCGACCCTCAGCGGCCTCCTGCGCGACTTTGCCGAGGTTGAGCAGTTCGCGATCGATTTCGTCGCCCGGCGCCCGATGCTGCAGGTCGTGCCCCTGCGCCTGGCTTCGCTCATCGGCGGCTGGTCGCCCATGGTTGACTATTTGACCAATCCCGGCCCGCCGATGCTGGTGGGCTTCGATCCGCGGATCCAGTTGCTGGGGCTTGATGACGCCGCCGAGGGCTTCGCGCGGGCCGCCCTGTCCACCGTGGCTGGCCCGTTTAATCTGGCCTCCGATGATGTGCTGCGCCTCTCCCAGGCCATCCGCCTGGCCGGCCAGCAGCCTGCGGCCCTGCTCGAACCGGTGGTGGAGTTGGCGCTCTCGCTGGGCAATCATGCCATCCTTGGTCACTGGCCGTTTGGCCCGAGCTTTCTGCGCTATAGCTGTGTGGTGGATACGCAGCGCGCAAAGTGTGAGCTTGGCTGGGCGCCGACGCGCAGCGCCGCCGAACTGATCCAGATGCTGCGCGCCAATGGGCGCCTTGTTGAGGATCGCGCGGAGTCCGAAGCGGCGCTCCGCGAGTTTCTCGCCCGAAGGAGCTAGCCCGTGAGTGATGATACCAGCCCCAATGGGCGCCCCACCGAGGCGACCGAGGGTCAGCCTGATCCCGGCATCGCTGGCGCGGATCAGGTCGCCGCGCCCGAGGTCGTGAACAATGCCGTCGCCGGCCCCGACGAGCGCGTGCCCCCACCAGAACCCGCGCCTGATGCCGCGCAAGGGGCCGTTCCTGGAAGTTACGAGGGCGCGCCTCCACTCGAAAGCGCGCCCGCCGTTGCGCAGGAGCCCGCCGCCGGCCCCGATGAGGGCGCCCCCGTGGCGGACGCTCCGCCTGCCGAGGGCGCCGCGCCGAAGAAGGGCGCCCGGCGCGCCCCCTCGTCCGCCGCCGCGAGCGGCAAGGCCAGCCGCGCCGGCAGCCGCAAGAACGCCGCCGCGCCGGCAGCCGGCGCCACGAGCCGGGCCAGGACCGGCGGCCGGGCGCAACAGGCGCCTCCGGCGGTGATGGAGACGTCCTCCACCGAGGTCGAAGGCGCCCTCCCGACAGGCGCTGCCGAAGAGGGCTTTGACGTGCCCGTCGGGGAGACGAAGACCGCGCCCCCCTCTGCCCCGAGCTGGTTCGATGTGCCCGTGGCCGGCGCCACCCCGGCGTCAAGCGCCGCGCCGCCCGCTGCCCCGGCCACGTCGTTCTGGTCCGAACGCCCCATCGAACTCGCGACGCCTCCCTCCGCCGGGAGCCTCTACGAGGCCTCCAACGCCGAGCGCGCCGCCGGGCCGGCGGATACGCTCTTCGAGTTCGAGGTGGAGGTGCGCAATAACGTCGTGGAGAGCGTTACCAGCGAAGTGAGCGAGATGCAGAACATGGCCGCCGGCCTGCTGCGCCTGGTGGGTGAGAATATGCGCCGCATGACCGACCGGCAGGTCGAGCGGGCCAATGAGATTCTGCGGAACATTGACCTGAAAGATTATCTTGATCCCGATTTCTGGAAGGGTATCGGGATGGTTCTGCGCTACCAGATCGATGAGCAGGTCGGCTTCATCAAGCGCCGGCTCAACGGGGAGTACACCACCGACCCCTTCGGGATGGACCCCGAGGTGATCGCGGTGGTGCGGCCCTTCCTGCGCTTTATGTACCGCACCTGGTGGCGCGTCAAGGCCGAGGGGTTGGAGAACGTGCCCGCCACGGGACGCGCGCTGCTCGTCGCCAACCATAGCGGCGTGCTGCCCTGGGACGGGGCCATGATCGCCGCGGCGGTGGCCGAGGATCACCCGGCCCAGAACGACCGTATCGTTCGCAGCCTGCACCTGCACTGGTTCAGCACGCTGCCCTTCGTCGCGCCGACGCTGGCGGCGATGGGGCAGGTGCCCGGCTTGCCCGAAAACGCCATCCGCCTGCTGCAGAACGATGAACTGGTCTGCGTCTTCCCGGAGGGCCTCAAGGGTGTGGGCAAACTCTACAAGGACCGCTACAAACTCGCCCGCTTCGGGCGTGGCGGCTTCGTGCAGGCGGCCCTGCGGGCCCAGGCGCCCATCGTGCCCGTGGCGGTGGTGGGCGCCGAAGAGATCTACCCCATGCTCGGCAATGCCCAGCCGATCGCCAGGCTCCTGGGGATGCCCTATTTTCCGATTACGCCCTTCTTCCCCTGGCTGGGCGTCTTTGGGGTCATTCCTCTGCCCACGCGCTGGTCCATTACCTTTTGCGAGCCGCTGCCTATCGATACCTACGATCCCTCGGAGGCCGATGATCCCCTGACCGTCCTCGGCCTGACCGAACTGGTCCGCGAGCGTATCCAGGCGACGATTGACGCGAAACTGGCCGAGCGGAAGATGGTCTTTTAGGTTCCTCCTGGGAGGGTCGGAAGGTCGAAGCCCTTCCGACCCTCCCAGGAGAGGAGTTGTTCGGGCAAGCAGCTTGCCCCTGGCCCCTGCCGCTGGCGCTGTGGTATCCTGATTCCAGGCTCGATCATCTGGAAAGGATACCTCAACCTCATGCCAGGATGGCTCGTTGTCGCTTTGCTGATCATGGCGCTGCTGGCCGGCTGTGGGGCGGCCTCCAGCGCCGCGCCGCTTCCCACGCCCACGTCCCCGGCGCGCCCCCCGGCGACGTCCGCCGCGCCCCGTGCCACCCCCGCCGCGCCCGCCAATGATCTCGAACGGCTCTCCATCCGCCTCGCGCCAGTTGTGCAGGGCCTCCGCCGGCCCACCCACGTGACCAGCGCCGGTGACGGCAGCGGTCGGCTCTTTGTGGTCGAACAGGCCGGACAGGTGCGCATCGTGCGTGAGGGGCGGTTGCTGCCTCGCCCCTTTCTGGACATTGCGGCTCTGGTTGGTTCACGCGGCAATGGGCAGGGGCTGCTCAGCATCGCCTTCCATCCCCGTTTCGCCGAGAACGGGACGTTCTTCGTCAATTACACCAGCCGCGACGGCCATACCGTGGTGGCGCGCTACCGCGTCAGCCGGGACGATCCCGACCGCGCCGATCCGTCCAGCGCCGCCGTGCTGCTGACGATCGAGCAACCCGCCGCCAATCACAATGGCGGCCTGTTGAAGTTCGGCCCCGATGGCTACCTCTATATCGGCACTGGCGACGGCGGCGCCGCCGGCGACCCCTGGAACAACGGGCAGCGCCTCGATACGCTGCTCGGCAAACTGCTGCGTATTGATGTGGACGGCGCCGGGACCTACGCTATTCCTGCCGATAATCCCATGCTCAACCGCGCCGGCGCCCGTCCGGAGATCTGGGTCTATGGGCTGCGGAACCCCTGGCGCTTCTCCTTCGACCGCGCTACAGGCGACCTGTTCATCGCCGATGTGGGCCAGAATGCCTGGGAAGAGGTGCACGTTCAGCCCGCCGGCAGCCGCGGCGGCGAGAACTACGGCTGGAAGATCATGGAGGGCAAAGCGTGTTTTCGCGCCGAGAGGTGCGACCAGAGTGGCCTGGAGGTGCCCATCGCGGTCTACGGCCACGGTTTGCCTGGCGGGGGCTGTTCAATCACCGGAGGCTACGTCTATCGCGGCGTGGCCTTCCCGCGGCTCGTGGGAATGTACCTGTACGCCGATTACTGCAGCGGCAACCTCTGGGGGCTGCGCGCCAACGGCGCCGGGTGGAGCGGCGCGCTGCCAGGCGTCCTGAACATTCGCGCCAGTTCCTTTGGCGAGGACGAGGCCGGCGAACTCTACCTGACCGATCACGGCGGGGGGCTGTACCGCCTCGTGGTGGAGTAGGGCTGCCGTCGGGGATGTGAACTGCCCCCTCTGCCACGCGCGGGGAGGATCTTCAACCAGAACCTTCACCGGCCCTGCTTCCCGCGCGCCGGCAGTGCGCCAGAAAGCTCTGTGCTACAATGATGCCACGCCAGTGCCGATTCCACACGAGGAACGTACTTGCGCGCCATTGCCAGGTCTCATCGGGGCGCCGGATACATGGTATAACCCGCGCCAGGAGCGTGCCTATGTCCCCCGAGATCCTTGAGCCAACCGAGACCACGGTCTCGCCCATCCTGATGGATCACGCCCTCCAGGGCCCGCCCCAGGGCCAGTGGACCGTGGCGCATTGGGAGCGCCTGCCCGAGGACGGCAACCGCTATGAGATTATTGATGGCAAACTCTATATGACGACCGCCCCCAGCGCATTTCATCAATGGATCGTCGGGGCATTGATTACCCGGCTCGGTGTTCCGGCCCAGGAGCGGGGTCTGGGAATCTGGTTCACTGCGCCGATCGGCGTCCTCCTGTCGCCGCGCGATGCCGTGCAGCCGGACTTCCTCTTCATCCGCGCGGAACGGGTTGCCGGTCTGGTGCAGGAGCGACGGGTGCGGGGCGCTCCCGACCTGGTGGTCGAGATGCTCTCGCCGGGCAACAGCGCGGAAGAGATGGCCAACAAACGCGCCATGTACGCCCGCGGCAGCGTGGCGGAGTACGCCGAGGTCGATCCCGCGACGCGCGTTCTGCGGTACTATCGGCTTGCCGAGGGTTCCTACAGCGAACCCCTGGTCTACGCCGAGGATGAGCGCGTCCTGTTCGCCTGTTTGCCCGATGCGCCCCTGACGGTCGCAACGCTCTTTGCCGGCGCGCCGGATACGACGGCTTGAGGCGCTGCACGGCTTACCAGCCGTATAGCTCCACGGAACAGCCCCGCAACAACCTGCGCTCGACCCCCGAACGGGACGCGACCGGCGGGACGCTGTCCCCCTCCAGCGTTTCGGACATCACAAGACGCTCGCCGCGCTTCCAGATGGCGATGCGGTAGCGCCCGCGCATCAGGTTGCGGATGTACGCGCCGGCCTGCGCCACGTCGTCCTCGGCGTCCGGGTCCAGGGGACTGCCGAAATGCCGGTGGTGCAGGTCAAAGCCCACGGTGATCTCGTTGCCGCTCGTGCTCAGCCAGAACTGGCGCCCGGACGGCGATTGCAACTCCACCAGCAGCGAGCCATCCTCCTGTTCGCGCAGCGCGGGCAGCAGTTCCGGCAGATTGGCGGCGATGGCCCGGCGTGCGGCTTCGGCGTAGGGGTTCAGGGGCATAGGATTTTGGATTTCGGATTTTAGATTGCCATTCGGGCGTCTCAATGCGACCCGGTGATGATGCATATGCACGCTGTTCAACCGAAATTGGTACTAGTGGTACGACAATCTGGTTGTGATGGATAGTTTTTTGCGGGGAGGGCGAAGCCCTCCCACGCCCCCTCCCGCCGCATCCATCACCATCATCGTGACAGCCCACTAGAATATAGCACATCACACCAATCCAAAACCCAAAATCCAAAATCGCATTACCCTCCAATCGCCACCGACGCGGTCATGTTCCAGCGCAGGCGCTCGTCCCAGGTGGTGGGCCTGACCACGATGGTGTAGACGATGTCGCCCTGGCGGTTCTTGCCCAGGGGCTTGATGCGCTCCACCACGCCGGGAAGCTCAAAGCCGGGCAGGGCGTCGAAGGTGATCCGCGCCGGGTCGCCCTCACGGATTTGCACCACGCTCAACTCGGTGAGATCCTCGGTCTCGATCTGCCAGTTGCTCAGGTCGGCCAGCACGACCGCGGGGGTGGTGGGGCTGGCGACCTCGCCGATCTTCAGGTTCAACTCGGCCACCGTGCCGGCGATGGGGGCCTCCAGGGTGGCCCGTTCCAGGGCCAGTTGGGCCTGTTTGAGGGCCACTTCGGCGCCGCGCACCCGCGCCGCCGCGCCGCTGAGGGTGGCGTCGGTAGGGGCGGCCCGTAACTCGGCCAGGCGCGCCTCGGCGTTGCGCACGCCGGCCTCGGCGGCCGCCACGTTGCCCGCCCGCTCCCCGCCG
>DAOUDA010000266.1:0-15897 GCA_034431835.1 Chloroflexaceae bacterium | reverse complement strand
GCCGCCGGGGCGCCCGCCGCCGCCGCCGGGGCGCCCGCCGCCGCCGCCGGGCCGACCGCCGCCACTGCCGCCACTGCGTGAACTCATATGTACGTGCTGGCGAGCATCTTCTCTCATCTTCGTTTTCCTTTCCGGCCCGGCGACACGGCGCGACGTTGCGCGGAGCGTCCTCGCGGGCACGAGGTCGGTAGTATTTTGGAGGTTGACGCGAACGCTGGTTCGCACCAACCGACACCGGGAGGCAGAAGGGTTATCCTGGGGGCACATTGCCCTCTCCGGCCTCCCAGGCGGCTACGCCGCGATTATTGGTATCAGTAACGAGGATTCGGAAGGGAGCCAGGCCCTCCCAAACCCGCATGCTCACCTCAGGTTCACGCTGGCGACTCCGGTGGGGTCAACTGGCGCCCAAAGGCCAGCAACGCCTCCCGATCGTCGGGATGGAGTTGTTCCAGCCGCAGGGCCCGTTCCAGCGCCCGGCGCTTGATCGCCGCGGTCCAGCAGGCCGGATCGTGGCAGAGGTACGCCCCGCGCCCCTTCTGCTTACCGGTCGGATCGACCGTCACCCGACCCTCGGCGTCGCGCACCACCCGGATCAGACCGCGCTTGGCCTCGGTGCGGCGGCAGGCCACGCAGGTGCGCTGCGGCACATGCTTTGGTCTGGGCTGGGATCCGGGATGTTTGGCGCCCGCGGCCATAGCGTTCCGTCCTACTCTTCTTCGTCAGTTTCGTCGCCGTCAACCAGAATGTACGAGGCGATCAACTTATCGTTGGCGTAGATGTACAACTTCTGCGACGTGGCCCGCAGTTGCACCGTCTCACCGATCAGGTCATTGCCGAGGGGACCGTAGCGCGCGCGCTGATACACCACCGTGCCATCGGGGCGCACCTTGCGGGTCTCGACGCGGGCCGAGGCCAGTTCCACTTCGGTCTGCAATTGTTCGGCCTCGGCGTAGCCGCGGGCCTCGGCGGCGGCGCGTTCTTCCTCGAGCAACGCGGTGGCGCTCTTGATATCAATGCGCCAGCCGGTCAGTTTGGCGGCCAGGCGCACATTCTGGCCCTCTTTGCCGATCGCCAGCGAGAGTTGCTTATCGGGCACGATCACCAGGGCGGTATGCTCATCCTCATTGAGGTGCACCTCGACCACCTGCGCCGGCGAGAGGGCATTGGCGATGAACTCCTTCGGGTCGGGCGACCACTGGACCACATCGATCTTCTCGCCATTCAATTCATTGACGATGTTCTGGATGCGGATACCGCGCATACCGACGCAGGAACCGACCGGGTCAATTCCCTCCTGGCGCGCGGCGACGGCCACCTTGGTGCGCAGGCCCGGCTCGCGGGCGATCGACTTGATCTCCACCGTGCCATTGTAAATCTCCGGCACCTCCATTTCAAAGAGGCGCAGGATCAGGTTCTTATGGGTGCGCGAGACGATCAAGCGCGGCCCGCGGTCCTCCTTGCGGATCTCCATCAGGTAGACCTTGAGGCGCTGGCCGTGGTAGTAGCGATCGTTCTCGACCTGCTCCTTCGGCGGCAGAATCGCCTCGGCCTTGCCCATCTCGAGGATGACGTTGCCCTTGGCCATGCGCTGCACCGTGGCGGTGATCAGTTCACCCTCGCGGTTCATATACTCGCCGTAGACATGCTCGCGCTCGACCTCTTTAATGCCCTGGAGCACCACCTGCTTGGCCGTCTGGGCGGCGATGCGCCCGAAGTCGTTGGGCGTACTCTCGACCATAATCGTCTCGCCGAGCTGGGCGTCGGGCTTATGCTTGAGCGCCTCCGAGAGTTCGATCTCGAAGCGATCGTCGAAAACCTCATCAACCACCTGCTTCTCGGCGAAGACGCGGGCCTGGCCGGTGAGCGGATCGAGGCGCACGGTCACCTCCATCGGCGGCGGATTATTGCCGAGGGTGCGCTTATAGGCCGTGATGAGCGCCTTCTCCATCACGTCAATGATCGCCTCTTTGGGAATGCCTCGCTCCGCGGCGATCTGCGAAATAGCGGCGTAAAAGTCACTCTTCATGGCACACTCGTTTACAATAAGAAAAGTGGGGGCTACCCACTTCTCACAGCGTCCGGCGCAGACCGTATGTCCGGCGTTCCTGCGGCGCGCGAGCCGGGCCCGGCCCGACCGCGCCGCGTTCACCAGGAGGCGTGCTTACCGACGGTTCATCGCAGGTGTCCCTGTACGGCCTGGATACTGACCAGCCGTGCCGTTCGCGTGAATCCTGATGACTCGAAGTGAGGCATTAGACTGCCATTCGAGCCGTTTCGACGTAGATAGTATAGCATTTTCGGATTCTGTTTGCAAATGAATAGGGTACGTGTTCACCCTTCTCGCCGGGAGCGAGGGCAGCTTGCCCTCGTATCGCAACGAGGGCGGGACGCCCTCGCTCCCAGGAGACGGGTTACCCCAGGTGTGAACAGTGACGGCCAATGCGAAGTCTTTGGGGCGAGTTCCAAACTCCATATGTCTGGTTGGTTGTGGCGTTTACGCCGCACCTACCTCTCGCCAGGGGCGGATGTTGCATCAGCCCCGGGGTGTGGGGCAACTATGCCGTCCCGCGCCCCTTCCAGCGGTACAATCAGGTGTGAACCATTGAGAACCGTTCCATGGAGGTCCGCCTATGTCCCGACGTTTCATCCTCACCCTCGGCGCGCTTGTTTTGCTGTGCAGCGGCGCCGCACTCATGATCGCCCAGTCCGGCGCCTTCCGGCAGTTCTTGCCGATTATCGCTTCCAGCACGCCCGAACCGACTCCAGGAGCACCTCCCACGCCTGGCCCGACTGCGACGCCGGAAGCGTCTCCCACGCCCGGCCCGACTGCGACGCCGGGAGCGTCTCCCACGTCCGGCCCTACGCCCGTACCGGGCGCGCCGTTGCCGCTGCCGTCCCCCGACGCCGCCAGCGCCCGCCTGCGGGCGCCGGACGGTTTCGCCGTGCGCCTCTTCGCCACGGGGTTGCAGGGGCCGCGGTTGATGGCCGTTGGTCCCGATGGCCGGCTCTACGTCGCCGAGCGGGGCGCCGGGCGCGTCATTCGCCTGCCCGACCGTAACAACGACGGGCTGGCCGATGGGGTGGAAGTGGTGGCCGCCGGGCTGAGCGGCGTGCATAGCCTGGCCTGGCGCGGCGCCGATCTCTACGCCGCCATGACCGATCGCGTGATGCGCCTGCGCGATGGCAATGGCGATGGCGACGCCGCCGATCCCGGCGAACAGACGGAGGTGGTGAGCGGCCTGCCCAGCGACGGCGGCCACAGCTCGCGCACCGTGCACATCGGCCCCGATGACCGGCTCTACGTCGCGGTCGGGTCGAAGTGTAACATCCCTGTCGGCGGATGCAGCGAGGGCGACCCGCGGCGGGCGGCGGTGCTGCGCTACAACCTCGACGGCAGCATTCCCGCCGACAACCCCTTCGCCAACGACCCCGACGAGCGGCGGCGTCCGGTGTGGGCCGAAGGTCTGCGGAACAGCGTGGATTTCGTCTTTACCCCCGACGGGCGCATGTGGGCCACGCACAACGGCAGCGACGGCCTGGGCGACGACCTGCCGCCCGAGGAGATCGTCATTGATGTGCAGCGCGGCCGACACCACGGCTGGCCCTACTGCTACACCGCCGAACTGGGGGCCGTGCCCGACGGGGCGCGCGAGGTGCGCGACATGCGGGTGCCCCTCGATAGCCAGGTGGCGAGTTGCGACGTGGTCGTTCCGGCCCGCTTTACCGATCTGGCCCACTACGCGCCGCTGGGCGTGGCGCAGTACCAGGCCGCCCATTTTCCGGCGGCCTACCGCGGCGACCTCTTCGTCGCCTACCACGGCTCGTGGAACTCGTCAGTACCGCGCGATTGCCGGGTCCAGCGCATTATCGTCGAGAACGGGCGCCCGGTGCGGGGCGAGGCGTTCCTCACCGGTTTCCGCGACAACCCGAGCCAGCAGTGCGGCGGGGCCTGGGGGCGCCCGGCCGGCGTCACCGCCGGCGCCGCGGGGGATCTGTACGTGTCCGACGATCGGAATGGGAACGTCTACCGGATCGTGTACGTGGGCGGATGAGGCGGGGAGGGGCGGGGTCCTCACAGGCGCAGGGTGTTTCGAGGGAGAAGGGTTTGCCGGTACATCCTCTCAGGAAGGAAGTGCACATTCCCCCCGCCAGAGCACCCGGCAATCGCGGCCCTGCCGTTTGGCCCGGTACACGGCGTTGTCAGCCTGCGCGAGCAGTCCATCCGGGTCAGGAAGCCAATTTCATCGTTAGACTGGACCGGGATGTGCCGGTGCTGGTGATCGCGGTTGAAGCCTTCCACCCCTGTCACCAGCGCCCGCCACTGGTGCGCGATGGCGAAGGTTTTTGGATTTTGGATCTGGGATTGGTGATTGAAATCGAAAATCCGCAATCGAAAATCTAAAAGCTCGAAGGGCAGATGGAAACGCTGGTATAACTCATCCTGCCACTGCTCGGCGAGGCTGCCGGGGCAGACGATGAGGCACCGCTGGAGGTCGCCGCGGGCGATCAGTTCCTTGATCAGCAGGCCGGCCATAATCGTCTTGCCGGCGCCGGGGTCATCGGCGAGGAGGAAGCGCAGCGGCTGGCGCGGGAGCATGGTCTCGTAGACCGCGGTGATCTGGTGGGGCAGCGGCTCGACGATGGAGGTATGCACCGCCAGCAGCGGGTCGAAGAGGTGGGCCGGGCGGATGCGGTGGGCCTCGGCGACGAGGCGGAAGAGGCGCCCGTCGCCATCGAAGCTCCAGGGGCGCCCGGTCTCGGCGATGGCCAGGGCCGGCTCATCGTCGCGGTAGAGCAGGTGCGTGCCGGGGCGCCCGGCGGCGTCCTTGAAGGTCAGTTCCAGCGCGTCGCGACCGTACCACTGCGCGGCGACCACCGTCACCGGGCCATCGGGCAGAATGCCGCGCACCGCGGCGCCGGGGGTGGGGTCTTCGAGTCGGGCCATACGATTTTGGATTTTGGATTTGGGATTTGGGATTGCCGGATACGGCGTCCTGGGCGGGGCGAGGGTTGCTACGCTGTGTAGAGGGGTGGAGGTGTAACGATCTCCGTTCACCTCTACAGTACAGCTCCACACCTCCACACCTCCACACCTCCACGGCTCCACAGACTCCCTCCGCGGCAAACCCATCCACATATGCGGCATTGTAGAACCGCATGCTTACCGACGTATTACACGACAACGGCGGAGGATGAGGGGTTTGTTATGTCGCGCGCGCGGATCTGACACGATGTATTGACAGAACCCTGCGCTGGCGAGAGAGGGGCTTACAGGTATGGAGTTTTCTGACGCATCCTTGCGTCACATTCGTCATCTGGGGCAGAGGGACGTCCAATTTCCCCTCCCCTGAGCGGGAGAGGGGCAGGGGGTGAGGGTCGCAGGCGCGTTGGGATGCCGAGAACTCCTTCTCACGCGAAAAACGCTATACCCGAGAGGGTCGCCGCCCGCCTACCGCAAGCGCCGCGTCCGATAATCGTAGCGGCCCTGCAGGTCGTTGGGCGAGGTGCCCTCCATCGGTTTGACCCCGGTCAGAAAGGCGGCCCGGTCGATCATGTGGGTGGCCACGGGGGCGGTGAGAAAGAAAAACGCGATCATGGCCATCATCTTGATGACGATGGGAAGCGACGAGCCATAGTAGCTGCCCACTCCGAGCAGCACGCCGATGATCCCCAGGGTGCCGGCCTTGCCCGCGGCATGGACGCGGGTGTACAGGTCCGGCAGGCGCACCAGCCCGATCGACGAGACGACGACGAAGAACACGCCAATGCCCATCAACAGCGCCGTGATCAGTTCCACCAGGCTCATCAGTTCCTCCCCTCCTCGATGTAGCGGGCCAGGGCCACCGTGCCCAGGAAGCCCAGCACCGAGACCACGATCACGGCGTCAATCAGGATCGGCTGGCGGAACTGCACCACGAACATCGCGATCAGCCCGACCAGATGGGTCATAATCATGTCGAAGGCCACCGCCCGATCGGGAATGCTCGGCCCGCGCACCAGGCGCCAGAAGGTGACGGCCAGCGACAGGCTGAGCAGGGCCATCAGAATGGTCATCGTCAGTTGGAACGGACTCATGGCAGCAACTCCATCACGCGGCGCTCGTAGGCCTCCTTCGTCGCGCGGCGCAGTCCTTCGGGATCGCGGGCGTCGAAGGCGTGAATGTACAGCGTCTTGCGGTCGCTCGACACGTCCAGGCTGACCGTGCCCGGGGTGAGGGTGATCAGGTTGGCCAGGGTGGTGATCCCCTCGTCGCTCTTGAGATCCAGCGGAATGGCCACGATCCCCGGTTGCAGGTCCATCTTCGGCGAGAGCACCGTGCGCGCGACGGTCACGTTCGCTTTCACGATCTCGACGAAGCCGAAGCCAATGAAGCCCAGCCAGCGCCACAGCGCCCGGAGCGGGTTGGGCGACCAGAAGCGGAAGTAGGCCCGGAAGCTGAACGGCTCATTCGAGAAGGTCGGCCATGCCAGCCGCAGCACCAGGAAGCTGAAGATGAACCCGACGATCCAGTCGGCCGGGTGGTACGAGCCGTTGACCATCACCCAGGCCAGCGCCAGCAGCAGATTTAACCCCAGCATAAACGCTCCTTCAGTCATCCACGAACCGTCGTTTTCCTGGTGAACACCCTTGCACGGCAATCCAAAATCCGTTGCCCTCTGCGTCCTCTGCGGTTAATATCGTGAACCCTTTATGGAGTATTCGCCGTCGAGGTCACCGCATCGCAGCCGGCCGGGCCGCAGACATCCTGGACGAGGCTCTGCGTATTGAACACCTGCTCGGCCGCGTAGCGGCTGTACTGTAACACGGGGCCGGCCCCAAAGCCAATGGCGATGCTCAGGGCCACCAGCAGCGCGCTCGGCGCGATCAGCAGGGCCGAGGCCCGCGGCATGGCCGTCGGCTCGCCATAGGCCTTTTTCCAGAACACCTCGTTCCAGATCTTCAACATCGAGAAGAGCGTGAAGAGGCTCACCGCCGCGGCGACGCCCACCATCAGCCACTGCCCCTGGTCGAGACCGACCTGGATCAGGCCCAGTTTGCCAAAGAAGCCGCTCAGCGGCGGCAGCCCGGCCAGCGAGAAGCTGGCCAGGAGCCAGAGACCGGCCAGGATCGGCTCGCGCCGGGCCATACCGCCCATCTGCTTCAGTTCGCCGGTGCCCGCCAGGTACTCAGCCGTGCCGCCGATCATGAACAGGGCCGTTTTCACCACGATGTGGTGAACCATGTACAGGATGCCGGCCGCCAGACCCGCCACACTCACCAGCCCCAGGCCCATGATCATGTAGCCCACCTGGCTGATGATATGAAACGACAGGATGCGCCGCACGTTCACCTGGGCCATCGCGCCCATCACCCCGATCACCATCGTCAATGCCGCGACCACCAGGATGAGCGTGCCGTACCGCTCCAGTTCCCGCTGGAACACCGTGCCGAAGACCCGGTAGAGGGCGTAGACCCCCACCTTGGTGAGCAGGCCGCTGAAGAGGGCACTCACCGCCACGGTCGGGGTATGGTAGCTCGTCGGCAGCCAGAAGAAGACCGGCACCAGCCCCGCCTTGCTGCTGTAGGCGAAGAGAAAGAAGCCGGCCACCGCCGTCACGATGCCGGGTTGTTGCAGGGTGCCCAGGCGCTCGGCCAGGTGGGCCATGTTCAGCGTGCCCGCCACTCCGTAGAGCAACCCCGCGCCGATCAGGAAGCTGGTGCTCCCCATGAGGTTCAGCACCACGTACTTCAGGCCCCCCTCCAACTGGCCGCGCTCGCCGCCCAGGGTGATCAGCCCGAACGAGGCCACCAGCAGCACCTCGAACCAGACGTAGAGGTTGAACAGGTCGCCGGTGAGAAAGGCCCCGCCGCAGCCGAACAACAGCAGGAGCAGCAGCGGGTAGTAGTAGTAACGTTCGCGGTAGGGGCTGACGGTGCTGAAGCTGTAGAGCACGGTCACCAGCATCATGATCGAGGTAAGCGCGAGCATGATCGCGCTCAACCCGTCGGCCACCAGCGAGATGCCGAACGGCGCGGCGAAATCGTCCGCCTGGGTAATCAGGCGCCCCGTCGCGCCGACCGCGAACAGCAGCCAGATGCTGTAGCCCAGGTCGAAGAGCACGGCCGCCAGCGCGATCGAGCGGGCGATCACCCGCCGCTGGCCCACCAGGGTTGCCAGGACCGCGCTGAGCAGCGGGACGAGCAGGGGGAAAAAGAGGTGGTTTGCCATATGCGCATTCTACAGCCGGTCGGTCTCGACCATATCATCGAGGTCGTCACTGTTCACCGCCTGGTTCGCCCGGTAGGCCAGGGAGAGGATAAAGGCGGTGAAGCCGAAGTTGATCACGATCGCGGTCAGAATCAGCGCCTGGTTTAGCGGGTCGGCGGCCACTGTCGGGGTGACGCCGGTGGCCTCGTCCACGAAGGGCGGCATGCCCTTGACCACGCCGTCACCCATCAGGAAGAGCAGCAGGTTGGTGCCGTGGCTAAGCAGCACCAGGCCCAGGATCAGCTTGACCAGGCTCCGGCGCAGCATCAGATACGCGGCCCCCGCGAACAGGCTTCCGACCACCAGAGAGAGGATGAAGGTCATAGGATCGTTACTCCTGATGATGAACAGCGGTGCTTCGAGTTCTCACCCGCTCCCCCGCCGAAGGTACAGAACGCCAAACCTGGCGCGGCGCGAGAGGGTGAGCACCCCCTGGGACGCCAATCCAAAATCCAAAATCGTGCTACGCCTCCGGCGCCACCGGCTCCGTCTGGGGAGGGGGAGAGCGCCGCAGCGGGTAGAGGGTCGGCTCTTCGGCCAGCACCAGGGACAGTTGCGTCGTTACGCCGATCACCGTCAGGTAGACGCCGATATCGAACATCACCGGCGTGCCGAGCTTGCCAATGCCCGGGATCGGCGTGTCCAGCCAGCGCGCGGCCATGAACGGCTCGCCCTGGACCAGGGCCAGCAACCCCCAGCACGCGGCGAAACCGACCCCGGTCGCCGCCACGCGCAGGTAGTTGACCGGAACGATCTCACGCGCGTAGTCGGGGCCGAAGGCCACGATCTGCAGAATGATCGCCGCTGAGGCCAGCAACCCGCCCACGAAGCCCCCGCCCGGCAGATGGTGCCCCCGCACCACCATGAACAGCGAAAGCAGCAACAGGAGCGGCAACATCAACCGGGCGATCGTGCGGAGAATCATTGACTCGTACATGAACCCCTCACCCCTCTTCCTGGCTACTCCCCGGCTGCCCCACCGATGCCGGCGCGCCTGCCCCGTCATGGCCGTTCTCGTGCAGGTCACGGCTGGGGACGCCCATCTCGCGGCGGCCGCGTCGCCCCAGAGCCCACGCCTCCGGCCCCGTCTTGCCACGCATCTCGGCGATCGCGGGATCAGACTCGGGCCGCAGGCGCAACATGGCGTAGGTTCCCAGCAGAGCGATAAAGAGCACCGTAATCTCACCCATCGTATCAAAGCCGCGGAAGTCCACCAGGATCACGTTGACCACGTTTTCGCCCTTGCCCTCCACCAGGGACTCGGCCTTGAACACGGCGCTGATCGGTGGAAACAACTTGCTGCTCGCCGCGATCCAGGTGAACGCCGCCATCGTCGCGCCGATGCCCAGGGCGATCACCGCGTCGCGCGCCCGCGTAGCGGCAGACGACAGGCGCTGGAACGAGGCCGGCAGCACCGCGAATACCAGCAGGAAGAAGACCGTCGAGATCACCTCGACCAGAAGCTGGGTCAGCGCCAGGTCGGGGCCGCTGTAGATCACGAACATGAACGAGACCATCGCCCCCACGACCCCGGTCACGATGATCGCCCCCAGCCGCGAGCGGGCGCGAATCGTCCCCAGGATCGCCAGGGGCACCAGCAGGGCCGTCACGATCTCCGGCAGGGTGACGTTGGACAGATCGGGCACTGGCGCGTTGCCGAGGGCGAACAACGCCAGCGGGGTGAGGATGACTGCCAGGAGGGCCAGCAACGAATAGCGGATGTAGTTCCGCAGCCGGCCATTCTGCACCACCCGGGTGAAGGCGGTCGTGCCGTTCAGTAACCCGCTGATGGCCGCGTCGTAGATCCGGTCGCCATCCAACCAGGCCGGAAGCGGCGAAGGCGCCGCGCTGATCTGCTTCACGAAGCGCGTCAGGGCCGCGCCGCTGCCGATGGCCACCAGGCTCAGCACCACCGGCAGGCTCAGCGCCGAGGGCATCAGGTGCAGGCTGACCTCTTCAGGCTCGCCCGCAATTGCTATGACCGCCGGCTGGAGCAACGCCGAGACCACGGGCAAGAGGCCCAGGGGCAGGATCACCGAGAGCAGCGTCAGCACCCCCGGCGCGACGAGCATGCCGATGGGCGCGTCGTGGACATGGGCCTTCTTTCGGGGCGCCGCCGGGCCGAAGAAGATCCCGCTCACCAGGCGCCAGGCGTAGAGGATGCCGAGCACCGCCGCCGCCACCGTCGCGCCCACGATCAGCGTGGCCACGCCCGGCACCAGTTTGCTGTGGGTCGCTGCGTGCAACAACCCCTCTTTGGCCACGAAGCCGAACAGCGGCGGGATGCCGGCGGCGGAAAGGGCCGCCAGGCTCGTCAACACCAGGGTGCGCGGCATCTCCCGGCCCAGGCCCCCCAGTTCGCTGAGTTTGCGCGTTCCGGCCTCGTGGTCCACCGCCCCGGCCAGCATAAACAGCGCCCCTTTGTAGAGGGCGTGGGCCAGGATCAGCGTCACCAGGGCCAGGGGGGCATCGTGGCCGCCGATGCCGGCCATCAGTACCATTGTGCCGAGCAGACTCACCGTGCTGTAGGCCAGCAACCCCTTGATGTCATCTTTCCGCAGCGCGATCGCCGCCCCGACGAGCATGGTCGTCCCGCCCACCGCCGTGAGCGTGTAGGTCCACAGGGGCGTCTCGCTCAGCGCCGGGTGCAGCCGGGCCAGCAGGTAGACCCCCGCTTTCACCATCGTGGCCGAGTGCAGGTAGGCGCTGGCCGGCGTGGGGGCCTGCATCGCGTTGGGCAACCAGATGTGGAAGGGGAACTGAGCCGACTTCGTGAAGCAGCCCAGGAAGACCAGCAGCAGCGCCGGCGCGTAGAACGGCGAAGCGCGCAACTCCTCGCCCGCGGCGATGATCTCCGAGATCTCGAACGACCCGGCGGCGTTGCTCAACAGCACCAGGCCCACCAGCAGCGCCAGGCCCCCGCCAACGGTGATCAGCAGGCCCATCTGTGCGCCCCGCCGCGCCTCGGGGTAATCGTGTTTGTAGCCGACCAGCAGGTACGAGCTTACCGAGGTAAGCTCCCAGAAGATGAACAGCAGGAGCACATTGTCGGCCAGCACCAGCCCGAGCATCGAGCCCATGAAGATCGCCAGGTAGACGTAGAAGCGCCCCATGCCCGGGTCGCCCGCCAGATAGTAGGCGGTGTAGAGAAAAATCAGCGTCCCGATGCCGCTCACCAGCAGGGCGAAGAGCAGACTCAGCCCGTCGAGACTGAAGCGCAGGCTCAGGCCCATCTCCGGCGCCCACGGCAGGGTCTCGATCAAGACGCCCCCATCCAGGACCAGCGGAGCGCGGGCCACGAAGCCGGCGAAGGCCGCCAGCGGCAGCAGGGCCAGCACCCAGCCGATCAGCGGACGGGGCACGTGCCGGGCGAGCAGGCCGATTGGCGCCAGGGCCAGCATGCTCAGAACGATCGCGGTTAGCATCGTACCTCTTGCAACAGTATTTCGGGCAACAGGGCTGCGCTGTATTGTAACCGCAACGTTTCGCGGAAGCAAACGGGGCTGGTCCATCAACCCCCGGCGTGTTCGGTGGTTTTGGCGGCCTGGCCGCCCCACACCCCGCCGTAGGAGACGGACTTTGCTCAAGCTCTGGCGTCCGTCCTCGTGTAGAACCGTTGTTAGGAAGCCACCCGGCCCTCAGGCAGGAGAGTGGCGAACCAGGGTCCCAGGGAGGGCGCGGCCCTCCCCTCAGGCCTTCAGGGGCGGACAGAAGACCCGAGCGAACACCGCCGCGACCCCGCAGTGGGACGCCCCACCGCCTGGCTCGGCGCTCCCCGCTTCCGCAACGCGGGAGCGGGGCAGGGGGGTGAGGGTGAACCGGCGCATCCCCATGCCGTCCACCGTAGCTGCGCGCATGCGTGCTGTCCGCCCTTGAACTCAGGCCGGGGCGTGGGGAAACCCGATCCCCCCACCCTCCTCCAACCGTCTGTCAAACCTGAAAAAGACAATCTCTAACTCAACCGCCGCGTCTCGG
Organism: Chloroflexaceae bacterium; assembly: GCA_034431835.1. Lineage (GTDB taxonomy): Bacteria > Chloroflexota > Chloroflexia > Chloroflexales > Chloroflexaceae > JACAEO01. Next base: position 3,674 of record DAOUDA010000266.1, on the reverse strand, counting down.
GGTCGTAGCGCCCCTCAAGATCGTTCGGGTACGTGCCTTCCATCGGCTTCACCCCGCTCAGCAGCGCCGCCCGGTCGAGCATATGCGCCGCCACGGGGCCGGTGAGAAAGAAGAAGGCAATCAGAATGAACATCTTGGTGACGATCCGCAGGTCGGTGATGAAGAAGACCCCTGCGCCCAGCAGCACCCCGATGATGCCCAGCGTGCCCGATTTGCCGCCCGCATGGACGCGCGTGTAGAGGTCCGGCAGCCGCACCAGTCCGACCGACGAAACCACCACGAAGAAGACCCCCACCAGGGTGATCGCCAGGGTGACGATTTCCAGCGGCGTCATCAGTTCCTCCCCACTTCAATCAGGCGGGCGATGGCCACCGTGCCCAGGAAACCCAGCACCGAGATGACGATTAACGTGTCGAGGAGCACCAGTTCGCCGGTGGTGACCACGAACATCGTAATCAGCCCCACCACATGGACCACGATCAGATCAAAGGCTACCGCCCGGTCGGGAATGCTTGGCCCCCGCAGCAGTCGCCACACCGCGGCCCCGAGCGAAACGCTCACCACCAGCATCAGGATGGTCATCCCTATCTGAAATGCGCTCATGGCACATGCTCCATTTCATCGGCATACGGCCTGGCAGGCGAGGTATGCTTACCCCTGCCCGGCGGGAGACCTGGAGAGAGCTTCGCCCTGCTGGATTTCCCCCGCATTCGGCGCCAGGTTTTCCTCGCCCAATCCCCAATCCAAAATCACTAACGCGCCACCGCCAGTTCAACCGCATCACAGCCACCGGCGCCGCAGACATCGCGCGCCAGGCCCGCGGTATCGAGCGTCTGCTCCGCCGCCAGGACGCTGTACTCCAGGGCCGGGGCCGCGCCGAGGCCCAGCGCGATGCTCACCGCGACCAGGATCACCGCGGGCGCCAGCAGCCCCGCCCCGGCGCGGGGCAGGTGGCTCATATCGCCGTAGGCCTTCTTCCAGAAGACCTCGTTCCAGATCTTCAGCATCGAGAACAGGGTGAAGAGACTGACCCCCGCCGCCACGCCGACGATCAGCCACTGCTCCTGGGCCACCCCGGCCTGGATCAGCCCGAGCTTGCCGAAGAATCCGCTCAGCGGCGGAATGCCCACCAGCGCGAAGCTGGCCAGCAGCCAGAGTACGGCCAGGAAGGGTTCGCGCCGGGCCATACCGCCCATCTGCTTCAACTCGCCGGTGCCGGTGAGGTGCTCCGCCGCCCCGCCGATCAGGAACAGGGCCGTCTTGACCACGATGTTGTGGGCCATGAACAGGATGCCCGCCGTCAGCCCGGCCACGCTGGCCAGGCCCAGCCCCATGGCCATGTAGCCCACCTGGCTGACGATGTGAAAGGCCAGGATGCGCCGCACGTTGACCTGGGCCATCGCCCCGATCACTCCCACCACCATGGTCACGCCGGCAACCGCCAGGATCAGCGGCGCCAGCCGCCCCAGTTCGCTCTGGAAGACCGTGCCGAACACCCGGTACAGGGCGTAGATCCCCACCTTGGACAGCAAGCCGCCAAACAGCGCGGTGACGGCGATGCTCGGCGTGTGGTAACTGGTGGGCAGCCAGAAAAACAACGGCGCCAGGGCGGCCTTGCTGCCAAAGGCGATCAGGAAGAAACCGGCCACCGCCGTCACCAGGCTCGGCTCCTGGATCGCGTTCAGCCGCTCGGCCAGGTGGGCCATGTTGAGTGTGCCGGCCACGCCGTAGACCAGCCCCGCCCCGACCAGAAAGCAGAGGCTCGCGAACAGGTTTAACACCACGTACTTCAGGCCGCCTTCGAGTTGCGCCCGCGAGCCGCCGAGGGTGATCAACCCGAAGGAGGCCACCAGCAGGATCTCGAACCAGACGTAGAGGTTGAAGAGATCGCCGGTCAGGAAGGCCCCGCTGCAGCCGAACATCAGCAGCAGCAGCAGCGGGTAGTAGTAAAAACGCTCCTGCCGCGCGTCAAGCGTGGCGAGGCTGAACATGATCGTCACCAGGGTCAGCAGGGCGGTGAGCAGCAGCATGATCGCGCTCAGGCCATCGGCCATCAGCGTGATGCCAAAAGGCGCCATCCAGCCCCCGGCCTGGGTGACCTGTCGGCCCATCGCGGCGATGGTTACCAGCAACCAGGCGCCGTACCCCAGGTTGAAGAGCGTCGCGGCCACGGCGATCACCCGCGCCCAGACAAGCCGCCGGCTGATGATCGTCGCCACACCGGCGCTGAAAAGCGGGACGATCAGGGGGAGAAACAAGTGGTGTGCCATTAGCCTTCCCTACAACTGGTCAGTCGAGGTCATCTCGTTGAGGTCGTCGCTCCCAACCGCCTGGTCGGTGCGGTAGGCCAGCGCCATCACGAAGGTGAGCAGGCCGAGACTGATCACAATCGCCGTCAGGATCAAGGCCTGGACGAGCGGGTCGGCAGAGTCCGGGGGGGCCGCGCCGGTCTCCGCCCTGACGAAGGGCGTGCGCGCCTTGATCAGACCATCGCCCATCAGGAAGATGAGCAGGTGCGCGCCGTGACTCAGCAGCACCAGGCCCAGGATCAGCTTGACCACGCTGCGGCGCAGCACCAGGTAGATGCCCCCGGCGAACAGTGTGCCAATCACCAGCGAAAGAATCAGATTCATGGCTTATACTCGTTCCCGTTGGGTCAACAGCAGATGCGGCATTGCTGGAGCTTGCTGAGAGGCCGCGTGCGACAATCCGAAATTCGAAAGCTGCAATCGAGCATCGTTCCTACACCTCGGGAGCGACCGCGTCCGGTCGGGCCGGAGGGCGCTGGATGGGGTAGAGCGTCGGCTCCTCGGCGAGCACCAGCGCCAGTTGCGTGGTTACCCCGATCACCGTCAGGTAGACGCCAACATCAAACAACACCGGGGTGCCGACTTTTCCGATCCCCGGGATCGGCTCTTTGATCCAGAAGGCCAGCATGTACGCCTGGCCCGTAACCAGGCCGAGCAGCCCCCATAGCGCCGCGAAGATCACGCCGAACGCCGCCAGGTTGAGGAAGTTGAGCCGAAACGTGGTTCGCACATACGTCGGCCCATAGGCGATAATCTGCAGAATGAACGCCGATGCCGCCACCAGACCGCCGATGAAGCCCCCGCCCGGCAGGTTGTGCCCGCGCACCAGCATAAACAACGACAGCAACAGCAGAATGGGAAACATCAGCCGCGATACGTTGCGTAGAATGATCGAGTCGTACATGGCCTGGTCTCCTCTAAGGGAAGAAGAACGTGTTCAGATCTACCGCAGAGCACGCAGAGGCGCGTAGAGGATGAGCATTTTGAAGCCCTTTGCGACCCTCCGCGCCCTCCGCGGTGTGAACATGTTCGGTAGATGTGAACACGTACGGGAAGAGGAAGCGGTTGATCATCCCGGGGTCATGGCATGCTGCGCCCGTCGGCGGAGTTCACCCTGAGCCCTTCGCTTCGCTCAGGGTAACCTCCGCCGCAGGGCTCAGGGTGAACTCCGCGACGCAGCGCGGCCGGGACCCTTCGCCGGCGCTCCGGGTGACCGGGTTCCGACGACGGGGCAAGCAGCACGATCCGCATCCCATAGTATAGAACTGTAGTTCAGGATCAGTCATTCCACACCTCCACACCTCCACACCTCCACACCTCCACACCTCCACACCTCCACACCTCCACACCTCCACACCTCCACAC
>DAOUDA010000265.1:0-11452 GCA_034431835.1 Chloroflexaceae bacterium | reverse complement strand
CCGGTGGACGGCGGGGACCGATCGCTCCAGCAGGGTCGCGCCCTCAAGGGGGGGACGGCCTCACCGCCGACGACTACATGATACCAGGGGGGGCAGGGGGGGTGAGGACCGCAAGCGCATTGGAACGCCAAAAACCCTTCTCGCTCGAAAAACCCTACACCTGAGAAGGGCTGGGAGGGGGGAGGGGTGTAGCGAAAAACTCTGTTTACAGACCACTTGATCTGGTAAAAAATCGGATTCTATGATCCCATCCCCCCGTCCAGCCGTCTACATTACCCGGCGCTTGCCGGCAGCGGCCATGCGCCTCCTGGAGGAGACCTGCCAGGTCAGCCTCTGGGACGAGGTGGAGCGCCCCGTTCCACGGGCCGAGTTGCTGCGCGGAGTGGCCGATGCCGAGGGTCTGCTCAGCCTGCTCACCGACCGGGTGGACGCCGAGGTGCTTGCCGCTGCACCCCGGCTGCGGGTGGTGGCAAACATGGCCGTGGGCTACGACAACATTGACGTGGCGGCCTGCACCGCCCGGGGCGTGTTGGTGACCAACACCCCCGACGTGCTGACCGAGACCACCGCCGACCTGGCCTGGGCGCTGCTGCTCGCCGCGGCCCGGCGCATCGTCGAGGGCCAGCGCATGATCGAAGCTGGCGCGTGGGGACCCTGGCATCCCCTGCAGATGGTGGGGGTGGACGTTTACGGTGCGACGCTTGGCGTGGTCGGCGCCGGGCGCATCGGTGGGGCGGTGCTGCGCCGGGGCGGGGGCTTCGCGATGCGCCTGCTCTACCACAACCGCCGCCCGGCCCCGGAGTTGGAGGCCGCGACCGGGGCGGTGTACCGGCCCTTCGACGACCTGTTGCGCGAGAGCGACTTCATCGTGGTGAGCGCGCCGCTGACGCCGGAGACCCGCGGCATGTTCGGCGCGCGCGAGTTCGCCCTGATGCGCGAGACGGCGGTCTTCGTCAATGTGGCGCGCGGGCCGCTGGTACGCGAGGAGGACCTGGCGGCGGCGCTCCGCGCCGGGCGCCCGCGGGCCGCAGGTCTCGACGTCTTCGAGCGCGAGCCGATCGGCCCCGATCACCCCCTGTTGAGCCTGCCCAACTGCGTGTGCGTGCCGCACATCGGCAGCGCCACCCTGACCACGCGCACGCGGATGGCGACCCTGGCTGCCGAGAATCTCGTGGCCGCCCTCATCGGGCGGCCACTCCTGACACCGGTCAACCTTACGGAACTCGCAGCCCTTGAGCGGGCCGCCCCTTCGTGGGTGCGTGGGGCAGCGGATCAATGAGCCGGCCCAGCCAGGCCGCCACCAGCAGCGCGTGGAGGTAGCTCGGCTCACCGATGGGGTGAGCGGGCCGGGGCGCGGCGCAGTAGCGCGTGTACACGGGGCGCTCGCCGGTGGTGGGGGGAGGCGCTACGCTCGAAGGGGCGGGGCGGCTCGGTGCGCGCTCATACTGGATCGTCATCGCCATCCTCCTTCCTGCCGCGGGTCGTCAGAGTTGAAAGCCTTGACCACATCGTGGTAGAGTATCTGGGTCTGACATTTATAGCATAGCACGCTTTGGCGACTTTAGCTATAGGCAAACTTCCCAATTATGACGCATTGCTCGTTGCGCCGACCCGCATGCCGCGGTTGCGCCGCGATCCGACCCCATGCGGCTTCGCCGCAGAAAAAGGGTCTTCCTGGGAAGGTGCCGCTCTCCCAGACCGTCCCGTCGAGTGGGGCGCGCGGAAACCTGGCTGCTCCTCCCTCCCCGGTATGCAAAGAGGATAAACCTGGGAGCGTTTCGCCCTCCCAGATCCTCCCTGCTAACGATGCTATGAAAAAGAGTTCTCCCGGGAGGGCTTCGCTCTCCCGTACCCTCCCCTCCAACGGGGGCCTGGGAAAACCTGGTGCCCTCACCTTCACTTTCAGGCTGATCACGCGCGCCCTGATCGGCCCGTTACTGGCCGTGGTCCTCGTGACCGGCGCCCTGGCGGCGCCCCGTGCGCGCCTCCCGGAACAGGCGCCGCCCGCCGTCGCCGATCCCTTTCTCGCGGCCCAGGCCGCCGCGCTGCTCCCGGCCCACACCGGCGACCTGGCCCGCGCCGCCGAGTGGGATCGCTACACCATCGTCGCCGCCGCCGATCCCGCCGCGCTGACCGTGCGCGGTACGGTCAGCGTCACCGTCACCAACCGCTCGGGCCTGAGCTACGACCGGCTCTACTTCCGGCTCTACCCCAACCATCCCGACTTTGGCGGGCGTCTCGACGTCACTGCTGCCCGTGTAGATGGGCGGCCCGTGGCCTCGGGCACGGAGCAGGGCGACGCCCTGCTCTGGCTGGCCCTGCCCCGGGTGCTTCCACCTGGAGGCGTCGTCCGCGCCGACCTGCGCTTCGTTGCTCGAACACCGCGCGACGCCAGCGCCCGCACCTTCGGCGCCTTCAACCAGGAGGCCGGTCTCTGGTCGCTCGCCAACTTCTACCCCGTGCTCGCCCGGCAGTTCAGCGACAGTGGCTGGGACCGGCGCCCCGTCGATAGCCGCGGCGACTTCGCGGTGACCAACGTGGGCCTGTACGACGTCACGGTGGAGTTTCCAACCGCCTGGAGCCTGGTCAGCACCGGCTCGCGGGTCAGCAGCCTCCCGGGCCGCGCCGGGACGCGCCGTGAGCGGCTGGTGAGCGGCCCGCAGCGCGAGTTCTACCTGGGATTGACCCGCGGCCTCGAACAGACGAGCGTCGTGGTGGACGGCACGCGCATCGTCAGCCACTACCAGCCGGCGAACGCCGAAGCCGGACGGCGGGCGCTGCGTTTCGCCGAGCAGGCCCTGCGGGCCTTCAACGCGCGCTACGGCCCCTACCCCCTGGCCGAACTCGAGGTGGTGCAGGGCGCCATGACCAGGTTCCTCGGCATGGAATACCCCGGCGCGGTCCTGATCGAGCAGGCCCTCTACACCGACAACGACCGGGTGCTGGAGACCACCATCGCGCATGAGATCGCCCACCAGTGGTGGTACAGCCTGGTGGGCGCCGACGCCCAGGGCGAGCCGTGGATCGACGAAGGGCTCGCCAGCTATGCCCAGGTGCTCTACTACGAAGCGATGGGCAATGCCGCGCGGGCCGCGGAAGAACTGGAGTACTTCCGCAGCCTCTATCGCCGCCTGCGCGAAGCGAACCGCGACGCGCCTCTGGCGACGCCGCCCGGCGGCCTGCGCGGCAACTACGTGCCCGTGGCCTACGCCAAGGCCGCGCTGTTCTTCCACGCCCTGCGCGGCCAGATCGGCGAAGAGAGCTTCGGGCGCTTCCTGGGGCGCTACCTCGCCGAGGGCAAGTACCGCGAAACCGCCGGGCCGGATGTGCTGCGCGCCGCCGAGGCCGCCTGCCAGTGCGAACTGGACGGGCTGTACCAGGACTGGGTGCTCAGCGCCGCTCCGGTGGCGATCCCGTAACGCGCGGCGCCGTCCGCGGGCCGGGGCGTGGGGCAAAACCCGGCTGCCTTGCCCGGCTGTGGTGCGGCGCAGGCCCGCCCATGGGCCGGGGTGTGGGGAAACCTGGTTTCCTGCCTTCCAACCGCTGCCGGGTCGTCTAAGGCCGAGACAGGAACGGGGAAACCCGGTTGACTCGCCTGGCGATGAATCGGGCATAGGCCCGCCCACGGGCCGGGATGTGGGGAAACCCGGTTTCCCCACTTTCCAACCGCTGTCGGGTCGCCTGGCACTCGGGCGAGACCGGGGCAACCCGGTTGCCCCGGAATTATGACAAAAGTTCCTGGGAGGGCGTAGCCCTTCCAGCCACACAATGAAGAGGCAAACCATGAGCCAACCCGACGAGACACCCCGGCTTACCCATCTCGACGAGCGGGGCCAGGCGCAAATGGTGGACGTGGGAGCGAAGGCCGATACCCAGCGTGAAGCGGTGGCGCGGGGCAGCATCACGCTGCAACCGGAAACGCTACGTCTCATCATGAGCGGCGCCGCGCCCAAGGGCGACGTGCTGGCCGCGGCGCGCATCGCGGGCATCATGGCGGCCAAGCGCACCCCCGAACTGATCCCCCTCTGCCACACCCTGCTGCTCACCCACGTGAGCGTAACGATCGAACCCGACGCCGAGGCGAGCGCCCTGCGCATCGAGGCGCGGGTACGCACCCGCGGGCCAACCGGCGTGGAGATGGAGGCCCTGACCGCCGTGAGCGTGGCCGCGCTGACGATCTACGATATGTGCAAGGCGGTGGATCGCGGTATGCGTATCGGCGACATTCGCCTCGCTGAAAAACGGGGCGGGCGCAGCGGCGAGATCGTGCTGGAGTGATCCTGCGCATCAGGCAGGGCCGTGGGGAAACCTGGTTTCCCCACACCCCTCCACTCTGAAGTGGCACAGGGCTTGAGCAAAGTCCGCTTCCCACAGTGGGTTGTGGGGTGGCGTAGCCGCCCCACCGAAAAAACGGGGTCTGGGGCCTGGCCCAGGGACCTTGCACAAGCCCCGGGCAGTGGCAGCCCCACCTTGACATCGAACACATGTTCTAGTATACTACCAGCCAGGAAAGGCGTTCATCCACCGAGGTTGGCAATGATGATCACCTGGCGTACCGCCGCTCTGCCCCGGCGCCATTCGGGCCCGCCGCGGCGCCCCACGGAAGAACCAATCGCGCTGATCGCCTATCGCTATGGTTTCCTGCCGGCCCGCTTCCAGAGCCGGGGGATGCTCCATCTGATTGTGCAGATCGAGGCGATCTGGGAGGAGGCAGGGCGCGGGCGCCGGGCCGATCGGCGCTACTTTGCCGTCCGTTGCGCCGATGGACGCCGCTGCACCCTGTTTCAGAACCTGCGTGCCGGCGCCTGGCACGTTCGCTGGTAGGAGGCGTCTATGCTGCTCAAACGTCCGCCCTTTCTGGTCTGGTACGACGACAACCCGAAACTGAGCATCGCGCGTAAGATCGAGGAAGCGATGGCTGCCTACAGCCGCCGCTTCAACGGTGTACGTCCAACGTTGATTCTGGTCAATGAGGAGGAGTTGACCGACGTGGCCGGTGTACAGGTGCGGAGCGTCCCCACCGTGCGCCGTAACACCTACTGGGTGGGCCAGGTCGAGGCGCTGGAGGAGGCGCCCTGCCCGGCAGGGACGTAATACCATTTTGGATTGTGGATTTTGGATTTTCGATTGCCGTCCATCACGCAGCGCACTCTCCGGATTGGGCCGTGATCCTGGAGAACCTCACCCTGCCTGAGATTGTGGATTGCAGATACAGCGTCATACGCGCAACCCTCCTGGTTGCGCTGCAGTGCGGCAGGGTCTGGCCCTGCCAGGTCGTGATCGGAAACCAGTTATCCGGTCACGCCCAAAACGGGGGAGGCTAGGCCTTGCCATCGAGGACGGCAAGCCCGTAGAGCGCGTGGGGATTCTGCGGGTTGATCGCCAGCACATTTTCCAGGGCTGTGCGCTGGTCCTCCGGGTCGTCCACCGCGCCGCTGAGCCACAGCCAGGCTTGCTCGTTGCGCTCGTCGATCTCCACGACCTGGAGGAGCAGTTCGCGAGCCCGTTCTTTGTTTCCCTGTTGGAGCGCCAGGGCGCCCTCGTACAGTAACGCCGCCAGTCTGGTATTCACGGCTCAGGTGCTCCTTATTCTAAGGCAGATGTGAGACTTTTCGTTGGACTTGAATCATTTCGGCCAGAATGCTCACGGCGATCTCTTCGGGCGTTTTGGCCCCGATAGGCAGGCCGATCGGCCCGTGAATGCGCGCCAGGTCGGCCTCGCTGAAGCCTTCGGCCCGGAGACGCTCCAGACGCCGGGCGTGGGTGGCCGGGCTGCCCAGGGCGCCGATGTAGCGCGCCGGTGAGCGTAACGCAACCCGCAGCGCCGGATCGTCGAGCTTCGGGTCGTGCGTAAGCACCGCCACACAACTGCGTGCATCGAGGCGCCCTTCGAGCGCCTCGTCGGGCCAGGCCAGCACCAGTTCATCCACGTGGGCGAAACGCTCCTGGCTGGCGAAGGCCGCGCGGGCGTCCACCACCACGGTGCGAAAGTCGAGCACCTTCGCCATCCGCGCCAGCGCCACCGCGATGTGCACCCCGCCAACCATGTACAGGCCTGGCGGCGGTACGAAGCTCTCGATGAACACCGCCACGTCCCGGCCAGCCAGTTCGACCTCGCGGCTCGCGCCCTGCGCCAGCAACTCCCGCGCCGCCTGGCCCACCGCCTGGTCCAGGGCCGCGTCACCCAGGCTCCCCTGGACGCTCCCGTCAGCCTCGATCCGCAGTCTGGCCCCGTGGTGCGACGGCCCCCGGATGACGGTCGCCGTCGCTACCGGGCGCTCCGCGCGGATCAGCTCGCGCAGCGGTTCGACCAGCACCTCGATTGTGCCGCCGCAGGCCAGCCCGACCTCCCAGGCCGTCTCGTCGGCGACGCCGAAGCGCAACAGACGCGCCTCTCCCGTCGCCAGCGCCTCCTGGCAGGCCACGAAGACTTCCCCTTCGATACAGCCGCCGCTCACCGAGCCGGCCATGGCCCCGGCTGAGGAAACGAACAGCTTCGCGCCCACCTGCCGCGGCGACGAGCCCATGGTTCGCACCACGGTCGCCACCGCCACCCGCTCACCGCGGGCCAGCCACGTGTCAATGGTTTCCAGATACTCGCGCATCTATGCCTGGTGCGATTTTCGATTGCCGATTCGGGGCGGCGCCTTCAGATGCTCAATCCGCAATCCGAAATCGGCAATCGAAAATCGCATTAGCCCGTCTGCCGGGCCGGAGCGGGCACGCCGCTCCGCCGCCGCACATCGTAGTACTGCCAGAACCACACGGCAGCAACGATAGCGATGCCGACCAGGTCGGTGAGCAGGCTCGGCCAGAAGCAGAGGAAGGCGCCAAAGGCGGCGATCAGCCATTCCCACCAGGAGGTGCGGCGCACCAGGAAGAACATCGAGACGGCCGAGAATGCAAGTGTGCCCATGGTACCCGAGAAGAAGGCCAGGGCCACATCGTGGAAAACCAGGTCCTTCAGAGGTTGCCCACCCTCGCCGAGCAAGAGAATGGCTGGACTGAAGGCGAAGAGGAAGGGCATCACGTAGAGCAGCTTGGCAAACTTGAAGGCCGTCCACCCCGTCTTCCAGGGGTCGGCTTTGGCAATGGCCGCCCCGGCATAGGCCGCCACGCAGACCGGGGGGGTGATGTTGCTGTCCTGGCTGAACCAGTAGACGATCATGTGGGCGGCGAGCAGGGCCACGCCCATGTCGGTGAGCGCCGGCACCGTCAGCACAGCGGTGATCAGGTAGGCCGCCGTCACCGGCACGCCCATGCCCAGGATCAGCGAGGCCAGGCCGATCAGGATGATCGCGACGACCAGGTTGCCGCCGCTCAGGCTGACAATGATGTTGGTAAAGCGCTGGCCAATGCCGGTGGCGTAGATCGTCCCGACGATGATGCCGATCACGCCGACGGTCGCGCCGATCACCAGCGTGTCGCGAACGCCGTCCTGCATCGCCGCAAGCACGTTGCGCACCAGGCGCACCGCGCTGCGTCCCAGGGCCTGCGGCAAGCCGCCGCCGAGCGCCGCCGGGTTGCGCAGGTCGGCCAGGTTCTCCGAGGAAAATGCCAGCAGCACGACACAGCTGATAATTGACCAGAACGCCGCGTAGCCGGGTGAGTAGCCGATCAGCATCAACACGATGATCACCAGCAGCGGGGTGGCCATGTACCACTCTTTGCGCAGGATGTCGATCGCCCGCGTGCCGGTTTCGATGCCCTTGAGGTTGTGTTTCTTGGCCTCGAAGTGCACCATTGTCAAAACTGAGAGGAAGTAGAGGATCGCCGGAAAGATGGAGATCGCGACAATCGTCGGGTAGGGCGTGGCAGTCAATTCGGCCATCAGGAACGCGCCGGCGCCCATCACCGGGGGCATGAACGAACCGCCGATCGATGCCGACGGTTCGATCGCCCCGGCCACATGGGGCCGGAAACCGGCCTTCTTCATCAGGGGAATGGTGAAGGTGCCGGTGCTGACCGTGTTGGCGATGGGGCTGCCCGAAATCGAGCCGAAGAGGGCCGAGGAGATCACCGCCACCTTCGCCGGGCCGCCGGTGCTGCGCCCCGCCAGGGCCAGCGGCAGATCAATGAAGAACTTGCTCGCCCCCGATTTGCGCAGAAAGGCGCCGAAGAAGATAAACAGAATCACGTAGGAGACCAGCACGTTGGCCATGACCCCGAACACGCCCTCCTGATCGAAGAAGAGCGTGGTGGCCGTGCGCTGCGCCGTCCGTCCGCGGTGGGCGAAGGCCCCCAGCAGGGGCAGATCGTAGAGCACGTAGCCGAAGCGCAGGTAGAGGATGAAGACGATCCCGATGATCGTCATTGACCAGCCGAGAACGCGCCGGGCAATTTCGAGCGAGATCAACAGCCCGATCGTGGCGATGATAAAATCGGTTTCGTTGTAGGCCCCGGCCCGGAACTGAAGCTGGCGGAAGTTGAGAATGTAGTAGCCCACCGTGGTAACGGTCAGGGCGATCAGGATGAGATCAATCACGCTGGGGCCGTGGCGCGGGGCCAGCAGCGCGCGCAGCCACTCGGGTAAACGGTCGAGCCAGCCCTCAACGTGGGGGCGCGCGCGGCTCCGTCTCGGTATGGCGGGGTAGAGCAGCAGGATGAGGATGTAGGTCAGCATCACGTAGATGCCCCGCTGCCACTGTACCGGCGCCGGAAGCGTGCCGGCGGTGTAGATGTAGAAGCCGGCCATGCCCACGGAGATCGTGGCCACCACCGCCGCCCAGAAGCGGTTGAGCGTGCGCGTGGTCGGCTCGTCGTACTCCTTGAGCCTCTGCAGCGTCGCTTCGTCGATGCTGTCGGCGTTACTCGCGGCGCCGAGAGCCGCCGCGTTCGGTTCATCAGCGGGTGGTTGCTGGTTATGGGGTTGCTGCTCTGCCATGGCGACGGGATCTCCTCATCGAGAATGTAGACACGCAACAGGATGCAGGAGGGAGAAGAAACTTGTCCTGGCACGGTCTTGCCATATTTGCTCCCTCTCCACCGCAGGTGGAGAGGGAGGGGATCGGGAGAAGGCTGAGGATCGCCCCTCCTTAACCTAGCGCAGTTCATCGGGGATCTTCACCCCCTGCTCCTCCCAGAAGCGCACCGCGCCGGGGTGCAGCCGATTGGCAATGCCCTCGATGCCGTTCTCCAGTTGCACTTCTTTGGCCGACGGGTGGGCCTGGCGCAGGCGCTCCAGCCCTTCGTCCGAGAAGACCGCCTTCAGGGCGTTGTACACCACCTCTTCGGGCACGTCGGCATTGGCCACCCACAGGGCGGTATCCTGGAAGCTCGGAACGTCCTCATCAACCCCGGTATACGCTCCACCGGTCAGCGTGCGGGCCGAGTAGAAGGGGTAGGCCTCGAAGAAGCCCTTCTCAACTCCGGGGTTGTACACGTCGATCAGGCGAATCTCGGTATAGGTCGTCGCCTCGGTCACCGAGGCGTTGGGGAACCCGGCGAGGATCCAGAAGCCGTCGAGCTGGCCGTCGCCCATCGCGGCCGCGGCCTGCGAGTAGCCCAGGTACTCGACCTTCACTTTGTCGAGCAGCCCCATGTGGGCGAGGTAGCGCTCGGCGGAGAGCGCTGCGCCCGAACCGGCGTTCCCCAGGGCGATGCGCTTGCCGGGCAGATCGTTGACCGTCTCGATACCGCTTTTCGTTGTTACCACCAGATGGATCACACCGCCGTAGAGCGGGGCCATCGGCAGCACGTTGGTGTATTTCGTCGTATCATTCGGCAACTGGCCCTGGGCGCCCAGCGCCACATCCCCCGAATAGACGATGCCGAACTGGAAGTCGCCCGAGTTGACGCTGCGCAGGTTCTCCGCCGAGCCGCCGGTGCCTTCGGCGGTCAGCTCGAGGTTGGGGTCCGCCCCGGCGACGATCAACGAGAGCACATCGGCGTAGACCTGGAACACCCCGCCGACGGGGCCGCCGCCGAAGGAGTAGCGGAGCTTCTGTCCACCCGCTGCCGGTGGCGCGGTCGGGGCGGGCGCCGTCGTTGGTTGGGCCGCAGGCGCGGTCGTGGCTTCGGCGGCAGGCGCGGTCGTGGGCTGAGCCGCGGGCGCGGTCGTGGGTGGGGTGGCCGGTGCAGCGCCGCCACATCCGGCGACCAGCACGACGATCATGGCCAGCAGCAGGACTCTGAACGATGAAACCACCTTGTTTCCTCCTTGAGGTTCCTGGAGCGGACACCGAGATGACGGCGCATCACCAGTTGTGGGATGCGAGCATATGATCTACGCCGGGGGAACCGGTGGCGCATCCGTGGGGTTTTCGAGCGGAAGGGTCCGGAAGGGCCGCGCCATGCGTCAACCACACCGATGACGTTGCCCATCGGGCACGTGTTGACACGGGAGGGTCCGGGAGGCCGACGCCCTCCTGGCAACCTTCATCTCAGACCGTTCGTGTAACTTCCCAGATGCGCCACGGGGTGACGACCGGAATTATACTTACAATATACACTACGAGTCAATGCGTAAAGGTTAACAGATGACCATTCTCACAAATTTCCGCGCGGAACGTATCCGCGCGTCCGAAGTGTCCCTCAACGTGGCGCTGGGAGGCAGTGGCCCGCCTCTGCTGCTACTCCACGGCTATCCACAGACCCACGCGATGTGGCACAAGATCGCTCCCTCTCTGGCTACAGATTTCACGGTGATCGCTCCCGATCTGCGGGGCTATGGCGACAGTGACAAGCCTCCCGGCGACCCCGAGCACGCCGCCTACAGCAAGCGCGCCATGGCCCGTGATGTGGCCGGGTTAATGTCCATTCTCGGCTTCGAGCGCTTCGCCGTGGCCGGCCACGACCGTGGTGCCCGCGTGACGCACCGCCTCTGTCTCGACTACCCTGAACGGATCACCCGCGCCGCCGTGCTCGATATTGTCCCCACCTACACGATGTTTGCAACCGCCGACAAGGAGTTCGGGGACGCCTACTACCACTGGTTCTTTCTCAGCCAGCCATACGATCTGCCGGAGCGGCTCATCGGCGCCGACCCGGAGTACTACCTGAGCGCCAAGATCGCCCGCTGGTCGCGCAATCCGGGCGCGTTCTCCGAAGCGGCCCTGGACGAATATCTGCGCTGTTTCCGCGACCCGGCCACCATCCACGCCACCTGTGAAGACTACCGCGCCGCGGCGAGCATTGACCTGGTGCACGACGCCGCTGACCTGGAGCGCAGAATCGCCTGCCCCTTGCTGGTGCTGTGGGGAGTGAACGGTTTTGTTGGGAAGAAGTACGACGTCCTCGGCATCTGGCGCGAGCGCGCCGATGATGTGCGTGGCCGCGGGTTGCCCTGCGGCCACTACCTGGCCGAAGAGGCGCCCGAGGAGACCTGCGCGGAGCTACGGGGGTTTTTTCTCGAAGCATGAACTCGGGTGTTCTACCTCATCCGTGTTGATGGCTATCACGCCAGTTTGCGATGACGTCCTGACGCCTCAGCGCGTCGGCCAATGGCCCGCGA
>DAOUDA010000264.1:0-10998 GCA_034431835.1 Chloroflexaceae bacterium | reverse complement strand
GGCCGCCAGGGAGAGGATCAGCAGATCGGCCCCGGCCAGGCTGGCGCGGCGCTCCGGCGCCTCGCCCTCATCACAGACGATCAGCGTCGCGCCGGGCAGTTCGTTACCCAGGGCCGCCGCCAGATTCTGACGGAGCGGCTCGCCGGCCACGATGCCGACCCGCCAACCCGCGCCGAGGGCGCCGCGCGCCGCTCCGGCCCGTCGCAGCCCGGCGGCGTAGGCCACCGCGATCGCCGCGCCCAGAACCGCATAGCCCGCCAGTTCGCTGATCTGCGCGACCACGCCCGGCCCGCCCTGGCCAAGGAGCGTCACCAGCAGCAGGCGAATGAACTGCGTCAGGGCCACCACCCCGGCGATCACCCCGAAGAGCAAACCGGCGTACAGATAGATGCGCCGGCTCACCGCGCGTTCCTCCTCGGCGCTGCTGCGCGCCAGACGCTCGCTCCAGCGGCTGGCCAGCCCGTAGACCGGCAGGGTGACGATGGTCGTGGCCACGTACCAGCTCAAGGCCTCACGGGCAACGCCGCCAATGACCTCCGCGCCGGCCCAACTGCGCAGCAGTGTGGCAATCAGCCCGCTCAGGCCGAAGTACAGCGCCACCAGGCTGACCGCGGCGACCAGGTAGCTGATCAGGCGCTGGGCGGTGCCGACCCGCTCCTCGGCGCCGCTAAGGCGCGCCGTCAGCACCATCTGCTCGCGGTGGTAGAACAGCACCGGCAGGGCCACGGCCAGGGCCGCGGCCGCCGTGGTCTGCCCGGCAAAGGCGCCCGGCCAGGTCTCCGGGCCCCACAGCAGCCGAAACACGGCGGCCAGAAGCGCGGTCAGACCGGTCAGGGAAGCGACCAGCGCGGCGACGATGACCAGCGCCAGGTAGACCTGGCGCAGGCTCGAGGCGAGTTCATCGGCCCGCAGGGGACCGGGAACACGGACCAGGCGGCGCGACCACAGTTCGTGGGCCAGCCAGAAGCTCAACCCGACCACCAGCGTGGCGGTGCTCTCCGTCACCTGCCAGGTCAACAGGGTCTGACCGAAGACAAAGCGCTGGAGCAGAGCGCTGATCAGCGCGCCCGCGCCGAACGCCGCCAGCCCCAGGCTTACCCAGAGCATCAGGAACAGGTACCAGCGGCGGAGGGTGGCGTTGGGGCGGCTGCGTTCGACCTGGACGCGATCGGCGCGGGCGACGCGCCAGTGGGCCACCCAGACCACGCCGCTCACCAGCGCGGTTGCCAGCGACGCGACCAGACCGAGGGTCGCGATGTCCTGGCGCAGGGCCAGGGCCAGAGCCTCGCGACTGGACGTCAGGGCGCTGAGGGCGGCCACGAGCAGCACCGCGTAGAGGTAGAGCCGGCGCAGGGGCGAAGCCTGACCTTCGGGCCGGGCGGAATCGCCGCGGATCACCAGCCAGTGGCCAATCCACAGGGGCGTACCGACAACCACCAGCGCCACGGTGCCCGCCAGGCGCAGCACCGTCCCTTCGGCGCCGACGGGAGGGCCTCCAAGCCAGCGTTCGACAATGAAGGCCAGCAGCCCCGACGCCCCGGCGGCAAGCATCTGCAACCCGATAAAGGCCGCAACATAGAGATAGAGCCGTCGCGCTACCTGGATCGCCATGGATGTGCTCCTCACGGATTTTAGATTTTAGGTTTTGGATTTTGGATTTTAGTGCGCGTCTGTCAAGTTCCATGTCACCCTGATTGAAGCAGAGAATCCGGATCGATATTCTTCGCTTCAACAAATGACCTGCCGGATGCAACCTTTAGATTCCAGATCGGGGTAGGTGTAGACAGCCTGGCGGGTACCAGCGAGACGCCGACCGCGGCCACCCCCCAATCCAAAATCCAAAATCCAAAATTCTCCCTAGGCAAACGGCCAGCCCACGATGCGCCAGCTCTCACCATCGCGCTCGAGCAACAGGTCGTACTGCGTGCTCCACTGGTTGCCGCCGAAGAGGCCCCCTGGCTCGAAGCGCGTGACCGTCACCGTCACCGTTGCGGTGCCATCATGGATGGCGACGCGGTCCACACGCATTTCGCCGTCGCGTTCATAGCGTATCTGGTTCTGAAACTCGGCCAGCGAGCGCTCCTGTTGCGTTTTCGCGCTCAGATAGCCATAGGCGCCGGCGTAGTCGCCGCGGTACACGGCATCGAAGAACCGCTGGACCACCCCTTCGGGCGTAGAGAGCGGAGCGAAGACCGGTTGCTGGCGCGCGCTCAGCGGTATGGTGAGCAGCGCGATGATAATCAACAGCGCCGCTCCGCCAACCAGCGCCCAGAGGCCCCAGTTGCGGCCGGGCTGCCGCGCCTCGGAGAGCGGCTGGCGGGAGGTTGCGTTTGTTTTCATATGATGTGATCCCTTACGCGGATTCATCGCCAACATCAAGAACGTAAGAGGGTTTTCCCGGGCGGGCGCAGCTCTCCCGGACCCTCCCACTCGCGGTGGCGTCAACCACGCGCGCACAGCCGATGTTCCTGGGAGGGCCGCGCCCTCCCAGGCCCTCCCGCGCGTGGCTTCTGGTCATCTCAGTATAGCAAACCCGTTCCGGTAATTGGGTTACTCTGACGCAATACGTTGTAAGCGTCCGTGCACTCAGGCAGGCGGGTGACAAGCCGGCAGTAAAGACCCCTTCCCCGCCGGTATCGGTTTATTTTCGCCAGGGCGCTCTGGCACAGGCTATACTGGATACGCGAGGGGCGGCTCGCCGTCGGTTGCTGCCCTGTTGCGTGTGTACTCCTCCCTCCCTGCCGCCCCTCCCCGCCGTTGTGTGTCCGTCAACGATGACAGTGGCAGTAGACGGTCCGGGAGGGGAGCGCGTCTATGGATCAAGGCATGTTTCAGACCCACGTGTTCTGGCCTGACAAATGCTCCACGGTTCAACCGACCGGTCGGGTGGAGGTGTAGAGATGTAGAGGTGTGGAGATGTAGAGCTGTAAAACCATCCCAATACGCTCCCCACCTCCCTACCTCTCCTTGCCCGATCGGTAGAGCCGTTGCAGCGTGGAGATGAGGTCCAGACGGTCGAACTGGTTTGAAGCCTGCCTGCGGCTTCCGTCTCCAACAGTTGTTGGGGCGGGAAGCGGAGGGTACGAGCATGCAAACGATCCTGGTTCCTCTTGATGGATCTCCGTTCGGCGAACACGCCCTGCCGATGGCCCTGGCGCTGGCCCGGCGCGGCGATATGCAGATCGCCCTGGCCCACGTACATCATCTCTTCGCGCCATCGCTCGCGCCTACCGGCGCGCCGGTGATTGACCCGCGGGTAGACGCCTTGTTCCGCGAAGAGGAGGCGGCGTATCTGGCCGATGTCTCCCATCGCATCGCGACGGTCTGGAACGGGCCGGTGACGATGACGCTGCTGGAGACGCCGGTGGCCGAGGCCCTCTGCCAGCACGCGGAACTGATCGGCGCCAGCCTGGTGGTGATGAGCACCCACGGGCGCGGCGGTCTGGCGCGGGCCTGGCTGGGAAGCGTGGCGGACCGTATGATCCGCCAGTCGAAGGTGCCAATCCTGTTGTTGCACCCCGAGGACGGCACGCCCGACCTGGCCCGCGAACCGAAGCTGCACCACATCCTGGTACCGCTGGACGGTTCGTTGCTGTCCGAGCAGATCCTCCCCCACGCTATCTGGCTGGGGCGCCTGGTTAGCGCGCGCTACACCCTGCTGCGGGTGATCGAGCCGGTTGTGCGCGGGTTCGTGGTCAACGGGGTCGAACCGGTGGTGGATGTCGAGGGGCAGGAACTGGCCTGGCAGCAGGCCAGCGAGTACGTTGAGCGGCTGGCGGCCCGGTTGCACGGCGAAGATCTGACCGTCGTGCCCGAGGTGCGGGTGGGCCGGCCGATTGCCGAGATCCTGGAATGCGCCGCCGAGCGTGAGGCTGACCTGATCGCCATGAGCACCCATGGTCACGGCGGGTTGACCCGGTTGTTCCTCGGCAGCGTCACCGATAAGGTGCTGCGCAGCGCCAGTGTGCCGGTGCTGGTGTTCCGCCCACCGGAAGCCAGGTAGCGAGTGGGGGTGGGTTGGCGCCAACGCTGCTTCGCCGTTACCCGCCCCCCCAGGGGATACGCCGATGCACATCATGACCCTGGCCTGCGACCTCGACGGCACCCTGGCCGAGCACGGGCAGGTCGCTCCGGAGACCTGGGGGCTGCTGCAGCGGCTGAAGGGCGCGAACTGGACGTTGATCCTGGTGACCGGGCGCACCTTGAAGACCTTCACGCCCCACGGGCCGTTCGCCGAGGTCTTCGACGCGATCGTGGCCGAAGACGGCGCGGTGGTGTACTTTCCGCATCGCGACATCGTGACCCTGCCCTTTGGCCGGCTCAACCCCGCCTTGATCGAACGGCTCACCGAACTGGGGGTGCCGCTGGAGCGGGGGCTGGCGATTGTCGCCACCCACACCCCCCACGACCTGGTGGTGCTCCGGGTGCTGCACGAGGTGGCTGGCGGGGCGACGGTCGAGTACAACCGCGGCGCGGTGATGGTGCTGCCGCCGGGGGCCACGAAAGGCACAGGGTTGCGCTACGCCCTGCGTGAACTGGGCCGCTCGCCGCACAACGTCATCGCCTGCGGAGATGCGGAGAACGACCGCAGTCTCTTCGAATGCGCCGAACTGGCGGTCGCGGTGAGCAATGCCACCAAGGAGGTGCGGGCGCTGGCGGACGTGGTGCTGCCAGAGCCGGACGGCGCGGGGGTGCGCGCCCTGGGCGAACGGCTGTTGCGCAAAGAACTGCCCGCTTACCGCCAGCGCCCCGAGCGTATGCTTCCGCTCGGCGAACGCCCCGATCGCGCCCCCGTGCTGCTCGATCCCTTCTGGCTGCTTGACGACGCGCTGGCCATCGTTGGCGCCAGCGGCGGGGGCAAATCATGGCTGGCCGGTCTGCTGGCGGAGGAGTTGCTGCGTCGCGGGTACCAGATCTGCCTGATTGACCCTGAAGGCGACTACCGGGCCATGCGCGCCTTCCCGCACACGCTGCTGCTCGGCGGCGCCAGCGCGCCCCTGCCCCCCGTGAGCGATATCGTGACCCTCAGCGAGTACGCCGAGACGAGCCTGGTGCTGGACCTGTCGCTGGAGACGCACGAGCGCCGTATGAGCTACGTGGCCGGTCTGCTCCACGAACTGGGCTGCCTGCGGGCGCGCCACGGCCGGCCGCACTGGCTGCTGATCGACGAGGCCCAGAACTTCTGCCTGTCGCCTGAGCATGATGCTGCGGCGGTCCTCTGCCGGCTGATACGCGAAGGGGGCGTCGGCGTCGTCAGCTATCTGCCCAGCCGCCTGCCACGGGCCATCCTGGAGGCGATTGACCACTGGCTGGTGACCCGTCTCGTCACAACTGAGGAGCAGGACTGCGTCGCGGCCCAACTGGCGCGGTGCCCCGGCTGGGCCGAACTGGGGCCGTCCCTCGGCACGCTGCCACGGGGTCAGGCGTACCTGTGTGTGGACAGCCGCTCGGCGCACCCGGCGCCGCCGCAACTGGTGCAGTTTCGCGCCCGACCCCGGACGGTTCCGCACATCCGGCACCTGCACAAGTACCTGCGGGCGCCCCTGCCCTACGACAAGCGCTTCCACTTTCACGACGGGCAGGGACGCTACCTCGGCGAGAGCGCGGCGAACCTGTGGGAACTGCGCGCCGCGCTGGCCACGCTCCCGCTTGACTCGCTGCGCTACCACGTGGAACGGGGCGACCTGGAACGCTGGGTCACGCTGGTGCTGCGCGACCCCGAACTGGGGCGACAGATCGGCAAAATCACCCGGCGCCGCCTCGAGGGCGAGGCGCTCCGCCACGCGCTGGTGGCGGTGGTCAGTGAACGCTACGACGAACTCGATAGTCTGGTCTAGAGCACTGACCGGTATGCTTGATCCCCCCGAGGCCACTGAGCGGTGTGGCTCGCGCCGCCAGCGTTGCGGATCAGATCAATGGTTGCGAGAAAGGCTATAGTCCCGAGAGAATCATCATGGAACTCGAACCAGCGCTGCTGAGCGCGTACCTCAGCCAGCACTTCGGCGCGCCGGTAGAGGTGCTGGAACTGACTTCCCTGGGCGGGGCGCCTCCTCCGCCCGATGCGAGCCTGCGTCCTGGCACGCTCAAGATCCTGGGCTACGGCGAACCGGTGCTGATCCGCTACCGACTCGACGGCGAAGAGCGGCGCGCCGTGCTGCACACCATGGCCGCCAACCAGTTCGGTCACGAGCACCGCGCCGACCGCGCCGCCAATATGATCCTGAGCTACGATTGCTTCAACGATCTGCCCCGCCACGTGCGCGCCCTCGACGTGGGCGTGCTCGATCCGGGCGGTCGCCTGCGTTCCATCGGCGCGGGCGAGGTGTTCCTCCTCACCGACTACGCCGAGGGACAGATCTATGCCGAGGATCTGAAACGCATGGTCGCCACCGGCACGGCGAGCGAGGAGGACCTGGCGCGGGCGCGGGCGCTGGCGCTGTACCTGAGCGAGATCCACCAGGTCCGGCGCGACGAACCGGCGCTCTACCGGCGCCACCTGCGCGACGTGTTCGGCAGTGGCGAAGGGATCGCCGGCCTGATTGACAGTTACCCGCCCGACTACGCCCTCGCCCCGGCTGCCTGGCTGGAGCGCATCGAAACGCGCCTGGTGGCCTGGCGCAACCGGTTGAAGACCCACCCGGAGCGGCTCGCGCAGATCCACGGCGACTTTCACCCCTTCAATGTGCTGTTCAGCACAGGGACGGCCTTCACCCTGCTCGACCGGAGCCGGGGGCCCTGGGGCGAGCCCGCCGACGATGTGAGCGCGATGGCGATCAACTACCTGTTCTTCTCGCTGCAACGCTCCGGCGCGCTGGCATCGCCCTTCGATGAACTGTGGACCCTTTTCTGGCACACCTACCTGGCACACACAGGCGACGAGTTGCTGCTACGGGTGGTGCAACCCTTCCTGATCTGGCGCGCGCTGGTGATCGCCAGCCCCCTCTGGTACCACGTGGCCGACAATGTGCGGCGCGGTCTGTTCCGCTTCATCGAGCGGCTGCTCGACACGCCGGTCTTCGATCCCGGGGAAGTGGGAGCATATCTGATGTGAACCGAGGCCCGGTACGGGAGGGCCTGAGACGGGCCGCGCCCGCCGCCTACCCGGCGCCGAGAAACGGCGCCTGCCGCAGGATGCGGTCCACGGCGACCTCGACCGGCTCGCGGTCGCTGTCCACGATCACCTCGGCCGCGTCGGGCGGTTCGTAGGGCACGTGCAGGCCCGGCAGATCGGTGATCTCACCGGTGGCGGCGCGAGCGTAGAGCCCCTTCGGATCGCGCTCCCGGCACACGTCGGGCGAGCAGCGCACCCAGACCTCGGCAAAGCGGGGCGCGAGGGCCAGCCGCGCCACGGCGCGATAGGCGCGCCGGTGGGCCGTGGCGGCGACGATCACATTGGCGCCTTCCTGGTTCAGCAGGCGCGCCAGGGCCGCAAGCTGGCCGTAGAACCGGTCACGGGCCGGCCCGCTGTAGCCGGCCTCTGGCGCGAGCACCGGGCGCGCCGTGTCGGAGTCCAGCACCACGGCCGCGATCCCACGATGCCACAGGCGCTCCTGCAACGCGCGGGCCAGCGTCGTTTTGCCAGCGCCGGGCAACCCGGTGAGCCAGATTGTCCATCCAGGGGGAAGGGGCACGGAAATGATCCTTCTGCGGGGAAACCTGGTTTCCCCACGCCCTTCCAGGCGGCGGGCAGAGAAACCCCGGGTTCCCCATCATACGAGCGCCACGGGGGAAAGGCTCACCTTCAACCCCCGTGGCGCCGTGGTCAACCGCACATCAACCGATCACGCCGGAACCTCCTCGGGTTTGGCCTCCTCCTTGAGTTCGATCTTCCTGGGCTGCGGCGCGGCCATCTTGGGGAAGGCGATCTTCAACACGCCATCCGCGAAGGTGGCCTCCGGCTTCTCCAGATCGACATACTCGGGGAGCGTGACCCGGCGGAGGAAGGCACCGTAGTGCACCTCGCGGCGCAGATAGTGCTCCTCTTTAACCTCCTCGCTGGCGCGGCGCTCGCCCTTGATCGTCAGGGTGTTGCCGCTGAGGGTGACATCAATCTCCTCGCGCTTGATGCCGGGGAGATGCACTTCGACCGTGACCCCCGTATCGGTCTCGTAGACGTTCATCGCCGGCTGCTCGCGGAAGCCAGCCAGCCAGTCGCTGCTCGGCCGCAGGAGGGCCTCATCGAAGAAGCGATTAAACGAATCGCGCAATGCGCGCATCTCACGGAACGGATCCCAGCGCTCAATCATTGCTGCATCCCTCCTTCCAGCCGCCGGACCAGGGCCAGCCTCTCAGGTCGGGAATGCGGAAACTGCGACGGTGTAGCACTCGCGCGGCACGGCCCTGTGCCCGGCGGCTTTCTATGGTACACCCCGAGCGTCCTGCCTGTTCAGAACAATCTCAATAGGCGCCAGGCAGTCCGCTCGCACCTGGTCCTATTGTAGCGCAAACCGGCCCGCTGTCTACTCGTACTTCTCCGGGATGCGGCCCCGTAGTGGTACGAGGGGGGTGGGGAGGTGTGGAGGGGCACCGACTCTACTCCCATCTCCACACCTCCACACCTCCCCGGAGGGTCAGCCGACAACTCTAGCGGCGTCCCGGCATCTGTTCGGGCGGGGTGAGGGGCAAAGCAGCGTGAATGGTCGTGCCCGCGCCGGGGGCCGAGGTGATCGTTAACGTGCCGCCGAGGAGCGCGACGCGCTCGGACATGCCCGACAGCCCGCTGGAGCGGTACGGGTCGAGCGCGGCGGGGTCAAAGCCGCGACCCTGATCCTCTACCAGCACGTGCAACTGGTCGGTCTCGGTCCACACCCGGACCGTCACCTCACTCGTTTCGGCGTGGCGGGCGACGTTGGTCAGGGCCTCCTGGATGATGCGGTAGACGACCAGTTCGAGCATGGGCGAAAAGCGCCGGTCGATCCCGACCTGGCTGAGGTGGACCCTGACGCGGGTCTGGGCCGTGTAGCGTTCAGCGAGCCAGTCGAGGGTCGGGCGCAGGCCCAGGTCATCGAGCATCGGCGGGCGCAGGTCGAGGGAGAGGTGGCGCACGCGGGCGATCAGCTCGCCGACGGTGCGGCGGGCCTGCGAGAGGTAGGCGGCCACGGCCGCGGCATCACCCTGGGGGTCAATCGAGAGTAGCAGCAGGTTGAGGCCGGTGAGCAACTGGCCGATCTCGTCATGCATCTCGGCGGCGAGGGCGCGCCGTTCGGCCTCCTGGGCCTCGAGCAGGCGCTGGGAGAGGGCGCGCAACTGATGGTGCCCGGCGTGCGGCTCGGCGGCCCGGAAGCGCGAGATGTCCACGCAGCTCACCACCAACCCGTCGAAGCCCTCGCCGGTGCCAGGGAGGGGCCGGAAGGCGACCAGGAACCAGCGCCCATCGGCATGGCGCGCCTCGCGCTCAACCGGTACGCGCGTCTCGCGCACGCGGATGGCATCGCCCACCAGATCGATGGGCGCGAGCGGGCAGGTAAGTTCTTCCAGGGGCCTGCCCAGATCGGCGGCCTGGAGCTTCAACATGGCAACCGCCGCGGGAGAGGCCCGACGCAGCCGCAGATCGCGGTCCAGGGCCAGCAGGCCAACCTCGGTGGCGACCACCAGGCGCGCCAGATCGGCCGCCTGGGGGCACGGATCGCCGGCAGGGTCATCGAGGGGCGGCAACCAGACCGCGGAGGCAAGGGCCGCATCGGGCGCCGGGGGCGCTGCGGGCGACCCGGCGGCGCGGGTGGGAGATTTACGCGAGCGACCGGGCATGGCGGCCTCCCTACGCTTCATGGCCATTCCTGGCGTATCCAGCGCCTGCGCATCACCGCCCGGTCCCATCGGCACCCCAGATACACCACATCCAAAATCCAAAATCGTATCAGGCGATCATCACCCGCACCCCGAGGCGCTCGAGGGCCGCGCGGGTATCCTCCGGCAACCCGGCGTCGGTCACGACCGTGTGGATGGCGTTCAGGGGCGCAACCTTGATGAACCCGGTGCGTCCCCACTTGCTCGAGTCGGCCAGCAGGAC
This sequence comes from Chloroflexaceae bacterium, assembly GCA_034431835.1. Taxonomy (GTDB): domain Bacteria; phylum Chloroflexota; class Chloroflexia; order Chloroflexales; family Chloroflexaceae; genus JACAEO01. Next base: position 989 of record DAOUDA010000264.1, on the reverse strand, counting down.
AATCTGGCGGGCCGCGCGCACCATGGCCCGCTTGATCTGGGCGATCTCGATCGTTGAATCGGTCACCCCTGCGGCCAGATCCACACTTTCGGCGGCCAGGAAGAGCTTCGCCACGGCCATGCCCTCCAGAGCCTGCTCGGCAAGCGGCCCGAGGGTGCCGAAGGTGGCATAGTTGACCGTGCCGCCGAGGAGGATCACCCGTGCTTCGGGCAGCAGCCGCAGCTCCAGGGCCACGTTCAGCGCATTGGTGACCACGGTGAGCGGCTCGGAGCGAGGCAGATGGGGGACCATTTCGACCACCGTGGTGCCGGCGTCCATCAGGATCGCATCGCCGGGCGCGACCAGGCCGGCCGCGACGCAGGCGATACGCTGTTTGGCGGCCAGGTTCATCGTGGCGCGCTGGTCGAAGGCAATCAGGGCGCTGTGAGTGGCGGGCGCCACCGCCCCGCCCCGGTCGCGCACCAGCAACCCCTCCTGCTCCAGATGGGCCAGGTCGCTGCGGATCGTCACCGGGGAGACCTGGAACAGCTCGGCCAGTTCCTGCACCCGCACCGAGCCGCGCTGGCGCACCAGCGCGGCGATGCGGCTGCGCCGGTCGAGCATCAGCGGCGTTTCGAGTTCACCCTGGGGCAGCGCTGTGGAAATGGGCTTCTCCATCGTGCCCTCCTTCACGCAGTCGTGCTTGCGCCTCTATTGTACGCGAGAAACATCGAAAGTCAAGGAAAATTTGCGTAAGGCTCAGGGCCGGTGCGGAGTTCTAGAGGCAAGCCCGGGACCTCGGGTTGCTGTGGCGGTTCTGGCGGCACAGCCGTGAGTAGTCTGTGAACCACGGTTTTTCTGTGACTCCGCCCCCTCCCCCGCCGGGGTTGCCGGATTGCGCTCACCGGCGTCCTCGATGTTAGTGGCGCATCCGGCAAGTTGTCGAACGGGAGGGTCTGGGAGGGCAAAGCCCTCCCAGGAACCCTCCTCCCAGCCCTTTCGTGTAACGT
>DAOUDA010000263.1:0-13112 GCA_034431835.1 Chloroflexaceae bacterium | reverse complement strand
CTGGGGGCAACCCCGTGTGGGTTCGAGTCCCACCTTCGGCACCATCCGCCAGGGCAGGTGCACCAGCAATCGGGGCGTGGCTCAGCCTGGTAGAGCGCCGCGTTCGGGTCGCGGAGGTCGGTGGTTCAAATCCACTCGCCCCGACCAGGTTTCCGGGGTGTCTGCAAGAAGCAGGCGCCCTGATTTGTTGTATCGAGAGCAGGGTTGCTGGCACGATTACAGGCTGGCCTGTGGGGCATCGCGGGTATTGCATATCCGCGGCTCGTTGGCGTCATTGTGGCGCTGGCGCCGCTCCTGCTGGGCGCCTGCGGCGAGGCGACGGCGGTACTGCCCCCACGCCCGACGCCGGGGCCAACCCTGGCGCGCCTGCCGAGCGTAACGCCCTTCCCCCCGACCCCTGCGCTCCCGGCGCTTACCCCAACGGCCTCACCGGCCCCGGCAACGCCCGAAGCGCCTCTGGGTCGCGTTGCCGTGGTCGCCAATCTGCGCGCCGGCCCCGGTACGGAACATCCGGTTCTCGCTGTGTTCGAGGCCGGCGCGACGGTTGGTTTGCTCGGCCGCTCGGGGGCATGGTACCAGGTCGAGGGGCCAGGTGGCCGGCGCGGCTGGATGGCGGCGGAGGTGCTGGAGATTGACCCTCTGACCGCGAGCGCCATACCTGAGATCCGCCCGTGAACACGTAAAGCGAGGGCGCCTCTGCATACCTCCTGATGGGAGGGTCAGGGGAGGCCTGGACCTCCCTGACCGTGACGCCAGTACCAATCGCACGGCAATGCGCGGCAACGGAAGCGACACACAACCGGCAGGCCCTTCACCGTCCGACGGGTCCCGTCTGGCCCGCCGGCGTCTGAACATCACCAACCGGCTGCGCTGGTCGTTCCTCGTCGGTTCCACCCTGCCGCTGATGCTGGTGGGCACGCTGCTGATCGCTATGCTGCTGCAGGTGCAGCAACGGAATGCCTATGCCAGTCAGCAGGCCCTCGCTGATAAGGTTGCCGGCAATATCGCCACCTTTCTCTACGACCTGGAACAGCAGTTGTTACGCACGGCGCGCGAACTCGACCCCACCGCGCCAGCGGCACAGTTGCGCACGACGGTGGAGTATCTGGTCAACAGTTCGCCCGACTTGCGGGCAATCACGGTGGTCAACGCCGAAGGTCGCGTCGTCGCCATCGGGCGCAGTGAGTTGCTTTCCAGGCTCGGCATCGCCGTTCTGCCACTGGAACCGGCGCTGCTTGAGCCGGCGATGCGGGTCGGGCGGGGCAGTCGCACGGCGATTGTGCCGGGAACCGAGGGTGATCCAGTATTTCAGGTTGTGCTCCCGGTGCGAGGCGCCAGCGGAGACATCCTCGGTGCCATCGGCGCCGAGGTCAGCGCCGCGCGCATCCGCCAGATGCTGCGGCTGGGGGTGCAGGAAACCGGCAAGACGGTGTACCTGGTTGACGGGAACCGGCGCCTGCAGTTGAGCGATAGTCTGCGACCCTGGCAGCCGCCCGCCGATCTGAGCGCCCTGTACACCAACGGACAGACAGCTGCCGAATACCCCGGCGGCGCCGGGGTGCTGGTGGTCGGCGCGCGCGCGCCGGTCGCGCCGGTGTCGGCGATGAACTGGTCGGTGGTGGTTGAACAACCCTCCAGCGAGTTCTTCGTGGAAGTTTATCGCGGGGTCAGTCTGCTCGCGGCGCTGGTGGGGCTGGTGGGCCTCCTGGCGCTGCTCTGGTCGTTCTACCAGGCGCGGCGCCTGGTTGTGCCGATCCGCGCGCTGACCGCCGGGGCGCAGGAACTGGCCAACGGACGCCTGGATCAGCGCATCGAGGTGGCGCCAGGCGACGAACTGGGGCAACTGGCCAGCGCCTTTAACCATATGGCGACGCGGCTCCAACACAGCCTGCGGGAGATCGAATACCAGAACGAGCGCCTGCGCCACGGTCTCACCCTGGCCCGCGACATTCAGCAGGGCCTGCTGCCGTCGGCGCCGCCGTGGGGCGTCGATCTGCTGCGGGTGTATGGACGCTCGCTTCCGGCGAGCGAGGTCGGCGGCGATTTTTACACCTACCTGAACCTGAGCGATGGTCGCGTGGCCATTGCCATCGGCGACATCTCGGGCAAAGGGGTAGCCGCGGCCCTGCTCATGGCGCTCACCAGTTCGACGCTGGAGTCCCAGGCGCGTCTGCTCGCCAACCCGTCGGAGATGCTGCAAGCTATGCACCTGGCCCTGCGCCAGCGCCTCCAGGCCAACCAGATGAACGCGGCGGTGCTGATCGCCGTGTTCGACCCGGAGGGGCGCTCGGTAACCATCGCCAACGCGGGGATGATCGCCCCGCTGCTGCTCCAGTGTCGCGGCGACGGCCAGGGCCAGTGCCGCTTCCTCGACGTAGGCGGGTTGCCAATCGGCACGCGCATCAACGGCCTGTACCGCGATGTGAGCGTGGAACTGGCCCCGGGCGAGACGCTGCTCTTCCTGAGCGACGGGATCGTCGAGGCCCATAACGCCGAAGGGGAGTTGTTTGGCTTTGAACGCCTTGAACAACTGGTGAAGACCTTTACTCCAGGGATGGACGTGCAAGAGATTGTCCAGCGCATCATTCGCGCGGTGCTTATCTTCGCCGGGAGCGCCGAACCGCACGACGATGTCACCATCATCGCCGTGCGGCTGCCGCTCCGCCCCTCGACCGCCTCCGCCGGAGCGCCTGCGACGCCATACGCCACGGGTACCGATGTATAATGAAGAGGGTGTACCTACGTGAACGGCGCGTTCTGGTCGGACCTCAACCAGAGCGCCGGTGTCGCACGCGCCCCAGGAGCAGGTATGCAGCTCTACAATACCCTCGCGCGCGAAAAAGAACCCTTCGCCATCCCCCGGGATCGCCCGGTAACTATGTATGTCTGCGGCGTCACACCTTACGATACCACCCATATCGGCCATGCGCGCACGTTTCTGACCTTCGATGTGCTGTTGCGCTACCTGCGCTGGAAGGGCGCCGAAGTGCGCTATTGCCAGAATGTGACCGATGTGGATGACCCTCTGTTCGCCCGGGCCGCTCGCGATGGGGTCCATTGGCAGGACCTGGCGCGGCGCCAGGTTGCCCAGTTGCGGGAGGATTTCGCGGGGCTGAATCTGGTCCCGCCGACTTATTTCCCGTGGGCCAGCGAAGAGATCGGGGCCATGATCCCGATGATCGAGCGGCTGGTTGAACTGGGCCACGCCTATGTGGTTGGCGGGAACGTCTACTTCAGCATCCGCACCGATCCCGACTTCGGCAAAATGGCCCGCATGGGCTACGAAGAGATGCTGGCAACCGCCAACCAGCGCGGCAACGATCCCCTTGACCCGCGTAAGCGCGACCCGCTCGACTTCGTGCTCTGGCAGACTGGCAAGCCCGGCGATCCCGCCTGGAACAGCCCCTGGGGGCCGGGGCGGCCGGGCTGGCACATCGAGTGCAGCGCAATGGCAACCAGATACCTTGGTGAGCAGATCGATATCCACGGCGGCGGCGCCGACCTGATCTTCCCCCACCATCCCTGTGAGATCGCCCAGACCGAACCTGTCACCGGCAAGCGCCCGTTCGTGCGCGTCTGGATGCACGCCGGCCTGGTCTGGCTCGATGGCGAGAAGATGAGCAAGTCGCTGGGCAATCTGGTCTTCGTGCGTGACGCGCTGCGCGAACATCACGCCGATACCCTGCGCTGGTACCTGTTGAGCGAGCACTACCGCGAGGAGTTCGACTACCACCGTGACGCCCTGGGACACTACGCGGCCCTGGTGGATGAGTTCTCGCGCGCCATCCAGGCCCGTGGCGGGAGCGGTACGGCACTGGACCTTGCTCGTGGCTTCGATGAACTGGTGGCGGCAATGGACGATGACCTGAACACCCCGGCGGCGCTGGCAGTGCTGCACACCATGATCGGCGATACCCTGGCCGCCGCCGCTGAAGGTCGCGATGTGGAGCGCGCCACGGCCCTGCTCCGCGAGGCGGCGACCATGTTTGGGTTTCGGTTGGCATAGAGCACTGACCGGAATGGTTGAGTTCCTGAGGACGCTGAGCGGGTCCATCGTTTCGAGCAACGCTGGAGTAGGTTACGATTCATGCGAGGCGCGGAGGGCCGTGTCCTCGACGATCCGTCTGGTTTCGCCTGTGGCAGCCACATCTTGCGGCGCAGCCAGGCAAAGGCTGTCGCCGCAGGTGAAACAGGGAATTCGTGGGGAGGCTACGCCTCCTCGTCCAGGATGGTAACGCAGGTGTGAACCAGGCAGCGGAGGTGCCGCGATGCATCACTCTCCTCTGGCGTCGGTGTTTGTGCGCCCACGGCAACGAGGCCCGCGTTTGCTGCTCCTGGCGCTGGTCCTGGGAACGTTGCTTACGGGATGCGTCGCGCTCCAGCCCGAGCAGCCGCAGGCGCCCGCCGGCACGCTCCGCTGGAGCCTCGAAGGGGTCGGTGACATTACCCGGCTCGACCCGGCGCGTCCGAGCGGCAATCAGGAGAACATTCCACTTTACCTGATCTTCGGCGGCCTGGTGCGGCTGAACGACCGTCTGGAGGTGGTCGGCGACGGCGCGGAACGCTGGACCGTCAGCGATGATGGGACCGTGTATACGTTCTACCTGCGGCCCAATCTGAAGTACGGCGATGGCGCTCCTGTGGTCGCGCAGCACTTCGCCGACGCCCTGGCGCGCACCCTGGCCCCCGCCACCGGCACCGATTTCGCGCTTACCTTCCTGCAGACCGTCATCGGCGCGCGCGAGGTGCGCGAAGGCAAAGCCTCCTCCCTGGCGGGCGCGCGCGCCCTCGATGAGCGCACGCTCGAGATGCGCCTCGACTCCCCCCGCGGCTACTTCCTCTCGCAACTCACCTATGCCATTACCTATCTGGCGCCGCCGGGGGCGATCGAGGCCGCGGGCGCCGGCTGGGTCGGCCGCGCCTTCGGCACCGGCCCGTTTCGCGTCGTGGGTCACGAGCCCGGGCAGCGCCTGGTGCTGGAAGGCAACCCGCACTACTGGGCCGGGTCGCCCGGTGTGGAGCAGGTAGAGTTTCACTTCTTCCCCAACACCGACGCGGCCTTCAGCGCCTACCAGGCCGGCGAGGTTGACGTGATGGGCAGCGTGCAGGCCGGCGTGCCGGCGCCGCGGCTGGCCGAGACGGTGAACCTGCCCGACTTTCAGACGATCAGCGCGCCGGCGGCGCGCTACATTGGCTTCAACAATACCCGGCCGCCCTTCGACAATCTCTACGTGCGGCAGGCCTTTGCCCAGGCCGTGGACAAGGAACGCCTGGTGGCCCGGGTGCTCGAGGGATCGGCCACCCCGGCATGGCGTATCCTGCCCGCCGGCTTCGCGGGCACGCGCGAGCCAGTCACACCGCTCGCCTTCGACCCGGTGGGCGCGCGCGCGGCCCTGGGTCTGGCCGGCTATGTCAGCGGCGCTGAGTTGCCGCCGGTGACATTAGCATATGAGAGCGGCGACGCCGACCTGGGCCGCGTGGCCGAGGAACTGCAACGGTTCTGGCGCGAGAGCCTGGGAGTGGACGTGGACCTCGATCCGGTGCCGCGGCAAACCCTGATCGATCGTCTGGACGCCCTGATTGTCAACCCCCGCGCCCCCGACGCGATGCAGATGTACCTCAGCGTCTGGGGGGCGGATTACCCTGATCCGCAGAACTTTCTCTCACTGCAACTCCACAGCGCCTCGCCCTACAACAACGGGCGCTGGCAAAATCCCCGTTTCGACGAACTGGTGGAAGAGGCCGACCGCAAAAGCGGGCAGGGCCAGCAGGCCGAACGTTTCCGACTGTATCGCGACGCCGAGCAGATCGCCATCAACGAGGTGGGCTGGCTGCCCCTGTACAACCCCCTGGTCACCCTCGCCATTCGCCCGACAGTGCGCGGCCTGACGCCGACCGTCTCGCCCCAGGGGATCGTTGCCGTGGACTGGACCCAGGTGCGGATCGTGGAGGGGCAATGACCCTCGCCTCGCGTCACTGATATGTCCACTCGCCGCGCGACCTCCTATCCTCCGTTGCCCCGCTTCAGCCGCCGGCGCCGCCAGCGGCGGGTCTCGGCGTTTCGACGGCGCCACCCTGTACTGGCCTTTATTGGCCGCCTGGCCCTGGCCTTCCTCAAACTGACCCTCGTGGCCCTGCTGCTCGCCGCAGGGGTCGGGCTGTGGCTCTACCAGCGGTACGCCCGCGATCTGCCCGATCCGGCGCAGATCGGCGAACATCGCAGCTTTGAAACCACGCGCATCTACGCCCGCGATGGCACGACCCTGCTCTACGAACTGGTCGGCCCCGAAGCGGGCCGGCGCACCCCGGTGGCCTTCGAGCAGATCCCCCAGGTGCTGAAGGACGCGACCATCGCCGTTGAGGATGCCGGGTTCTACCAGAACCCCGGCGTTGACCTGCGGGGGATCATCCGCGCGGCCCTCCAGAACTACCAGAGCGGCGAAATCGTCAGCGGCGCCTCCACCATCACGATGCAACTGGTACGGAACATGCTTCTCGACCCCGAGGAGCGTAGTGAACGGAGCTACGAGCGCAAGCTGCGCGAGGCCATCCTGGCCTACCGCGTCAGTCGCGCCTTTGGCAAGGACCAGATCCTCAACCTCTACCTCAACCAGGTGTATTACGGCGCCCAGGCCTATGGCGTCGAAGCAGCGGCGCAGGCGTATTTTTCCAAGCACGTCTGGGAACTGACGCCCGCCGAGGCCACGCTGATCGCCGGCCTGCCCCAGGCGCCCACGAGCTACAACCCCTTCACCGACTTCGCCGCCGCGAAGGCCCGCCAGCGCGTAACCCTCGACCTGATGGCCGAACATGGCTTTCTGAGCCGCGCCGAGGCCGAGCGCATCTACGCCGAGCCGATTACCCTCGTGCCCCCCCGCACGGACCTGATCGCGCCGCACTTCGTCTTCTACGTGCGCGACCTGCTGGAACGCCGCTACGGCCCCGATCTGCTCTACCGCGCCGGGCTGCGGGTGATCACCAGCATTGACCTGGCCTGGCAGGCCGAGGCCCAGCGCGTCGCCCGCGAGCAGCTCGAGGCCCTCCGGGCGCGCAACGCCTCCAACGCCGCCGTGGTCATGCTCGCCCCCGACGGGCAGATCCTGGCCATGGTCGGCAGCGTTGACTACAACGCGCCCGATGGGCAGGTCAACGTCGCCCTGGCCCGGCGCCAGCCCGGTTCGGCGCTCAAGCCGTTTGTCTACGCCGCCGCCCTGCAACGGGGCTGGACGCCGGCCACGGTGATCTGGGACACGCCGAGCCGCTGGGTGAATGCCGATGGCATCGTCTACGAGCCGCGCAACTACGACAACGCCTTCCACGGGCCGCTGCGCCTGCGCATGACCCTGGCCAATTCGTTGAACATCCCCGCGGTGAAGGCGCTGGAACACGTCGGGGTGGAGAATTTCGTCGAGGTGATGAGCCGCCTGGGGATCACCACCTTCGACGATCCCGGGCGCTTCGGGCTGGCGATGGCCCTGGGCAGCAACGAGGTGCGCCTGCTGGAACTAACCGCGGCCTACAACGCCCTGCGCAACGGCGGGCGCTACGTGGCCCCGGTCGCCGTGCTCAAGGTGACCAACAGCCGCGGCGAGGTGCTGGAACGCTGGCAACCCGACCAGGGCCGCCCGGTGTTCGGCCCGAACAGCGAGCAGATCGCCTACCTGATCACCAGCATCCTGAGCGACAACCAGGCCCGTCGCTATATGTTCGGGGCCAACAATGTGATGGAACTGCCCGAGGTGATCGCCGCAGCCAAGACCGGCACCTCGAACGATTTTCGCGACTCGTGGGCGCTGGGCTACAGCACCGAGGTGACCATCGGCGCGTGGGTGGGCAACAACGACTCCTCGCCAATGGAGGAGGTGGCCGGGGCGAACGGGGCCGGGCAGATCTGGCGCGAGTTGATGCTGCGCTACCACCTCGGGCATCCGACCACGCCCTTTCCGCGCCCCGCGGGCATCGAAGAGATCCCCATTTGCGCCGACACCGGCGGGCGGGCGGGGCCGGGATGCCCGCGCCCGATCACCGAACTGTTCATCGCCGGCACCGGGCCAAAAGAGGTGGACGTGGTCTATCAAACCGTGCGCGTCGGCGGCGACGGGACCTGTCTGGCCGCCTCCTACACGCCCGCCGCCGAGGTGCGCGAGGTGCAGTACCCCCTCTATCCGCCGGAGTTCCGCGAGTGGGCCGCCCGCAACGCCCCGCAGCCGCCGACCGAGGTCTGCCCGCCGCCCCGGGCCCCGGCGGAGATCGTGGCACGCCTGGCGCCCATCGGCGCCAACGGCGTGGTCACCGGAACGCAGGTCTTCATCAGCGGCACGGCGCGCGGCCCCTTCAGCCTCGAAGTCGGCCCCGGCGGCGCCCCGAACACCTGGCAGACCATCGCCCAGAATCCCATGCCGGTGGAGGACAGCCTGCTGGGGGTCTGGGTCACCAGCGGCCTGGAGCCCGGCGACTACACCCTGCGCCTGCGGGTGATCACCGTCGAGGGGCTGAGCGTCACGGCGGAGCAGGTGGTGCGCTACGCGCCGGGGAGGTGAGGCGCCCTGTGGAGGTGTGGAGGTGTGGAGGTGTGGAGGCGTGGAGCGCCTGCCCGGCACATCGATCCACACCTCTACACATCTCGACAGCTCTACAGACCGGTCATAGAAACGCGTAGCACAACGGTCAACCTGAACTCCCAGGTCCGAACCAAACCCCTACCCCCTGATCGTTGCCCCGATCTCCCGTTCCAGGCCAGAGATAATCTTCTTTCGCACCCGGGCCAGTTCTTCGTCGGTGAGGGTGCGGTCGGGGGCACGAAAGGTCAGGTGGTAGGTGAGGCTGCGGCGGTCGGCGCCGATCTGCGGCCCGGTATACACATCGAAGAGGGTCAACGACTCGAGGAGCGGGCCGGCCCCCCGGCGGATCAGCGCCTCCACGCGCTCGGCCGGCGCGTCAGCCGGGGCGACAATCGAGAGATCCTGCACCGTGGCGGGGAAACGGGACAGTGGCGCAAACGTCGGCGGCCGGGCCGCGCCGAAGAGCGCGTCGAGGTCAAGCTCGGCGGCCACCGCCCGCGGCACGCTCAGGCCCAGCCGCTCACGAACGGCGGGGTGCAGTTCGCCCAGCGCGCCGACCGGCCGGTCGGCGCCATCGCCGGACTCCAACCGGAGTGTCGCGGAGCGCCCGGGGTGGAAGCGCTCATCGTCGGTCAGCGGAACGTAGCGCAGCCGGCCGGCCAGGCCAAGGCGCGCGGCCAGCACCTCGATCACCCCCTTGAGGTCGAAGAAATCGAAGGGTTGCCGATCGGCGCCCTGCCAGCGTTCCGGTTCACGCGGGCCGGCCATGGCGAGCGCCAGACGGCGCGGTTCATCGGGCAGCCAGCGACCATCCACGCCGGGAGGCTCGGGTTTGAGGTAGACGCGCCCGATCTCGAACAGCAGCGCCCGCTCGCGCTCGCGGAGGTTGAACTCCAGGGCCGCGGCCAGCGAGGGCAGCAGCGAGCGGCGCATGTAGGTCCTCTCGGGTGTATTAGGGTTGGCCAGCTTGAGGTAGCGCGCGGCAACCGCCTCCGAGGGTGCCAGCGCCGCCACCAGGTTCATGTCAATCAGGGAGTGGGTGATCAGTTCGGTCAGCCCTGCGCCGACCAGCACCTCACGCACGCGCCGTTCCAGCGCCAGTTCGGGGTGGGTATCCGAGGGGGGCAACTCATCGGCCAGGCGGGTGACGGGGATGCGGTCGTAGCCATAGAGCCGCGCCACCTCCTCACACAGATCGGCGGTAATGGTCACGTCCTGGCGGAACGAGGGCACGTCCACCAGCACGGCTGGATCATCGCCCTCACAGAGGGTGCAGCCGAAACCGAGGCGCCCGAGCAACTCGGCGATAGACGGGGCAGGCAGATCGACGCCCAGGATGCGCCGCACCTCCGAGGGGGTCAGTTCGAGCATCAGCGGTTGCCAGGGGCGCGGATAGGCGTCAATCAGGCCCTGGCCGATAGTGGCCCCGGCGTAGCGGCGCATCAACTCCAGACAGCGGCGCTGCGCGATGGGCGGAAGGGCGTAATCCACTCCACGCTCGAAGCGCCGCGAAGCCTCGCTGGGCAGTTTCAACCCCCGCGCCGTCTTGCGGATCTGCACCGGCTCCCAGATCGCCGCCTCCAGCAGGACCCGCGTGGTATCCTCGCGCACCTCGGAGAACTCGCCACCCATCACCCCCGCCACCGCCAGCGGCCCGGTCGCGTCGCAGACCAGCAACGGCGCCCGTTCCAACCCGCTCTCCGGGCCGGGGGTCAGATCGCGGTCCTTGCCGTCGAGGGTCGTGAGGCGTTCACCGGGGCGGGCCAGGCGCACGATCAGATGCTGGCTGGCCACCCGGTCGGCATCAAAGGCATGGGTCGGCTGGCCCCACTCGAGCATGACGTAGTTGGAGATATCCACCACATTGTTGATCGGGCGCATCCCGGCATGCAGGAGGCGGTGCTGCATCCAGCGGGGCGAAGGGCCGACACGGACGTGCTCGGCCAGGCCGAGGGTAAAACGGGGGCAGAGGTCGGGCGCCTCGATGGTCACCGCGGCGCGCCCGGCGATGGGCGGGCCTTCGGCCAGCACCTGGGGATCGGGGAGGGAGAGCGGCGCGCCGGTGAGCGCGGCGACCTCGCGGGCAACGCCGACGATCGAGAGGGCGCGGGCATAGTTGGGCGTGATCTCGATCTCCAGCACCACCTCCCCGAGCACATCGCGCGCTGGCACGCCCACCGGCGCGTCGTCGTCCAGGATAAGCACCCCTTCGTGATCCTCGCTGATGCCCAACTCCTTCTCGGAGCAGAGCATAGCGTCGCTCATCACTCCGCGCACGGGGCGGCCCTTGAGGGTGGTGATCACCCGGCCCTCGGCATGGCCATCGTAGAGCCGGGCGCCCTCACGGGCGAAGACGGCCCTTAGCGGATGGGCGAGCCGGCCCTGGCCACGGTAGGGAAACAGGTTGGGCGCGCCGGTTACCACCGTATGCGGCTCGGGCGCGCCGTAGTCTACCCTGGCGAGCACCAGGCGATCGGCGTTGGGGTGGGGCAGGACCTCGAGGATGTTACAGGTGACGATCTTCTCGGCGTCCCACGGCAGTTCAGCGCCTTCGACCCCCACATAATGCACGGCAGCGACCTCAAGGCCGCTGAAGGTCAACAATCGGGCGAGTTCCTCGGGCGGCAGATCCACCGCGACGAACTCTTTCAGCCAGCTCAACGGTACTTTCATACAGCCCTCGCAACGGGAAACCCGAAGGATTGTAGCCCGCGCGCGAGTAGCCGTCAAGCAGGGATGGGAACCCGGGGCTCCCCATCCCCCTGCCCGGAGGGAAGGCTGCGGCCTCCCAGCCCCCCTCAGTCACGCCCGATGCCCGCCTCGGTCAAGAGGCGCACCACCCGCTCGAGGCGATTAAGTCCACGGGCCAGTAAGAGGGCCGCATCGGCGATAATCGCTTCGCCAAGGGCCGGATTGGTATTGATCTTCTCACGCACGGGTCGTAGCACCTGCTCAAGCGCGCCAAGAAACTCGCTTGCCTGTTGCAGCGCGGTTTCAGCATCCTCGCGCTGTTTGGAAGCCACCATCGGCCAGCGGCCATGGATCGGTTTGGCGCGGGCCATCGAGAGAAAGCGCGCTACCCGATCGGCCCGCGTCAACGCATCCGAGACGTAGCGTTCGGTGTCGGTAACCAGGACGAGGGTGAGACTTTGATTGCCATGAACCCTGGCCCGGGCCGAATCGAGGGTGGTCTGGGCCCGTTGCAGGATCTGTACCGCCTCATCAGCAGCCTGCATCGCCGCTTCCCGTTCGCTCTCCGCTTCGAGTGGCCATCGTCGAGGAGTCGTCGGCATAATCCTCCACAGGCGCCTGTTCCCGGGTTGCGGCATAGCGCAGGAGTTCAATCTGCCGCACCATCGCCTCACCGATCTGCCAGAGGATGATCGGCGTGCCCGAGGCGATAAAGCCACGCCAGACTGCCGCCTCATACTGGCGCCAGTCCATATCGGGCTGCCGGCGGGCGGCGATGGCCACAGGAACCAGCGTAATCAGGACCCCACCGGCCACTTCGGCCCAGGTGTGGTCGGGCTTGATGGGAAGGCGGCGCTCGAGATAGCTGAGCGCCACCGCATAGGCGGTCGAGAGTCCCAGCGTCAGCAGGGGCGTGCCGAGCATCAGATCGCTCGAGGTCCGCTCGGCCTGGGACACGTCACGCTTCAGTTGATACCGGGTCATTTTCGGGTTCCTTTCGGCATCTTCTCGGGGATATTATACGCCATTCCAGGTCTTCCGTCCAGGGCGAAAACGACCGATTCTGGGCGCTTGTGTTCGGGCGTTTTGACGCCAGGCGCCGCTCCTTTCACTTCGCCGGCCCTTGCCGACGCGCAGCGCGCGCCGCTTGACCGGCCGCTTGGCCATCTCAGGATGTCGCCGATCATACTACGATAGCTGGCCTATCTCCGCAAGCCCCATTCAGTCCCCGGAATCGGATCAAACAAGGCTCAAAAGGAGCTTAACAAAGTTCTAAATATATGCTATAATATAACCCAAATGATACCCTATAACAACCCTTAATTTCAGACACTTGAGCCTGAAGCTCGCCCCGTTCGAGCCCGCTGGCGGAGGTAGGCTTATGTTCATCGGCACCTTTGAGACCACGGTCGAACCATCCGGCCGGATCGTGATCCCACCCCCGTTGCGCGCTGCCGCCCTGGAGGGCCTCACCGTGACCCGCGGCTTCGACCGCTGCGCGCAGGCATTTCCCACCCCCATCTGGCATGACCTTGCCCGGCGCATTAACGCGCTGCCGCTCTTTGTTGACGCCGCGCGCCAGGCCCGGAGCCTGCTCTTTGCCGCTGCCGCCGAACTGACCCTCGATGCCACGGGCGCGGTGCTCCTGCCCCGCCCGCTCCTGGCCCACGCCGGGATCACCTCGACCGTCGTTCTGGTGGGGATGGGCGCCTTCTTCGAACTCTGGTCACCCGAGGCATGGAACGCCGCCAACGATCATTTGCTGCACTCGGTGAGCCGGTGGACCGGCGCCGATCTGCCGCTGGCTCTGGCGGCCATCTAGTCGGGGCGAAGCACGGGCTACCGCAGTGCTTCGCCCCG
>DAOUDA010000262.1:0-24226 GCA_034431835.1 Chloroflexaceae bacterium | reverse complement strand
CGGCGCGCGCGGGGGGCGAGAGCCTTCCGCGCGCGCCGAACGAGATGTGGCAGGCCTATACCCTGGGCTACTCCGCCGACGCGCTGGGGCTGTTCTTCCCCGCCGCGCGCCATCCCCTCTGGGCCGCGCCCGTCGAACGCTTCCTGGTCAGTGTCGCGCCCCTCTCGATCACCGAGGGCTCCTATACCGCCGCCGGCTGGACCCTGCTGGCCCTGGCGATCCCCGGCGCGATCTGGTACGGCCGCAGGCACTGGCGCTTGCTGGCAGTGGCCCTGCTGGCCTGGCTGCTGGCGGTCGGCCCGACCCTGCACGTGCTGGGGTACGACACCGGGCTTCCTATGCCCTACCGTCTGTTCCAGTCCGTGCCGCTGCTCGGCATGGCGCGGCGGCCCAATCTCTTCGGGGTGATCAGCATTGCGGTTGCGGCAGTGTTCGCCGCGCTGGCCCTGGCCCGCCTGCGCGAGCGTCTGGCGCCGCGAGGCTTCGCGATGCTCCTCGTCGCGGTCGCCGCGCTGGGGGCGCTGGAACTCTGGCCCCCGGCGCGCGTGCCCAACGTCCTGCCGCGCCCCGAGGTGTTCGAGCGCATCGCCGCCGAGCCGGGCGTCGTGGTGGACCTGCCGCTGGAACGGGGCACCGACAGCCGCACCCTGATCCACCAGATGGTCCACGGGCAGCCCATTCTGCGGGGCTACGTGGCGCGCCCGCCGGTGTATCCGACCCTGGCCCACAGCCCGTTGCCGGCCCAGTTCGGCCAGACGCGCGTCTGGCCGGACGATGACATCGTCGCCCTCGACCCGGAGGCGCTGGCGGTGATGCAGTGCTACTACCGGCTGCGCTACCTCGTACTGGAGTCGGGGGAACTGACGGCGGAGCAGGAAGCGGCGGTCCTCGAAGTGGCGGCGCGGCTGAACGGCGCGTCGCTCGAACCCTGGTACGCTGACGAGCGCTTCCGCGCCTACCGTCTGCCCCTGCATGCCGACCGCTGCGCGCCGTTTGTGTTCCTTGGCGCTGGCTGGAACAGCCGCGAGGGCCGGGGCGAGACGGTCTGGCGCTGGAGCACCGGGCGCAGCGAGCTGTACCTGGTCAACCCCGAGGCCGAACCGCGAGCGGTGACGCTGGACCTGCTGGCCGAGGGCCGCGAAGAGGGCCAGCCCCTGACAATCCGGCACGCCGGTCGCGTGGTGGCCGAGCTGCGTCTCGCCCGGCCCCTGCGGCGCTACCGCGTTGCGCTCCTGGCGCCGCCGGGCCAGAGCCGGTGGGAGTTGCTGACCCCGGCGGCGCGCGACCCGGCCAGTAACCGCGAGGTGGGTTTCGCCGCGCGGGCGGTGGAGGTGGGTCTTTGATTTTGGATTTTGGATTTTGGATGGGGGGCGGGAGGTGAGGGCGCAGGGCTCGAGGGCGAGGCGCCCGCCCCGTGGTACAATAGCCGGTACGGTAGAATGGTGTTTGTGCATGCGAGTGTCGGCATGTACTTCGACATCATTAGCGACATTGCCGACATCGAGACGATCGCCGTGGATCGTGGCATCCGTGAACTGGCGCGATTGCAGAAACGTTACGGCCGCGGGCGGTGGCGCAAGCGAAAAGGGATCGCGACCGTTCGTCTGGCTGATGGCACGGCCCGAATCGCCGAACTGCACTGGTATGAGGCAACCGGCATTGGTCGCAAGGAATACAAGATCAAGCGTTTTCTGGATTAAGCCATGATCCATGCACCCGCCACTGAGATCCGCTTCGCGATCTGCATTCAGAATGACGAGTATGCCGCTTCATTGGAGCGGCGCAAGATTTACCAGATCCTTCCTGATGAGGATGCGGCCAGGCATCAGTTGGTGCGCGTCATTGACGAGTCCGGCGAGGATTATCTCTACCCTGCAAACTACTTTGTACCGATCGAGTTGCCGCCGGCGATCAAAGACGCCTTATTCCAAGCAGCATAATCCGGTGTGATCGAACCACCTGCCACAACTGACCTGGAAACCCTCGAGCGGGCGATTGATCCCTGGCTGCGCCACATGGCCTGGCGGCGCGATTTCGACCGCTGGCGCGAGCGGCGCATCAACCAGGAGCGTTACCAGGACGAGCGCCTGGCCATGCTCGTCCAGGTCGCCGGGCCGCTCGAGGGGCTGCGCCTGCTCGACCTGGGGGCGGGCATGGGCGGCTTTGCGGTGGCGGCGGCGCTGCGGGGCGCCGAGGTGACGGCCTGCGAGTACAACCCGGCCTACTGCCGCATCATCGAGCTGCGCGCGGCGCGCCATGGGCTGCGGCTGCCGGTGGTCAATGCCGCGGGCGAGGCCCTGCCTCTGCCCGATGCCGCGTTTGACGCGCTGGCGGCCTGGGACGTGCTGGAGCACGTGCGTGACCCGCGGGCGGTGCTGGGGGAGATGCGGCGGGTGTTGCGGCCCGGCGGCCACGCCCTGATCACCGCGATCAACCGGCGGGCCTGGGTGGACCCCCACTACCACATCCGGGGCATCAACTGGCTGCCCCGCCCGCTGGCCGAGGCGCTCATCGCCGCGCGGGGGCGCAGCAAGGCCGGGGCGGCCTTCCGCGATATGCAGCGCCTCAGCGAGATGCACTACTTCCACTACCCCGAACTGGTGCGGCTCTGCGAGACGTTCGGCTTCCGTGTGCGCGATCTGCGTGAGGAGCAGTTGCGCGCCGGGCGCCTGGCGAGCCGCAGGGCCAGCCGACGGGCCATGCGCGCGCTCCTGCGGCGCGTGGGTCTGGAGGAGGCGGCCTACCGCGCCCAGCGCCGCTGGTACGTGGGGATGTTTGAACTGGCGCTGACCAGGGTGGTCCCATGAACCACGCCGGACGGCTGGCGCTGCCGCTGCGGGCGCTCGGGTCGGTCTGGCTGGCGGCGACCCTGGGCTACCTGGGCCTCAGCCTGTTCGCCCTGGCCCCGGTGCTGCCGGTCTTCGCAACGGCCATCCCCGGCGGCCCCGTCGCCAATGTGGACGGCTGGCAGAACGTCTGGAACCTGTGGTGGTTCCAGCGGGCCGTGACCGCGGGCCAGAATCCCTTCTTCACCGATCTGCTGTTCCATCCCACCGGCGTTACGCTGGCGACGCAGACCCTTAATAGCAGCAATGGTTTGCTGGCGCTGCCCATCACGGCCCTCTTCGGCCCCATCGCCGGCTACAATGCGGCCACGCTGTTCTCCTTCGTCCTGGCCGGGGTGGGGGGCTTCGCCCTGACGCTCCACGTGACCCGGCAACCGGTGGCCGCGTTCGTCGCCGGGTGCGTGTTCGCCTTCGCGCCCTTCCATATGACCAAGGTCTGGGACGGGCAGTTGGAACTGGCGGCGATGCAGTGGCTGCCGGTGTACGCGCTCTTCCTGCTTCGCGCCGCCGCGCCGGAGGGTGTCTGGCGCGACGCGGCGCTGGCCGGGGCCTTGCTCGCGCTGATCGGCTACACGAGCTGGTACTACTTCTTCTTCGCCGCGATCGCCAGCCTGTTTATGGCCGCGCTCTGGCTGCCCTACCGCGCCGGGTCGCGGGCGCTGGGCAGTGCGGCGCTGCGCCTGGCGGCGGCAGCCGTCCTGGCGGCGCTGCTGCTGGCCCCCCTCCTGCCGCCCCTGCTGCGCGGGGCGCTGGGCCAGAGCGATCCCGCTCCGGGGATGGCCCTGCTCGCCGACCGCTCGGCGAACCTGCTGGACTTCTGGCTGCCCAGCAACCTGCACCCCCTCTGGGGCGAGGCCGCGCGCGCCCTGGGCGAGGGCTGGCACCCCTACATCGCCGCCTGGAACCTCGCCCTGGGCCTCACCCCGCTGCTCCTGGCCCTGACGGCCCTGCGCCTCGACCCGGGCGCGGCCTGGCGCTGGGCGGCGCTGGGGGTCGCGGCCGGAGTGCTGGCCCTCGGCCCCACGTTGCAGATCGGCCCCTGGCGCACCGGCATCCCCCTTCCCTACGCCGCGCTGGCGGCGCTGCCCGGCGGCAACCTGGCCCACCGCCCGAGCCACTTCGTGGTCATCAGCGTGGTGGCCCTGGCGGTGCTCTCCGGCCTGGGGTTGCGGGCGCTCATGGCCCGCGCCGGCCCCGCGAGGGGCGCCTGGCTGCCCCTCGTGGTCCTGCTGGCCATCGGGCTGGAGTTCCTGCCTCCACGCTGGCCGTTGTGGTCGCCGCTGGTCCATCCCTACTACGCGACACTGGCCAGCGCGCCCGGCGCCCTGCTGGCGCTCCCGCCGCCTATGGAAGACAGCCAGGCCCTGCTGGCCCAGATGCGCCACCAGCGCCCGATTATGGGCGGGTTCCTCGCCCGGACGCCGCCCTACGATCCGCCCTACGCCCCTGGCGTGCGCGAATTGTGGGCGCCGCGCGCCGAGCAGCCGCTCCTCACCGCCACCACCGAGGAGGGACGGGCGGCCCTGCGCTACTATGGCATCAGCCACATCGTGGTGGAGCGGTCGCGCCTTGAGGCCGGGGCGGAGCGCGCCCTGGAGGGCGTGATCGCCGACCTGCTCCCCGATGCCAGCCCGGAGTACGCCGACGAAACGCTCCGGGTGTACGCGACCCCCGAGGGGCCGGTCCTGCCGTTCGCCTTCATCCGCTCCGGCTGGTACCCGCCGGAGCGCGAGGGTGACCGCGTGTGGAGCTGGATGGCGGACACGGGGGAGATCATCCTGGTCAATCCCACCGCCGCGCCCCTGCCGGTGACGCTGGACTTCAGTGTGGCCAGCTACCGGCGCCCGCGGGAACTGGAGCTGGACCTGGACGGAACGCTCTTTGCCCGTCTGACGGTTCGACCCGCCGAGATGCGGATGGCGCTGCCCCTGCTGGCCCCGCCCGGCGCCCACCGGCTGACCGCTCGCGCTCCCGCCGAGCCGGAAGCCGCCTCCTCGGCCCGCCCGATCAGCGTCGTCTTCAGCGCCCTCGACGTGCGCTGGGGAGAGTAATGCGATTTTGGATTTTGGATTTTGGGTTTGGGGTTTTGGGTTTTGGATTGCCGTATACGGCGTCCGAGTAAGTGGTCTGTGAACGGGGTTTCCTTGCCTTTCCACCTCCCAACCTCTCCCCGTTGGGGGGATCCTCCGGACGCCCGCCCCCGGCGGGGGAGGGTTGGGGAGGGGGCGGAGTTGCCGAAAAACGTAGTTCATAGACTGGTGGGCTGTCACGATGGATGATGGTGATGGATGTGGCGGGAGGGGGCGAGGGAGGGCGAAGCCCTCCCCGCAAAAAACTATCTGTCACAACCAGATTGTCGTACCACTAGTAAGACCTGGCGATGATGTGCACGCAGTCTATGCAACAAGAATCGGTGTAAGCGGCCATGTCTTCGACCGGGGCCAGGAAGCCCTCGCTCGCCGCCCAGGTCTCGAAGGCCGTGGTCTGGAACACGGTCTTCGTGCCGCTGCGCCTGGCCGCCGAGGCGCTGGCCACCATCGTCAAGCTCAATTTCCTCACCCAGGCCAGTTATGGTCTGCTGGCGCTGATCAGCGGAGCCAACAATGGCCTGGGGACGGTGGTGGACCTGGGCACGGCGCGGGTGCTGCCGAAGTACATTCCCGAGGTCAGTCGCCTCGGCGGCCCGCGGGCGGTGCTGCGTCTCCTCACCGCCGTCTTCGCCCTGCAAATGGTCGTGCTCGTCGTGCTCGCCGCCGGCCTGGCGACCCTGTACCGCGAACCCTACCTGGACGCGCTGCGCCGGCGGGTCCTGGAGGATCCGCAACTCGGCCCCGCCGACCAGGCCGGGCTGCTCGGGCTGCTGGGCAACTTCGGCTGGCTGGTGATCGGGGCGATCGTGGCCCTGCTCTTTCTGGGCGTGTGCTACGACATGTTCATGGCCTACCTGAACAGCTTCTTCAAGCAACGGGCCTGGAACAGCATCGCCCTGGCTGCCGGGCTGCTGCCGCAACTGCTCAGCGTGGCCGCGATTCTGCTCCTGCCCGATGTGTGGGACATCCTGGGCGTGCTCGTAGCCTCGGTGCTGGCCCCGGCCATCGCCGTGGCCCTGGCGGGGTGGCAGGTGGCGCGCCTGTGGCTGGAACAGCGGACCTGGGCGCCGGAGACCCCCGCGCTTCCACCCGGCGCGCCGTGGTTGCCGCCGGGCTTCGCGCCCTACACCGGGGTTTCGTTCCTGATGACGCTGACCGACTTCCTGGCCAGCGCGTCGTTCGCGATCTACCTGGCGGGCGGGGTGAGCGATGCGGCGGTGCTGACGGCGGGTGCGGCGCTGGCGCGGATGGCCCTGGGCTACCTCTACACGCCGATGGTGGGGGTGCAGGTGCCCCTGTTTACGCGGGTGCGGCAGGGGGAGGGCGGCACGCTCAACGGGGCCTACCAGTCGCTGGTGCGGCTGCAACTGCTGCTGTTTGTGCCCGGCGGGGTCGGGCTGATGCTGCTGGCCGAACCGGCACTGGTGGTGGTGGGGCCGCAGTACCTGGCTGCCGCAGCGATTGTGTGGGTGCTGGTTCCCTGCCTGTTTCTCGAGTCGCTGCTCACCACCGCCCACAACGCCCTGATCGTCTACGAGCGTCTGGGCATCATCATCGTCTCGCGGCTGATCATCCTGCTGGTGGTGGCGCCGCTGGCCTGGTTGCTGCCGCCGCGCCTCGGCCTGGTGGGCGTGGCCCTGGCCTTCGGGCTGGCGCGGGTGGCCGCCGGGCTGTGGGTGACGGGGAACGGCATGCGCCTGCTGGGCCTGCGCTGGCCCTGGCGCTTCACCGGGCGGGTGCTGGCGGCCTCGACGCTCCTGGCCCTGGCGCTGCTGGGCATACGGGGCTTGCTGCCGCCGCTGCCCGAGGTGGTCACCCTGGCCGACCGGCTGCGCGAGGCGGTCTGGCTGCTGGGCCTGGCCCTGGCGGGCGCGGCGACCTTTTTCGTCGCCCTGCGCCTGTTCGGCGGCCTGGAGGAGCAGGACCGCGCCCAGCTCGCCCGCTTGCGCCTGCCACTGAAACGCTGGTGGCTGAGGGTGTTGTAAGATTCCAAACATGGGAGGGTCTGGGAGGGCGAAGCCCTCCCAGAGAAATCCTGTTTTATCCCGCGTATGCACATTTGCCTCTACAATCTCACCACGACCACCCGCTACGGCGGCGTCGAGAGCTTCGTGTGGGATCTGGGGCGCGAGCTGGCCGCCCGGGGCCGCCGGGTGACGATTATCGGCGGGGTGGGGCCGCGGCGCGAGTATGCCCCCGGCGTGCGCGTGCTGACCTTTCCCTTCGTCTCGCGGCGCTTCTGGCAGGCGTTGCCGCCCCTGCGGCGGGCCTACGCCGAGGCCAAGCTGCTCGAGCGGCTCAGCCTGGCCGTCGCCGCGCTGCCCGAACTGGCCCGCGGGGGCTACGATGTCATCCACATCCAGAAGCCCTACGACCTGGGACCGGCGCTCCTGGCCCGGCGCCTCGGCGGGGCCAGGGTGATCCTGGGCTGCCACGGCGAAGATTTCTACCCTGGCGACACTCTCCTCGCCTCCCGCGTGGATGCCGCCGTCTCGTGCTCGCGCTTCAACGCCGCGACCGTGGCCAGGCGCTACGGCTTCGCGCCGCAGGTGGTTTTCAATGGGATCGACACCGGTCTCTTCAGCCCCGGCCCGGCCGAACCGGCCTGGCGCGCGGCCGCTGGCGCCGATGCGCGGACGCCGCTGCTGCTCTTCGTCGGGCGCCTGCAACCCTGGAAGGGCGTCGAGACGGCCATCCGCGCCCTGGCCCACGTGCCCGGGGCGCGTCTCGCCATCGCCGGCGACGGCGAGGACCGTTCGCGCCTGGAGCGCCTCGCCGCCGACATGGGTCTGGCGGAGCGGGTGCGCTTCCTGGGAATGGTCGAGCGCCAGATGTTGCCGCACCTCTACCGGAGCGCCGACCTGCTGGTGGCCACCAGCCACGCCAGCGAGACCTTCGGCATCGGGCTGGTCGAGGCCCAGGCGTGCGGTCTGCCGGTGGTGGCCTCGCGCTTTGGCGGCTTCCCCGAGGTGGTTGACGAGGGCCGCACCGGTCTGCTCGTCCCCCCGCGCGATACGCTGGCCCTGGCCGAGGCGCTCAACACCCTGCTCGCCGACCCGCCGCGCCGCGCCGCTATGGCCGCCGCCGCGCCCGCCTGGGCGGCGCAGTTCGGCTGGTCCGCAGTGGCGGATCGCATCGAGTCGGTGTACGATGAAGTGGCGCGCCGAGCGAGCCGCTATGGCGAGCTGCGAATGCGCGGCTGAATGGTCTGGAGGGGGTGGGGAAACCAGATTTCCCCACACCCCCGCCCTTCCGATAGCCTCCGGCAAGGAAATCTTCCATGGCACCATCACGCTCCCGAACGCTCCATCGAGTCAGCGTCGCGGGAACCCTGATCCTCCTGCTGCTCCTGACCTTCTGGATGCCCGCCGCGCCAGCGCGGGCCCAGGTGCGGTTGCCCGCTTCGATGGCCGCCGCCGGCGATTCGTTGACCAGCGCGGTGGGCAGCGGGCCGCGCTATTTCGCCGATAATACCGCCTACTCATGGGCCACCGGCGCCAGCCCGGAGGTCAACAGCCTGGCCCTGCGCCTGGCCACGCGCAACCCGGCCCTGAGCGGCAACGTCTACAATCTGGCGCGGATCGGCGCGCGTATGGGCGATCTGCCAGGGCAGATGAGCACCGTCAACGCCATCAAAGCCGAGTACGTGGCCGTGCTGGTGGGGGGCAACGACGCCTGCGCGGCGACCGAGGCGGCCATGACCCCGGTGGAGACCTTCCGCCGGCAATTCGACACCGCCCTGGCGCGCCTGGCCGAAGGCTCGCCGGGTGCCCGCGTCCTGGTGCTGAGCATCCCTGACCCGACCCGGCTTGTGCCGCTGTTCCGCGACAACCGCTCGGCGGTGGCGATCTGGACGCTCTTCGACGTTTGCCCCACTGCCCTGGCGCGGCCCCGCTCCGACGCGCCGGAGGACGTGGCGCGTCGCGAGCGGGTCCGGCAGCGGGTGGCCGAGTACAACCAGCAGATCGCCGAGGTGTGCTCCCGTTACCCTCAGTGCCGCCACGATGGCGGCGCGGTGTCTGGCATCCGGCTGGAGGCCGCGGACATCTCCCCCTACGACTACTTCCATCTCTCGGCGCGCGGGCAGGCCCGCCTCGCCGAGGTGGCCTGGGCCGCGGCCGGATTTTAGCAACGGATCCTACGCTCCTGCCGCGGGGGAGGGTTTGGGGGGCGTGCCCTGCCAGGAACAGCCGTTACGGGACAGGGGGGAAACCGGGTTTCCCCGCACCCCTGCCGCGGGGGAGGGTTTGGGGGGGCGCAGCCCCGCCGAAAACCTCTTTTCTGAAAAAAACACATGCGTATTCTCATCGTCAGCACCTACGGGTTCGACCCCGCATTTCCGAGCCGTCCCGAGCAACTCCAGGCCCGGGCGCTGGCAGCGCGCGGGCATGCCGTCGTCGCCCACGAGTACCTCGACACCCGCTACCCCGGGCAGTCCCACCGGCACGAATGGCTGCCCGGCGACGTGCCGGTGCATCGGGCGGCGACGCTGGGCTTTTTCGCCCCGGAGGCGCTGCTGCGCCTGCTCAGGGCGGATCGGCCCGAGGTGATCCACCTGCACCACCTGCGCAACCTGCTCGGCTTCCAGACGGTGCTGGCCGCGCGGCGGCTGGGCATCCCCACCGTGCTCACCGTCCACGGCCTGTTGCATGATGGCGACCTGGTGGCCGACCGTGAGCGACCCCTGGAGGCGCCGTTGCGCTACCACAACGTGTTCACCACGCCGGGCCGGCTGGCGGCGCGCCTTGCCCGTGGCGCGCACCCGCGCCGCGCCGTGCGCAATTACCTCATTCACGCTCCCCTGCTCTGGGTTGATCACGTCATAGCCCTGTCGCGCGCCGAGCGGGATCTGCTGGCGCGTCTGGGGCTTGACCCGCTGCGTATCAGTGTGCTGCCCAACGCGGTCGATCTGCGCGCCTACGAGGATGAGGCGCCGCCGGTGGGCGCGCGCCCGCCGCTGGTGCTGTTCATCGGGCAACTGGTGCCGCGCAAGGGCTACGACCTGCTGGCGCGGGCCATGCCCCTGGTGGCGCGGGCCGTGCCGGAGGCGCGCTTCGTCTTCGTGAGCCACAACCGTGACGGCGAATCAGAGTTGCGCCGGATCGCCGCGGAGGGCGGCGTGGCCGAGCGGCTGGCGATCGTGGGGCCGGTGAGCGAAGCGGAGAAGATCGGTCTGCTACGCGAGGCCGCGGTGATGGCCGCGCCGAGCCGCTACGAAGGCTTCGGCATCCCCCTGATCGAGGCCCTGGCCGCCGGGGCGCCGGTCGTCACCACCGATGTGGTCGCCGGTAACGAGATCATCGCCCACGAACGCACCGGTCTGCTGACGCCCTATGGCGACGTGAAGGCGCTGGCGGCGGCGATCATCCGCTTGCTGCGCGACCGGGCCCTCGGCGCGCGCCTGGCCGCCGCCGGGCGCCCCGAAGCCTTCGCCCGTTACAGCGCCGAGAGCCTGGCCGTCCATCTCGAAGCCCTGTACGACCGGCTCGTCGCCCGACGGGAGTTGCAGCAGGTGGGGGAAGGATGGTAGCGCAACCCTCCAGGTTGCGGTGGGGACGGAGTTCATCCCCTCTCTCCCCCCTCGCTGCCGTGGCGCCCCCGGAAGGGTGGCGCTGGCGCCTCGGCGTGCTGCTGGGCTACCTGCTGCTGGGGGTCCTCTTCACCTGGCCCCTCGCCCTGCACCTGGGCGATAGTGTCATCCAGAAGGGCGACCTGCCGGTGGATGCCGCCCAGGGGGTGTGGAACCTCTGGTGGACCCGCACCGCGCTGCTGGCCGAGGAGAACCCTTTCGTCACCCGGATGCTGTTCCATCCGGCGACCCTCAACCTGCTGTACCAGACCCTGAGCCTGCCGAACGCTCTCCTGGCGCTGCCGGTGTCGCTCCTGGCCGGGCCGGTGGCGGCGTTCAACACCGTGGTGCTGCTGTCGTTTGGCCTGGGGGGCTACTGGGCCTACCGTCTGGCCCGCGCCTTCACCCTCGACCGCTTCGCGGCCCTTGTGGCGGGCTTCGTCTTCGTCTTCACCCCCTACCACGTGCAGCGGGTGTGGAGCGGGCCGCTGGAACTGATCGCCACCCACTGGCTGGCGCTCTACGCGCTGCTGCTGGCGCATGCCCTGGCCCGCCGCGCGCCGGCCATGCTGGCCGGCGCGGCCCTGGCGCTCGTGGTCACCACCCTTGCCAGCCAGTACTACGGCCTCTACGCCGCCGTCTACACCGCCTTCTATGCGACCCTGGCCGCGCTCCTCGCGCCGCGCGGGGCGCGCCGGTCCACGTTCCTCAGCGGCGCGGGCATTGGCGCGCTGTGGGCGGCCCTGCTACTGCCGCTGGTGACCTGGGCCGGCGGTCTGGGCGCAGCCGTGCTGGAGGACTGGTACGTGCGCCAGGTCTACCACTCGGTGGCGCTGGTGGATCTGGTGGCCCCGAATGTGCGCCACCCCCTCTGGGGCGGGGCCGCCGAGGCGTGGCTGAGCCGGCGCCACCCCTTCGGCCCGGAAGGCGGCGCGGGGTTGGGCCTGGGGGTGACGCTCCTCGTCGGGGTGGCCCTCTGGCGGCGTTGGGTCCGGGCCTGGCCCTGGGCACTGCTGGCCCTGCTGATGCTGCTGCTGGCGATGGGGCCGCAACTGCGCCTCACGGCCGCCGAGAGCGCCGTGCCGGGGCCGTTTCTGCTCCTCGACCTCGCTGGCCCCTTCCGCAACAGCAGCCGCCCGGCGATCTTCGTCGCCCTCATGCTCATCCCCGTCGCCGTCCTGGTCGCCCTCGGCATCGCCGCCCTGCGCGCGCCGGTGACCGAACGCAGGGGGATGGGCGCGGTCCCCTGGGCGCCGATCCTGGCGGCGCTGGTGGTCATCGAGAGTTTGGTGGCGCCCTGGCCGCTGATGCGCCTGCGCGCCGCGCCGGAGAGCCTGGCCCTCAACGCCGATCCCACCCCGGGAGCGGTGCTCGATCTGCCGCCCCGGCTCAACGATAGTGTGGGCCTGCTCAACCAGATCTGCCACGGCCGGCCGATCATGGGCGGTTACCTGGCCCGCATCCCCTTCTACCCCATCGTCGCGGCTTCCTCGGCCACCCGCAGTTTGTGGCTGGCCGCCGAACCGCTTCCCGATATTGTGCCCCTCGACCCCGCCGCCGAACTGGCCAGCCTGGGCACGCGCTTCGTCGTGCTCGATCTGACCCGGCTACCGCGCGTGGACCAGCGGCGGCTGCGCGAGCAACTGGCCGTTCCCGGCATCAGCCGCTTCAGCGCCAGCGACAGGCGCGAGATCTACGCGGTGGACCCGGCGGCGGCCCGGCCGGTGGTCGTGTTGGGCGCGGGCTGGTACGCAGCCGAGCGCGAAGGGACGCGGCGCTGGCACTGGATGGCCGAGGGGGCCGAGTTGCTGCTGCTGGCGCGGGAGCGGTCGGTCGTGACGCTCAATTGGCGCGTCACGGCCTACGGCGCGCCGCGACCCTTGCGGGTCCGGCTGGGGCATCAGCGCCTGATCGAATTAACCGTGCCCGCCGCTCCCTATGACCGGACCGTCGCCCTGCGGCTGATCCTCCCCCCCGGCCAGACGACGCTGACCCTGGAGAGTGTGGCGGAGCACGTGGCCGATGGCCGGCGCCTGAGCCTCTCGCTGAGCGAACTGCGCCTCGCTGCGCTGCCCGTCAGCGCGGCGTGGGCCGCGACGGACCCCCTGGACGTCCCGCCCACGCGCCCGGCAATCGGCGCGCCCCCGTGTCGGTGAATTTTGGATTTTGGATTTTGGATTTTGGATGGGGTGCGGGATGGCTGGACGTGGTCAACGTCTCCCCGGCGCCCGTAAGCCCGGGCCTAAATCCAAAATCTAAAATCCAAAATCAAAACACTGCGCGGAGGCGCGCGGCGGCCTGTTCGGGGGTCAGGTCGCGCTGGGGTTCGCCGAGCATCTCGAAGCCGACCATAAACTTGCGGATGGTGGCCGAGCGCAGCAGGGGCGGCAGAAAGTGGGCGTGGAGGCGCCAGGCGGGATGCGGCGCTCCATCGGTGGGCGCCTGGTGGAAGCCCATCGAGTAGGGGAAGGCGGTCTGGAAGAGGGCATCGTAGCGGCTGATCAGTTCCTTCAGGATGCTCGCCAGCCCATCGCGCCCGGCGGAGTCGAGGGCGGCGAGGGAAGGGAGCGGATCGCGGGCAATCACGATCGTCTCGAAGGGCCAGGCGGCCCAGAAAGGCACCAGGGCAACGAAGTGCGCGTTCTGGCAGACGAGGCGTTCTTCACGCTGGAGTTCCAGCGCCAGATAATCGCCCAGCAGATCGCGCCCGTGGGCGGTGACGTAGCGTTGCTGGGAAGCGTGCTCGCGGGCGAACTGCACCGGCAGGAACTCCGTGCCCCAGATCTGGCCGTGGGGATGCGGGTTCGAGGCCCCCATCATCGCGCCGCGGTTCTCGAAGATCAGCACATGGCGCACCCAGGGTATGGCGCCAAGCTCCTGATACTGGTCGGTCCAGGTATCAACAACGGCGCGGAGTTCGGCGGGCGAGAGCTGAGGCAGGGCCAGATCGTGTCGGGGCGAATAACACACCACCCGGCAGATGCCGCGGGCCGGGGCCGCCCGCAGCAGGGGGCTGCCATCCGCATAGCCGATGGCGATCTCATCAGAAAACGCCTCGGCGAGGAGCGCGGCAAAATCATTATTGAAAACAAATGTGCTGGTATAATCTGGATTCGTCACCCCGCCGGCGCGGGCATTACCGGGGCAAAGGTAGCACGTGGGATCGTAGGGTGGTCGATCATCGGACGGAGGGGGATCAACCTGGCCCAGCCAGGGGCGTTTCGTGCGATGGGGCGAGACCACCACCCATTCGTCGGTCAACGGATTGTAGCGCCGGTGCGGGTGATCGTCCAGGTTCAGCATACGGTTCCTTTCGCGAGGAAGGCGAGGCCCGATCCCTGTGAATCAACGCGGCACGGCGCGCTTTTGGAGCGACTCCGGCGTGATCGTGAGGGTTTGGCGGGCCGCGGCCCTACAAGCGATGCCGCCCCCTTCGTGATCGCTGATGCCTCACGATCGCTTAATTTCGCCACTTGCGAAGAACGATTTTCGTGCCAACGCCGACCTGGGACTGGATGGAAAAATCGTCCATCAGGCGCTTGGCGCCGGGAAGCCCCATCCCCATCCCCCGCGAGGTAGTGTAGCCGTCCTGCATCACCAGGTCAATATCAGGGATGCCGGGCCCCTGATCCTCGCAGACAATCTCGATGCCTTTGCGACCGAGCTTCTCAACCTCGCGCACCGTGACGGTGCCGGTCCTGGCGTAGAGGTAGATATTGCGCGCCAGTTCGCTCACGGCGGTGGCGATGCGCGCCTGGTCAATGGCGCTGAAGCCCAGGGTCCTGGCCATGTCGCGAGCCATCGTGCGGGCGATAACGATGTCGAGGTCGCTGCGGATGACCGCTGATTTAGGCTGCCCCATCGCCGCTCTCCGCGGTAAGCCGCTGCAGCACGCTGAGGCCCTTTTCGAGGTTCAGGGCGGTAATTACGCGTGGCAGCTCGAGTCCGAGTTCGACGAGCGTAATGGCGACCGCGGGTTGCAGGCCGGTGATGACGACGCGGCTGCCCATCAAGCCGGCCATGGCGGCGATGTCGGCGATGAGGCGCCCGATGAAGCTATCCACCAGATCCAGCGCGGTGAGATCGATGATCACCCCTTTGGCGCGGGTGGCGTGGATCTTCTCCAGGAGATCATCTTTGAACTGGACGGCCGAGGCGTCGTGCAGATTTACCTGGATCGAGGCGATTAAGATGTCGCCGATTTTCAGGATAGGAATGCGAAGGCTTTCCACTCGATCCTCTCTGGCGCGAGGCGCGGGGGCAATGCGCTTGCGCGATGGTAGCTGCCTGGCTGGGCCGGTCGGGAACATTACCCGGACCGGCAGCAGGGCCATTCTACCCGAGGACCGTTACGATACCGCAACAACGGCGCGCAGGGCCGAAGGATGGGCGCAGCCAATCCTGCGGCTTACCCGACCAGTGTCACAACACCGAACACCACGGCCCCCGCGAGCAGCGGGACGGTGAGATTGTCGGTGCCAGCGGGGGAGAAGGCCTCGGCGACCGCGGCGACCAGCGCGCCCGTGAGCGCGGCGGCGACGGCGACGCCGGTGACGAGGGGTGGCGTAAGAGGACCCAGGGCCGAGCCGGGGACGAGGACGAGCGTCAGGAGCATGGAAACCGCCGCGGCGACGAACATCGCCGCCGACCCCTCCCACGAGCGCGTGCCTCCGGCGACGTGGTAGCGATGCCGGCCGAAGCGTTTGCCAATGATCGCCGCCATCGAGTCGCCCCAGGTCATAGCCATGGTGCCGGCGGCGGCGATATAGCCCTTGTCGTCGGGCGAACTGGTGCGCCAGAAGGCCAGGAAGAGCAGGGTGATCGAGAGGGCGAAGTAGACCGTTCCGGGGGAGCTATCGGGAGCGTCCATTGCCTGGAGCACCTTGTAGCGCCACAGGATATAATTGATAACGATGAACGAGGCAAAGGGAACAATGCCGATGTACCAGGTGTCGAAGAGGGCCAGAACGCCAAAGACCCACATACCCGCGCCGATATGGACGATCTTGCGGGTGAAATCCTGCGGATAGCCGCGCCAGCGGCGGATCACCTCAGCCAGAACGAGCAACCCGGTTGCGTAGGCGTACGAGGCCCCCAGCCCGATCCAGTCCTGCGTTGTCATAGGTAGTCCGGCAATCATTGGCGGAAATTGACGATATTCTAAGGCCGGGCGGGGGATACGTCAATCAGGCCGCGCAGCGTTGGTCCGCTTCGCCCCGGGCTCGTGTCCGGTTCCTGGGGCAAGCCCCAGACCTCGCTGTCGGAGACGGACG
This sequence comes from Chloroflexaceae bacterium, assembly GCA_034431835.1. Taxonomy (GTDB): domain Bacteria; phylum Chloroflexota; class Chloroflexia; order Chloroflexales; family Chloroflexaceae; genus JACAEO01. The sequence continues at coordinate 8,448 of DAOUDA010000262.1, read as the reverse complement.
TTACTCAAGCCCTGTGGCTGCTCCGCGGAGCTATTGCGCCATGGCCCGCAAACGCGGTATAACGTATAGAACGCCGCACGCGCACTGCACCCTGTCAGCTCGCGCCGGGTCAACTACTGACCGCGCCACCGGGACCACAACGACACGTCGCCTTGCAGGGGAGGCTCGGAGGGGCGAGGACCCTTTGCAACCCCTGCCGAGACGAAGTCTCGTTGTGGTACTTATGAGTCTGTGAACGAAGTTTCCCGGCATTTCCGTCCCCCTCCCAACCTCCCCCCGTTGGGGGGAGGTGCCGGCCTCCCTCCTCCGGCGGGGGATGGTCGGGGAGGGGGCGGAGTTGCCGAAACATGTCGTTCACAGGGTACTCAGTACCTCGTGGCATCCAAACCAGGAGAAAGGAGGTTCCACCACAGGTGCGTGCGTCGGTCGTGCTGGTCGCTCCAGTGTGGAGCGATCCTGTTTAGGAGGACAATATCATGCGGAACAATGGCGTTATCGCGATCATCTTGCTCCTCACGAGCCTGATCCTCGCGGCGTGTGGACAGAGCGCCCCCGTGGTGCCCGCGGTGACGACCGCCCCCGCCGCTCCAGAGGCCACAACCGGCGCGGCCACCCAGGCCGCCAGCGAAGTCGAAGTCTTCTCATGGTGGACGGGTGGTGGTGAAGCGGCGGGTCTTGAGGCCATGATCAAGGTCTTCAACGCGAAGTACCCCGACATCAAGTTTATCAATGCCGCGGTGGCCGGCGGCGCCGGCACCAACGCGCGCGCCGTGCTGGCGACGCGGCTCCAGGCCAACGATCCACCCGACTCGTTCCAGGGGCACGCCGGGCAGGAACTGATCGGCACCTACGTGGCCGCGAACCAGTTGGAACCCCTCAACTTCCTCTACGAGCAGAACGGCTGGCTCCAGGTCATGCCCGAGACGCTCATCCCCCTCATCTCCCAGGATGGCCAGATCTACTCGGTGCCGGTGAACATCCACCGCGCCAATGTGCTCTGGTACAACCCCGGGGTGCTGGCTGCCAATGGCGTTGAGGTGCCCAAAACCTGGGACGAGTTCTTCGCGGCTGCCGAGAAGTTGCAGGCCGCCGGGGTCATCCCCCTGGCCCTGGGTGAACAGTGGACCGCCATGCACCTGATGGAGACGGTGCTGCTCGGCTCCCTCGGCGTTGATGCCTACAACGGTCTGTGGACCGGCGCCACCGACTGGGCCAGCCCGGAGGTTACTCAGGCCCTCGACAACTTTGCCCGAGTGCTGAACTATACCAACTCCGACGCCACCTCGCTGACCTGGCAGGACGCCTCGACGCTGGTGGCGGAGGGCAAGGCGGCGTTCAACATCATGGGCGACTGGGCCAACGGTCTGTTCACCGAGCAGGGGTTGAAGTCGAACCAGGACTACGGTTGGGCGCCGGTGCCGGGTACCGACGGCGTGTACCAGTTCCTCTCGGACAGCTTCGTGCTGACCAGGGGGGCCAGGCACCGCGATGCCGCCATCGCCTGGCTGACGGTGGCGGGATCGAAGGAAGGCCAGGATGCCTTTAATCCGGTGAAGGGCTCCATCCCGGCCCGCTCCGATGCCGATGTGTCGCTCTACAACGAGTACCTGCAATCGGCGATCGCCGATTGGAAGACCGATACGGTGGTTGGCTCGCTGACCCATGGCGTGGTGGCCAACGACTCGTGGAAGGACGAAATCAACAACGCCCTGGGCCTGTTCCTGGGAGGCCGGGACGTGGCGAGCTTCCAGGCGGCCCTGGCCGCGGCCTGCAAGAGTTCGGGACCCTGCCAGTAATCGCGTGAACGTTGGGGGAGCGGGGAGGCGCGCTCTTCCCGCTCTCTCCGCCTTGAAAGTGAGCGCTGCACATGCGCATGAACCGTGATCGCTGGCTGGGTGTGCTGCTGGTCTCGCCCTCGATCCTGGCCGTGGCGATCTTTGTCTATGGCTTCATCGGCTGGACGGCCCGCGTGTCGGTGAGCGCGTGGAAGGGGTTGACGCCGGATTATACCTGGGTAGGGCGCGCCAACTACGTCAATTTGTTGAGCGACCCGCGCTTTCACATCGGGGTGCGTAACACGCTGATCTTTACCGTGCTGTTCATGCTCGGCTGCCTGGTGGTGGGGTTCTTGCTGGCGGTCATGCTGGATCAGCATCTGCCCGGCGAGGGTTTCTTCCGCAGCGTGTACATTTTCCCCATGGCGATCTCGTTCATCGTTACCGGCGTGGTGTGGCGCTGGCTGATGAACCCGGCCATGGGTGATCGCATGAGCGGCATCAATCTGCTCTTCAGCTATGTCGGCCTCGATATGCTGGTCAACAAGTGGTACACGCCGACGCCACAGGGTGGTTTCGGCATCGCGGCGATCGCCATCCCGGCGGTCTGGCAGATGTCAGGCTACACCATGGCCCTGTACCTGGCGGGTCTGCGGGCCATTCCCGACGACCTCCGCGAGGCAGCGCGTGTGGACGGGGCCAGCGAGGTGCAGATCTATCGGCACATCATTCTTCCACTGCTGAAGCCGGTAACGCTGAGCGCCGTGGTGATCCTCGGTCATATTTCGCTGAAAGTCTTCGATCTGATTGTCGCCGTGGCTGGAAAACAGGTCCAGCTCGATGTGCCGGCGATCTATATGTGGCAGACCACCTTCGATGGCAACTTTTACGGGCGCGGCGCCGCCATCGCCATGTTCATCCTCTTCACCGTCGCCATTGTGATCGTGCCCTACCTGGTCTACAGCGTGCGCACGGAGGCCGAAGTATGAGCACCGACGCGATCGCCCGGCCGGCAACTACCACCACCCGCGCGCGCCGCTTCCAGCGCCGGTTCTTGTTCTACATTCCCCTTGTGGCGATGTTGTTCTTCTACCTCATGCCGGTGTATGTGCTGCTGGTGACGAGTCTGAAGAGCTTCGACCAGGTCAGCCTCTCGACGATGTGGCACCTGCCGCGCGGGCTGGCCTTCGACAATTTCCGGGCAGCCTACGACAAACTGGCCCCCAATCTGTGGAACAGCGTCATGCTGGTGATCCCGGGGGCGATCATCTCGGCGTTTCTCGGTTCGCTCAATGGCTATATTCTGGCCAAATGGAAGTTTCCGGGGGCCGACATTATTTTTCCGCTGATCCTGTTCGGGATGTTCATTCCCTACCAGAGCGTGCTGATCCCGCTGGTGCAGTTTATGCGCGCCTCCGGCCTCTACGGCGGCATTCCCGGCCTGGTCCTGGTTCACGTGATCTACGGCTTGCCGATCACCACGCTGACCTTCCGGAACTACTTTGCCGGTATCCCCGGCGAACTGGTGGAAGCGGCGCGCATTGACGGCGCGGGACTGGTGGGGGTCTACTGGCGGATCTTTTTGCCCCTCGCCATCCCCGCTTTTGTGGTAGTATTGATCTGGCAATTCACCTCGATCTGGAACGATTTCCTGTTTGCCGTGGTGCTGACCGGCGGGCAGAGCTGGCCGATCACCGTGGCGTTGAACAATATCGCCGGCAGCCAGATCGTCGCGTGGAACGTGCAGATGGCCGGCGCGCTTCTGGCGGCGCTGCCGCCGTTGCTGGTCTACATCGTCCTTGGGCGCTACTTCTTGCGCGGGATGATGGCGGGGGCCTTGAAGGGGTAAGTTTTTCGGGAGGGCCTGGCCCTCCCGGCCCTTCCCCGGTGAGGGGCGTGCGGCAACCTGGTTGCCCCACCCTTCTTGAAGCGAGCGAGGAACGCGGGTTGGTGGGAGGGCCAGGCCCTCCCGACCCTTCCCCGGGGAGGGACGTGGGGCAACCTGGTTGCCCCACCCTCCTCGAGGTGAGCGAGGAACGTGGGTTGGCGGGAGGGCCAGGCCCTCCCGGCCCTTCCCCGATGAGGGGCGTGCGGCAACCTGGTTGCCCCACCCTTCTTGAAGCGAGCGAGGAACGCGGGTTGGTGGGAGGGCTTGCTCTCTCAGAACCTCCCGAACGAGTTCTAAGGAGTGGAGGCAATGCAAACTGACAAGTACCTCGTCCCTGGCGTGTCGTGCCAGCACTGCGTCGCCGCTGTCACCTCCGAGGTGCGCAAGCTCAGCGGCGTGTCGTCCGTGGTGGTGGATCTGGGCAGCAAGCTGGTGACCGTCGAGCACGATCCCCAGGTGAGCGCCGAGGCGATTATCGCCGCGATCAAAGAGGCCGGTTACGAAGAGGTGCGCCCCGTCGCGTAGGGCCGCGGCAGGCCGCGCAGGGGGGAGGACGCCCCGGGAACGAAATCTATGCCCGATCAACAGATCCAGCTGCCCGTCACCGGCATGACCTGCGCCTCGTGCGTGCGCCGGGTCGAGAAGGCCCTGGCGAAGCTGCCCGGCGTGTACGAGGTGCAGGTGAACCTGGCCACCGAGCAAGCCAGCGTGCGCTTCGACCCGGCCAGCGTGGCCCCCCAACAATTGCAGGCCGCCGTGGAGCAGGCCGGCTACGGGGTGGTCACCGAGCGCGTCGAGTTGCCGATTACCGGGATGACCTGCGCCTCCTGCTCGGCCCGGGTGGAAAAGGCCCTCAAGCGCACCCCCGGCGTGCTCGAGGCCAGCGTCAACCTTGCCGCCGAGCGGGCCAGCGTGGTCTTCTCGCCGTCCACGGTGGGCTACGCCGAGTTGCGCGCCGCGGTGGAGCAGGCCGGCTACGGGGTGATCGCCCCGGCCGAGGCCGGCGCCGCCCCCGAGGACGTGGAGGCCGCCGCCCGCGCCGCCGAACTGCGGCGCAAGCAGCGGCAGTTGCTCGTCGGCGTGGCCCTGGGGTTGCCCCTCTTTGTCCTCTCGATGGCCCGCGACTTTGGCTTCATCGAGCCGTGGCTCTTTGGCCGCGCCCTCGAGGCCCGCCAACTGATGGAACGGGTCATGGGGCCGGAGGCGGAGATGGGCCACGCCTACCCCGCCTTCTACGACCTGTGGAACTGGATCTTCCTCATCCTCGCCACGCCGGTGCAGTTCTTCAGCGGGCGCGATTTTTACATCAACGCCTGGAAGGCCCTCAAGGCCCGCACGGCCAACATGGACACGCTCATCGCCATGGGCTCCTCGGCGGCGTACTTCTACAGCGTGGGCCTGATGCTGCGCGGGTCCTCCGGCCATGTCTATTTCGAGACCGCCGCGCTGATTATCACCCTCATTCTGGTGGGCAAGTACCTGGAGTCGCGCGCCAGGAGCCGCACCAGCGCGGCGATCAAGACGCTGATGGGCCTGCAGCCGAAAACGGCGCGGGTGGTGCGGGGCGGCCAGGAGGTTGATGTGCCGGTGGCCGAGGTGCGCGTCGGCGAGATCGTCATCGTGCGCCCCGGCGAGAAGATCCCCGTGGACGGGGTGCTGGTGAGCGGGGCCTCCAGCGTGGATGAGAGCCTGGTCACCGGCGAGAGTCTGCCGGTGGAGAAACAGCCGGGCGATACGCTGATCGGCGCCACGCTGAACCGCAGCGGCAGTTTCCAGATGCGCGCCACCCGCGTGGGCAAGGAGACGGCCCTGGCTCAGATCATCCGCCTGGTGCAGGAGGCCCAGGGCAGCCGGGCGCCGGTGCAGCGTCTGGTGGATCGCGTGGCGGGCGTGTTCGTGCCCGTGGTGATCGTCATTGCCCTGCTGACCTTTGCCGCCTGGTTCTTCATCGGCGACGTGGGCTTCACCCGCGCGCTGCTCTTCGCCGTGGCCGTGCTGGTGATCGCCTGCCCCTGCGCCCTCGGCCTGGCGACCCCCACGGCGATCATGGTCGGCACGGGCATAGGCGCCGAACAGGGCATCCTGATCAAGAACGCCGAGAGCCTGGAGCGGGCGGCCCACATCCAGACCGTGGCGCTCGACAAGACTGGCACGATCACCGAGGGCCGTCCGGCGGTGACCGACGTGGTCGTCTCGCGCCAGGTTGCGCCGCTGCTAGCGGCGGCGCGCGGCGCGGGGGCGGGCGCGCAGGAGGCGCCATCGGGGGCCTTGCTTGCGTCTATCGCCGGAAACGGTTCCGCGTTCGCGGCCGGCGGACGGCCCGGGGAGGCGGTCGAGGGCGATGTGGAGGCCCGGCTGCTCTGGCTGGCGGCCTCGGCGGAGAGCCGTTCCGAGCACCCGCTGGGAGAGGCGGTCGCGCGGGCGGGGCGGGAGCGCGGCCTGGCGCTGGCGACCCCGGAGCGTTTCAGCGCCATCGCCGGGGCGGGCATCGAGGCCGAGGTGGCGGGGCAGACGGTGCTGGTAGGCGCCCCCCGGCTGATGGCCGAGCGCGGCGTGGCCCTGGACGAACTGGCCGCGGAGGTGGAGCGTCTGCAGGCCGAGGGCAAGACGGCTATGGTCGTGGCCGCCGACGGTGTGGCGCTGGGGGTGATCGCCGTGGCCGACACGGTGCGGCCCACCTCGGCGGGGGCCATCGCCGAGTTGCGCGGCCAGGGCATCGAAGTGGCGATGATCACCGGCGACAACGCCCGCACTGCCGCGGCGATCGCCGCGCAGGTCGGCGTGAGCCGCGTGCTGGCCGAGGTGCGACCCGAGGACAAGGCCGCCGAGGTGCAGCGGCTCCAGGAAGGGGGCCGGATCGTGGCCATGGTCGGCGACGGCATCAACGACGCGCCGGCGCTGGCCCGCGCCGACGTGGGCATCGCCATTGGCACCGGCGCCGACGTGGCCATGGAGACCGCCGACATCACCCTGATGCGCGGCGATCTGCGCGGGGTGCCCCGGGCCATCGCCCTGAGCCGGGCGACCATGGGCACCATTCGCTGGAACCTCTTCTGGGCCTTCATCTACAACGTGTTGCTGATCCCCGTGGCGGCGGGCGCGCTCTACCCCTTCACCGGCTGGCAACTCAGCCCGATCCTGGCCGCTGGCGCGATGGCCTTCAGTTCGGTGTTCGTGGTGAGCAACTCGCTGCGCTTGCGACGACGCTTCTCACGCTAGTTGGAGAGGCATGGGGAAACCAGGTTTCCCCATGCCCCTGCCGGCGGGTCGGGGCGGGCGCGGCCTGCCCGCGGGAGGGGTGGGGAAACCGGGTTTTCCCGCGCCCCTGCCGGCGGGTCGGGGCGGGCGCGGCCTGCCAAGAAAGAAGCGGACGAGGGCATGGCCCCGCCGTCACGCCGGAGGCGCCTCCGTATCTACCCACGCCAGATACGTTTCCAGCGGGCCGTTGAAATAAACGTGGACGACCTGGTTGAAGGTGACGCGGCTGACGGCCTCCCACACCTCCTGGTCGTCGTGGCTGTGGACGATAAGCATGCCTCGTTCGGGGGCGTACTCGTCCTCGCCGGGGGGAATGACAAAGGCGAGCCATTCGCCGGGATAGCGCGCTTCTACCTCGGCAATTGGTTCCACACGGCCCCGCTCGACCATGCCGGTGTAAGGGCAGCCACAGCCGCAGTCGGGGCCGCAGCTACTGTGGTCGCCGGTACCGCACGAGGGGGTCACACCGCCGTGCTCGGCGCTGGTGAGGTTGATCATGACTGGCATGGTCATGATTGTACACTACCCGCGCGTAGGGTGCAAGCGTTGCGGCGATAGGCCGCGAACAGGGCAACCCCTTCTCCCCACCTCAATCTCTCCGCTTGCAAGAGCGCTGCTGCCCTGGCGTACCTCCACACCTCCGCACCTCCACACCTCCACACCTCCACAGACCAGAGAAGTTCCCCCTCCAGATGCCCCGCACCCAATCCCCAATCCCACTCACACCACCACAATCGCCTCGCCGTTCTCCCACGACTCCGGACTGGCCAGGCGCAGCACGACCGCCGCGACCTCCTCCGGCGTCACGGGGCGGGCCTGGTTGCCCGCGGCCAGCAGCGCGGCCCGCGCCTCGTCCGCCGCGCGGCCGGTTTTCGCCATCAGGTTGGCGACGGCCTCCTCCAGCATGGCCGTGTCCGTCCAGCCGGGGCAGACGGCGTTGACAGTGATCCCGTGGCGCGCCAGTTCGCCCGCCAGGGAGCGCGTCAGGCCGATCAGGGCGTGCTTGGAGGCGCTGTAGGCCGCCGAGTAGGGCATGCCCTGCAACCCGCCGATCGAGGCGATGGTGATGATGCGCCCCCAGCCGGCGGCGATCATGTCCGGGGCCGCGGCTTTGCAGCAGTAGAACGCCCCGCTGGCGTTCACGCGCATGATCTCCTCCCAGAGGGCGTCGGGCGTGTCGGTCAGTTTCATGCTGGCGGTGATGCCGGCGTTGACTACCAGGATGCCAACCGGGCCAGAGGCGGCCCGTGTCGCCGCGAAGGCCGCCCGTACCGCCTCCGGGTCGCCGGTGTCGCCGGGCAGGGCGATGGCCCGCCCCCCCGCGGCGCCGATCGCCGCCACGGTCTCCTCCAGGCTGCCGGGGTTGCGCCCGGTCACCGCGACCGCCGCACCCGCAGCGGCCAGGGCCAGGGCCACGGCCCGCCCGATCCCCCGCCCGCCGCCGGTTACCAGCGCCACCTTGCCGGTGAGTTCGCCCATGGCTTCCTCCTATCTGGCGCGATCGCCCTCCCGCCGGTCGAGGCGGCT
>DAOUDA010000261.1:0-3749 GCA_034431835.1 Chloroflexaceae bacterium | reverse complement strand
ACCGCGAGTTGCGCGCGTTTCAGTCCGCGCCGGAGCAGAGCCGAGAGGCGCAGTTTCTGCGCGGCTTTGTGCACCTGCCCTGGGTCGTGCGTCAGGTGTTTTACCTCGTGCTGTTCAAGAATCCCCGGTTGTTGAAGGAATATCTCGGCACGGTGGCGCTCTCGTCGATCGGAATGTTCGGCAGCGGAGGTTTCTGGGGTGTTCCCGTGCCCAACCACACCCTCCAGTTGACCCTGGGCGGTATCGCGGAGCAGCCTGGCGTCGTTGAGGGGCGGATCGAGATTCGTGAGTACCTGAGGGTGACGATGAGCTTCGACCACGACCTTGTCGATGGGGCGCCCGCGGCCCGGTTTGCCGAGGCGTGGAAGGTGTTAGTCGCACGGGGTGACGGCCTGAGCGACTGAGCGTGACGTTCTTGCCCACACCCGGCCGCGGTGACGAGATGCTGCCACCGCCGGGTAGAGATGACGCCACGGATGGGTTGGCGCCGTGTTGCCGCGTACGTGTTCAGATTTACCGCAGAGCGCGCAGAGGAACGTAGAGGGTGAACGTTTTGAGAGCCCTCCGCGCCCTCTGCGGTGCGAACGTGTTCGGCAGATGTGAACACTATCTGTTGCCGCTTCTTTGCCGTGGTCGAGGACCACGCCAGGGCCCGCTATCTCGACGACCTTAGCTGACTTGCGGCGCCCGGCCCGATCTCGCCTACGCCGCGCGCAAACCGTGGACGGCTACAAGCCGCTCTACTGGCACGACAATCTGGTTGTGATGGATATTTTTTGCGTGGAGGGCGAAGCCCTCCCACGCCCCCTCGGTCGAGGCTGCCGTAGCTGGCCGCGCCGATGCACAGGTCCCTGGTGCGGCGTCAGGGCGACCTCTACCACGCCCGCCGATCATTATGGCGCCGTGCCCTGCTGCTGTTCGATCAGGCGGGCGAGATCGCGCAGCGTGCTCCGTAGTTGCTCCATCCGCTCGCCACCCAGGTGTTCGGCCCACTCACGCTCCAGTTCCTCGATCGCCCCCCGGGCGATCTGCACCAGCGCTTCGCCGCGCGCGGTCAGGTCAACCACCCTGGCCCGCCTGTCGCCGGGGTCCGGGCGCCGCTCCAGGTAGCCCTGCCGCTCCAGGTGCTCGACCAGGGCGCTCATGGATTGCTTGGTGATCTGCGCCTTCATCGCCAGCGTCGTCACCCGCGCGCCGCCGGGTGGCAGGTGTTGAAAGACACTGAAGTGGGCCATGGTCAGGTCGGTGTAGCCGGCGTCGGCCAGGCGTTCCCGCACACGCTCGACCGTCGCCTGGAACGCGATGCGGAGCAGGGCGCCGATCAGGCGCTCCTGGGGTTGCGTCTGTGCCATCGGTTCACGCTGCTGTCTTGACAAATTAGTCAGTATAACTTACTATATGGTCAGTCTTCCTGTCGAGTATAACACAGAACGGTTGCACGTGAAAGGGGAACCCCTGTGACGCACCCACCGGCCCTCGTCAACGTTGATCGCGCGCGCCTCGATCGCTCGCTCTGGTACTCCGGGTATCTGCTGACCCTGCTGGCCACTGGTGAGGAGACCGGTGGGCGCTTCTCGCTGGTCGAGGAAGTCGGCCGCAGGGGCGTGAGCGCCGATGCTCCTCTGCACCTCCACACCCGCGAGGAGGAGGGCTTTTACGTGCTCGAGGGCGAGGTCGCGTTTTACGTCGGCGATGAGGTGATCCACGCGACCCCGGGAAGCTACGTCCTGCTGCCACGGGGCGTCCCGCATCGCTTCACCCTGGAGTCCGACCACGTCCGTATGCTCAACCTTTGCTCGCCGGCCGGGTTCGAGGGCTTCTTCCAGGCGTTGAGCGTGCCCGCCGGGGCCATGACCTTGCCGCCGCTGCCGGAGGGCCCGCCGGACATTGAGCGCCTGCTTGCCACCGCGGCTGCCTATGGCGTCGAGATCCTCGGGCCGCCGCCAGCCACCGATCGCGCCTGAATGTTGCCTGATTGAAGCTACGGCAGCGAGGGCCACGGGGCTCGCAGGTATAGAGTTTTTGGGCGCATTCTTGCCACGCATGCCCCATGGGGGGCATCATAGCGTTTCTCGAAAAGATTGACCCATAACGCTGGTGGCGCGAACGCAGCGAGCCACACGGCTCAGGGTCCTCGGTGGATCAAGCATTTCGGTCACTGCTCCAGGAAGCCCGGTCTCCCCTCTTCCACGCGCGAGAGGGGGGCAAGGCGGGCAGGGTCGCAGGTGCATTGGAATGGAGGAGGGCGACCTGAGCAGAACCAGCACGCCGCTCCGGCGGGGATTGGCGGCCTGTGCGGCATGCGCGCCGGGGAGCAGCCGCTCGCCTGAGTCATGCCAATCTGGTTGAAGCGCCGACAATGCCGCGCGGTGGAGCATTGGCGGCCAATCCCCTCTATTGCACCTCATCTGCGTGGCCCGTTCGCGTCACAAGGCCCCGCCTGGCGCAAAAACACAAAGGCAGCCGTACGGCTGCCTGAACCTCTCACCGTGGTGGGCGATAGTGGACTCGAACCACTGACCTCTTCCGTGTGAAGGAAGCGCTCTAGCCAACTGAGCTAATCGCCCGACTTGCCGCGAATTATAGCACAATGATGCGGGGTGCGCAAATCTGATGGCGCGTGGAGGTGTTCAGTCTTTCCGCAGCGCGCAGAGGATGAGCTGTTGAAGACCTTTGCGTCCCTCCGCGCCCTCTGCGGCGCGAACGTTGTGGGGGCGCGCCAGTGTTCCGCCGGGCCGTCGCTCCCTGCCGCCGAACCTTCTCGCTCGCCCGTGGTATAATCTGGGGTGCGCAGGCTGCGCGGCGCGTCGTTATAGATGACCTGAACCGGAACGTGATAACGCTCGACCTCCTCCCACCCAATACCATCGTTCGCGGCGCCGCGGATAGCTATGTCGTGCTGAACTTGATCGGGCGCGGCGGGATGGGCGCCGTCTACCGCGTGCGCCGGTTGTCCGACAATACCGTCTGGGCCCTTAAGGAGATGCGGCCCCAGGGCGATCTCTCCGCCGAGGAACGGGCCGAGAACCGCAAGCTCTTCCTCCAGGAAGCTGAGTTGCTCCGTTCACTCTCGTTCCCCAACCTTCCCGTGGTTGCCGACCTGTTTGAGTACGAGGGCCGCCCCACCCTGGTGATGGAGTTCGTCCCCGGGCAGACGCTCGAAGCGCGTCTCCACGAGGCCAATGCCCCGCTCCTCGAACAGCAGGTGGTCGCCTATGGCATTCAGCTCTGCCGGGTGCTGCAGTACCTGCATACCCGCCAGCCGCCGATTGTCTATCGTGACCTCAAACCGTCCAATATCATGCTTACCCCCGAAGGGATCCTCAAGCTGATCGACTTCGGCGTCGCCCGCACCCATAAGCCGGGAAAGACCAAGGACACCGTCGCCATGGGCTCCGCCGGCTACGCGCCCCCTGAACAGTACGGCAAGGGCCAGACCGATGCCCGCAGCGATATTTACGCCCTGGGGGCCACCCTGCTCCACCTGCTCACCAACCTGCCCCCCGTCCCGCTGCAGACTCCCCAGCCCGGCTCGATCAGCCGGCTGAACCCTTCGGTGGACGCGCGCACCGAGCAGGTGATCATTCGCGCCATGGATCTGAACCGCGAGCGACGCTTCGCCTCGATGGCCGAGATGGAACAGGCCCTGCACGCATGCCTCGACCGGCCCTATGTTGACCCGACCGTCGCCGCCCCGCGCCCCCCCGTCAGACCCGCGCCCGCCCCGGCGGCCCAGCCCGCCCCGGCGC
>DAOUDA010000260.1:0-3299 GCA_034431835.1 Chloroflexaceae bacterium | reverse complement strand
CTTCACCTATCAGGGCCGCCTGACCGACGGCGGCGCGCCCGCCAACGGCGCGTATGATTTCACCTTTGCGCTCTACGACGACCCGACTGCTGGCGCGCAGGTCGGCGGCACGGTGACGCGCGATGACGTAAACGTGAGCGATGGCTTGTTCACCGTGACGCTGGACTTTGGCAGCGTCTTTGACGGCACGGCGCTCTACCTGGAGATTGGCGTGCGCCCCGGCACGAGTAGTGGCGCGTACACCACCCTCACACCGCGCCAGCCGCTCACCGCCGCGCCCTACGCCGCTTACGCCCGGCGCGCTCCCTGGAGTGGGCTGAGCGGTGTGCCGGAGGGCTTTGCCGACGGCGTGGACGACGACACCACCTACACGGCCGGGACGGGGATGATCTTGAGCGGCAACCAGTTCAGCGTCAACACTGCGGTCATCCAGGCGCGGGTGACGGGGACGTGCAGTAGCGGCAACGCCATCCGCGTCATCAACGCCGATGGCACGGTGACGTGTGAAGCGATTCCCGGCGCGTTCAGCGGATGGTCGCTCACCGGCAACAGCGGCACAACGGCAGGGACGAACGTTGTCGGCACGACCGACAACGTAGCGTTGGAGTTCAAAGTCAATAATGCTCGCGCCCTGCGGCTGGAGCCGAACGCGACCAGCCCCAACCTCATCGGTGGCTACAGCGGCAACAGCGTGACCAGCGGCGTGGTGGGCGCGACGATTGGTGGCGGCGGCGCGAGCGGATACACTAACAGCGTGACCGCTGGCTTCGGCACGGTGGGCGGGGGCTTTAACAACACCGCCAGCGGCTACGCCGCCACCGTCGGCGGGGGCAGGAACAACACCGCCAGCATCTCGTACGCCACCGTCGGCGGGGGCGATGGCAACATCGCCAGCGACTACGCCGCCACCGCCGGCGGGGGTGGGAGCAACACCGCCAGCGCCTTGTACGCCACCGTCGGCGGGGGCGATGGCAACACCGCCAGCGGCTACGCCGCCACTGTCGGCGGGGGCGATAGAAACACCGCCAGCGGCTACGCCGCCACCGTCGGCGGGGGCGATGGCAACAGCGCCAGCGGCTACGCCGCCACTGTCGGCGGGGGCAATAGCAACAGCGCCAGCGGCTGGTACGCCACCGTCGGCGGGGGCTATAGCAACGTTGCCGCGGGCGATTACAGTTTCGTCGTCGGCCTCCGCGCCAAGAACACGAACACCGCGCACGACGGCGTGTTTCTCTTCGCCGATAGCAACAACTTTGATTTCCCCTCCACCGCCGCCAATCAGTTCCGCGTGCGCGCCACGGGCGGGGCGCAGTTCGTGCTGGGCATTAACAGCAGCGACGGCACTTCCACCTGGACCTGCTCCGTTTCCAACGGCGGTTCCTGGTCCTGCTCCAGCGACCGCAATCTGAAAGAGAACCTGGCTCTGGCAGATAGCCGCGCCATCCTGAAGACGCTCAGCCGCTTGCCGCTCTACACCTGGAGCGCCAAAGGTGGCGCCCCCTCGGTGCGGCACCTCGGCCCGATGGCGCAGGATTTCTACGCCGCTTTTGAACTGGGCGATAGCGACGTCGCCATCAGCACCATTGACCTGGACGGCGTCGCCCTGGCGGCGATTCAGGGGCTGTATCAGGTGGTGCAGGAGAAGGATGCCGAAATCACCAATCTCCAATCGCAAATCTCTACCCTCCAATCCCAGAACGCCACTCTGGAGGCGCGGCTTTCGACGCTGGAGCAAAGAGTCGGCGGTACTGCCCAGCCAGGCGGTTCGAGCACCTGGGGCATCGCGGCGGCTTTGCTCATCGGTGCGCTGGGAGTAGTCGGCTATGAGCGCGTGCGGCGGGGAGGCAGAAACTGAGACACCAAAGATGGCTCGTTGCCCTCGCCCTCGTCCTGCTCGGTGTGTTCATCAGCGTGAACCACGTGTCCTTGGCCACCGCCCAATCCGGCGGCGGGTATGACCTGACGTGGAGCACGGTGGACGGCGGCGGCGCAACGTTCAGCACCGGTGGGACGTACTCGCTGGGCGGCACCATCGGGCAACCCGATGCCGGGACGCTGAGCGGGGGCAGTTACACGCTCGGCGGCGGCTTTTGGGGCAGTGGGACGATCCACTACACCTTGTATTTGCCGCTCATATTGCGGTAGTAAACCGTGCCGCCCAACACGCGCTTGCACCTGACGCCGCTCCGCTGCGCTTCGCGTGCGGCTGAGCGGCCAGCCGTTGGGCGGCTCGGCAAGCGCTTCTTGATCCGGGGAACTGCATCGCTATGCAAGACGACTCGAAGCGTGTGGGGAGGTGGGAACAATGGGTTGCGGCTGGATTTCCATATCCCTGTATGTTGCTCAGTGCTTGCGGATACGGCTACGTGCAGCAGGGCGCGCCGCCGGCGGCTAGCCCCGGCCCGCCGGAGAGCCGCCCCGGCCTGGTGACGCCCCACGCGGCCGGCCGGGCGCTGATCACGCCGCTGGCGACCGAGGCCATCACCAACCTGCAGACGCTTTCGGCCACCTTCCCCTGCGCCGATGCGCCCGATTACGGCTTCCGCGACGCGGCAATGACCCGCCCCGGCGACGCCGACTATGGCCGTTGCAGCGACCGCTACAGCGCCCTGGCGCAGGAATGGCTGTTCCTGGGCCTGGTCAACCACGAGAGCGGCTTTGTCTGGCGTTACGTTTACCGCGATGCCGGGGTGCTGCAGGCGCACATCGCGATGTACGGCGGGGCGAGCGTATACCTGCCGCTGGTCTTGCGAGGCGCTGCGCCGTAGGCCGCGCCCCAGGAGAACGGAGGTGTCAAGCGAACAAACCGACCCGGCAAGTTAATCCGTGAGATGCGTTTGAAAAGACCCTTTTAGCCTATGAACAGGAGGACTGAAATGAACACGAAAACCCGTTCCCTCACCGCGGGGATGGCCCTTCTGCTGATGGTGCTATCCCTCACCACCGCGGTCACCCTGACCGCACCCCGTATCGTGCGCGCCAATCCCGGCGTGCGCTACGCCGCGCCGACGGCGTCGGGCAGCGGCGACTGCTCCAGTTGAGGCAACGCCTGCACCTTACAGACCGCACTCACGGGCGCCGTCAGCGGCGATGAAATCTGGGTCAAGGCCGGCGTGCATTATTCCGGCACAGCCGGCAACCGCGATGCGACCTTCCAACTGAAAAACGGCGTGGCGATCTATGGCGGCTTTGCTGGGACGGAGACCAGCCGCAACCAGCGCAACCCGCGCGTGAATCAGACCATCCTTAGCGGCGACATTGACCAGAACGACATCAACACCGACGGCAACTTTATCGCC
>DAOUDA010000259.1:0-2257 GCA_034431835.1 Chloroflexaceae bacterium | reverse complement strand
GCGCGGGGCGCCGTATGGCGGCGTTCCTGCGCGGGCGCCCGCTGATCCAGGCCCTGGTGAGCGGCTTCGTCATCATCGCCCTCGTCGTCGTCAGCCTTGGCGCCTGGGTCTGGACGCGCCCGCTCTTCGTGAGCGACCTGGTCGCCAAGCCGACGCCGGTGACCGACTACAACGCGAGCGTCGCTGCGATCCGCGCCCGGATCGCCGACGAACTGGCCGACTCCAGTCTCAATCCGAATTGCGCAAGTCGCCTCTTCACGCCGGGCCGGCGCGCCCAGCGGGTGGTGGTCTTCTTTCACGGCTTTACCGACTGCCCGGCCCAGTTCGTGCCGCTGGCCGAGCGCCTGGCGGCGCGGGGCTATGCCGTCTATATCCCTCGCCTGCCCCGCCATGGCTATGCCGACCGCCTGACCGACAACCTGGCCGGGCTGACCGCATACGAACTGGTCAGCTTCACCGGCCAGAGCATCGACCTGGCTCAGGGCGTCGGCGCCGAGGTGATCGTCGCCGGTCTTTCAGCCGGTGGGACGCTGGCGGCCTGGGCCGCGCAGCAGCGCGACGATGTCGCGCAGGCGGTGTTGATCGCGCCGCTGTTCCACATCGTGGGCCTGCCGCCCTTCTCGATCCGTCCCGCGGCAAGCACTATTCTGGCGACGCCGAACTTCTACATGTGGTGGGACAACGAAGCGCGTGAGCGGGCCATCGGCCCGCCCTACGCCTACCCCCGCTACCCCGTCCACGCCGTCGGCGCCCTCCTGCGTCTGAGCTTCGCCGTGCAGAACAACGCCACACGGGAGGCGCCAGCGGTTCGGAACATCCTCCTGGTGAACAACGACGCAGACGGGGCGATCAGCAATAGCGCCACCGCGGCCTTTGGCGAGTTGTGGGCGCGCAACGGCGCGAGCGTCCGCAGCTACACCTTTCCCGCCGAACTGAACCTCGACCACGATGTCATTGACCCGAACCACCCGAAACAGCGCATCGATCTGGTCTATCCAGTTTTGATCGGCTTGATCGAAGGGACAAACCCGTGAGTTGTGACCGCCCTGCGGGGTGATCGGCCCACGGTGTTCGTGAACGAACCGTAGGGACGCAGCGCGCTGCGTCCCGATGGACCGCTGAATACTCTATGAACGAAGTGTTTCGGTAACCCCGCCCCCCTCCCCAACCCTCCCCCGCTGGGGGAGGGAGGCGCACGTACGAGCGGTTCGGAGGCGGCAGACCCCCAACCCTCCCCCGCTGGGGGAGAGAGGCCGGTGCCTCCCCCCAACGGGGGGAGGTTAGGAGGGGGGTGAAAATGCAAGGAAACTTCGTTCACAGACTACTGAATGTATCAGGAGCAATACTCCATGGATATGGCAACACTCATCGGCGTCATTGTAGCCCTCGTCCTGCAAACACTTCTCGGCGCTCTGGCCATCTGGATCGTGAGCAAGCTCAACGTCGGCCTGACCGTCGCCGGGTTCGGCGGCGCAATCGTGGCGGCAATCGTCATCGCCGTTCTCACGGTCATCATCAACTTCCTGCTGGGCTCCGTGTTCGTCGCTACGGGCATCTCCCCGCGTATCTGGGCCGGTATCGTGGGTCTGATCGTCGCGGCGGTCGTGCTTCTGCTCGCTGACAGGATCGTGCCCGGTATGAAGGTCAATGGCATCGTGGGGGCGGTTGCTGGCGCCGTCATGATCGGCGTGGTGAACATGCTGATCGGGTTCGTGGTCATCGCTTCGCAACAGGTGGTTTAACCTCTGGAGCAAGGTTGACGCAATGGCGCGCAGGCGCAACGGGTTCGTGGTATTGATGCCGGGCCTTTGCGCCATTGCGTCACAGCGATCACCCTGAAGAGGACCGCCATAACTATCGGCATACCATTGGCATGCTAGAATGAGTGAGGTAATTGCTTGAACACGTCAGCAATGTCTTCCGCTACGACCCTCCAGGTCACCACGGAGCAACGGGCGATGGCGGGAGTCTACGCCTGGATGATGCTCGGTCTGGGCATCACCGGGGCCGTCGCCTGGTTCGCCGCGAACGCGCCGGCGTTCATCGGGTTGTTGCAGTCGAATATCTGGGTTCTGTTCGGCCTGATCGGGGTGCAGTTGGTGGTAGCGATTGGCCTGGGCACGCTGGTGATGCGGCTCCCGCCCGCGCTGGCCACCGTGCTGTTCCTCGTCTACTCGGCGCTCACGGGACTGACGATCTCGCTGTTCGTGTTGATCTACCCGATCCAGGCGATCTTGATCGCTCTCCTGGTGACCGC
>DAOUDA010000258.1:0-24988 GCA_034431835.1 Chloroflexaceae bacterium | reverse complement strand
GCGGAAGATCCTGTGTTGGGCCTGGGCGGTGTTTCAGCATCAGCAACCCGTTGATCCGCGCACAGCATCCTCGAAAGCGGCGCGTGCCGCTTGACACCCATGAGAGAATCTCTCCACCGACGGTGGAGAGGGAGGGGGCGCCGAGCGCAGCGAGGCGGGGGTGAGGCTCCCCTGGCGGTGTAACCATGCGCCTCAGGCGCCAGCGGGCGCGACACCGAGGCCCGCCAGCCACCAGTGGCGAAAGCCATAGGCCAGCACGACCCCGCCGAGGAGCAGAAGGGCCATGGCGGCGTCAACGGTGGACAGGCGCCAGCGGCGGCGTGGCAGGGCCAGGTGGATGGTCGCCCAGAGCAGGAGCAGGCTCACCCCGGCATACAGCACCGCCGTGGCCCGGTACAGCGGCACGCTATCGGTAATGCCCATCCCCCCAAGGTTGGCCACTCCCCGCGTCAGAGGGATCAGCAACGCCAGGGGGCGCAGGCCGCCGGTGAATGAAACCACCGGCGGCTGGGCCTCGCTCAACGCCGCGCCCATCGCCGACAGCGGATTGGCGACCACGAAGACCGGCGGGGCCAGTTGCATGCCGTTCACCAGCGACCAGACACTGGCGGCGAAGAGCGTCCCGCCGATCAGCGTGAACAAGACCGCGTAGCAGAGCAATACCGCGCTGTAGGTCTGCCGGGTGAGCGCCGAGCAGAACAGTCCAAACACGCTTCCGGCCAGCATGGTGATCATCAAGATCCCCGCCACACGCGCGATGTCGGCGACAGTGACCCCGCCGAAGAGGGTTACAACGGCGAATACCGGCGCCACCGCGATTTGCAGCAGCAGCAGGAACACCAGGCCGGTCGCCCATTTGCCGATCACGAATTGCACTGGCGGCACCGGCGTGACCAGCAGCATCTCGAAGGCGCCCCGCTCGTACTCGTGACTGATCGCGTTCAGGGTAATGGCCGGACTGAGAAAGACCGTCAGCGCCTGTAACCCCAGGCTGGCACCAATGAACAGCACCTGCCCGATCTGCGCGCTGAGCAGCGGCGCGCCCCGGTCGAGCTCTTCCAGCACCGCGCTGGTGAGAAGGCGTGCCGCAATGGTTGCCAGACCCACGTATATGGCCAGAATGAGCGCGGCGCGGCTGCCACGCATGAAAACCTTGAACTCTTTGAACAGCACGGGAACCGTGGGTCTCCATCCGCTCACGGCAGCACTCCCTGGAGATTGGCGTCAATGTACAGGCACCGCGCCTCGGTGATCCGCCCATAGAAACGTACCAGCAGTTGCCCATCGCGCAGATAGGCCGCGGGATTGGCGAGTCTCAGATCGCCCGGGCCGTCGAAATCCTGCTCGACCCAGCGCCGGGCGGTCCAGTCAAACAGCACGGTGGTCAACCCTGCGTTTGGCCAGCGGCCAGTGCTATCCAGGGTCAGGGTGAGTTCCTCGGCCCGCAACCGGCCCATCCCCGGCGGGAGCCGCAGCAACACGGTCAGCGGCTCGGCAGTGACGGCAATGCCCGCGCCCTGGTCGCCGGCGCAGGCAATTTGCCCGTTGGCCGCCAGATCGGGGCGCATCCATCCGGGCGGGAGCGTGACCGGCCCGCTGCCCTCGACGAGCGGACGCAGCACCAGCAGACTGGTCTCGCGCCAGGCGGCGCCGGGCGCCTCCACCCGCACGGGCAAGGGCGAGCCCTCCAGCCAGGCGAGCACCACCGGCCCCTCATCGCTGGCAACACCGCGCGTCGTAGCGGCGTTGATCAGCGCCTCGCGCACCAGCACCGCGCGATCCGGCGCCTGGCCAGGGCCGCGTCCGGCCTCCAGGTCGTCGCGCAACACCAGATAGCTGATCGGCGTGCCGCGGCGGGCGCCAGGGGCGCTGGTCGCGGGCCAGACCTGGACGGCGCGCGTCCCCGGGGCAACATCGCCCAGTCGCGCGAGGTATTCGCCGTAGGCGGCCACGACATCGCGCAGGGTCCAGGGGCCTGGATTGTCCACTTCGACGGCCAGTTGCCCATCCTGGAGGGTGAGCCGGGCGGTCATGCCGGGGAGCGCCAACTGCCGTTCCACCAGCAGGCCCTGCAACTGCCAGGGCGCCACGTCGAACGCCAGGCTTTTCCCCTCCTGGGCCAGATCACCGCCCACCCCGATGACGCCCCCGTACTGCCCCGTCGTGGAGCGAACGGGACGCGCCAGCCCCCCGGCTTCGAGCGCGGCCTCAAAGGCCTGCTGGCGGGGGGTGAGCACGCCGGTTATGCTACGGGCGCGGGCCTGATCATCGCCGATCACCTCGACCAGGCTGAGTTGATGCACCACGCGCTGATCGGCGCGGAGGGCGAGGGCCAGACCGAACACCACCGCGCCCGTCACCAGGGCCAGCGCGGGCGCGGCGAGCCACATCAGCGCCTGGGCATCGAAGCGCCGCAGCAGTAATGCCAACCCCGGGCCGACCAGCACCGCGTAGATCGCAAGGATGCCAAAGATCACCCCCTCGGGCGGAAGGTTGACCGTGGGCGTGGCGCTCAAGGCGCCCGCCAGGATGCCCTCCTGGTAGGGATCGATGCCGGGGAGCGACCCGAGGGGGAAGGAAGCCAGGATCGGGGAACGCAGCAACTGATCCCAGAACCGGGGCGCGGCCTCCCAACCGGCAAGTTCAGGCGCCCCGGGGTCAAACGCCAGTTGCGTGACCATGCCCACGCCAAGGGGTCGCTGGACCCAGGCCGGCGGATCGCGCTCAAGCGCGGCGCGGGCGTCGGGGGCCGGCGTCAGCAGGATCCCGGGCAACGCTCCGGGACCGGGCGCGCCGGCCAGGGCCGCCAGCGATGCGTCGGGTATCTGTACGCTTCCTCCGAGCGTCGCCGGCTGCAACCGTGGCGGCAGACCGGCCAGCGTGCGGGCGGCGGTCGGGCCGCCACCAAGCACCAGGTGCCCCCCGGCGCTGACCCACCCCAGGAGCGCCTGGCGCTGCGCCGGGCTGAGTTCCGCAGTGGGCGCATCGGCGAGGATCAGCAGGCTCAGACTGCTCAAGCCGGCCGCCGCTTCGGGGATCTCGGCGAGGGGCAACCGGACGACGGTGAATGGCAGCGCGCTCAACTCCTGGCGTCGCGGCAGGGACAGGCGGAGATCGCCGCTCGACACCAGGGCCAGCAAGCGCTCGCCGGCGCGCGGGCGGACCGCCAGGTCCTGCTCGGCCAGCACCGCGCCATCGGCTTCCACGGTGACCCGCAGGGAGCGCGCTTCCTGCTCCATCGCCGCGTAGAGGACAAGCTGTTTCTCGGCCCCGGCGGGGAGGTCCACGGACGCGGTGTTGCGAAAAGAGGCATTGGCGATGGCCACGGCAACATCAACGACGCGCGCGGCGCCGGTGTTCTTGAGGCGCACCTGGATGGGCAGCCAGGCGCCCGGCAGGTAGTTCCCTTCAAAGGCGGGAACGGCCGTAAGCTCCAACCCGGCCTGCGCCCGGGCAGGCGCGCGCGGCGCCAGCAGCAGCGTGATGAACGCCAGCGTGGCGAGAACGCGCCAGCCGGTGAACCACGGGCGCCAGAAGAACCGTATCAAGCGTGCACGCCTGGAACATAACCGCATAGACTGGCGCTTCTACAGTTACGGATTGTTGAACGGGAGGGTCCGGGAGGGCCGCGCTCCCCCAGCAATCCTCTTCCCCGAACCTTCGTGGAAACGAACGTGCCGGACGCACCAGTCATCGAACCGTGAGCATGACCGCCTTGCCCCACCCCCACACTCATGCTATGATCAGCCAGTATTATAAAGTCTCAAGACACGCTGGCATGACCAACAACGTCCAGATCAGCGACCGCGAGCGCGAGATCCTGCAACTGGTCGCCCGGGGGGCCACCAACCAGCAAATCGCCGATCAGCTTAACATCAGCGTCAATACTGTCAAGGTTCACCTCCGCAACATCTTCAGCAAAATCGGCGTTGTCTCGCGAACCGAGGCGACGCTGTACGCGATACGCAGCGGGATCGTCAGCGTTGACGAGCAGGCTGGCGCCCCCGGAGAAGCGGTGAGGTTGAACGCAGCGCTGGCCGACGAAACTGGCCCGGCGGCACTCGCTCCCGCAGGCGTAGAAGAACCTGAACCGGCGACGATCCTGGCGCCGGCGGCGCTCACGGCGCCTTCCTCGGTGGGCGGCCCGCTGCCCGCGCGGCCCGCTGTCCAGCGCCAATGGTGGGGACTGGCGTTGTTCGCGGGATTGGTTCTGGCCGGCGCGCTTGTCGCCGGCTGGTTGATCTGGGGCCCTCGACCCCTGCCAACCCAACCGACCGCCGCTCCCGCAACCGGCACTGCGGAACCGGCAGCCGAAGAGCGCTGGATCGCCCACGCGCCGGTTCCCACGCCGCGACGGGATTTCGCCCTGATCGCCAGCCCGTCGGAGGGACGGCTGTACGTCATCGGCGGGCGGCACCAGGGGCAAACGCTGCCTGGCCTGGACCGCTACGACCCGCGCACGAAGCTCTGGGTTCCGCTCGCCGATATGAACGTCGCCACCAGCGCGATGCAGGCCGCCGAACTGCGCGGCCGGATCTACGTTCCAGGCGGCGAACTGGCCAGTGGTAGCGTGAGCAACCGTCTGGAAGCCTATGACCCCCGCGAGCAGCGCTGGTACGAACTCGCGCCCCTGCCTGCGCCGCGCAGCCGCTACGGCCTCGCGGTGTGGGAAGGAAAACTCTACCTCCTGGGCGGATGGGACGGCCAGCAGATCAGCGCGGAGGTGTTCGTCTACGACCCGGTCGGCGATGCGTGGACGCCTGGCCCGGCGTTGCCCTCCGCGCGCCAGTACGCCGCCGCGGTGGTCGTATCCGGCCAGTTGTACCTGATCGGCGGCGAAGACCCGGGCGGCCCGGTGCGCGAGAGTCTGCGGCTGGACGTGGAGGGCGCAACCGAACGCTGGCAGTTCCTTCCCCCGCTTCCGCAGCCGATTGGTCGCCCGCAGGCCGTGGCCCTGCTCAACAGCCTGCTGGCCATCAACGGCCAGGATCGGGCGGTCTGGCAGTACGACGCCGCTTCCGACGCCTGGGTGCCCTATCCCATTCCCGCCGATATTGGAGCGAACAGCAGCGCGGCCCTGCTCAATGCGAGCCTGTACTTTGTCGGCGATGATCAGGCCCCCGAGCCGGGCGCGGTCATGGAGTACCGCGTGCTGTACACCATCTTCGTTCCAGGCGCCGGAGGCCCGCCCGGCGCGCCTTGAGTCGCGCTTCCGAGCCTCCCGGCGCGCAACCTTCACTATCGCCGGACGCTGGCTTCCCAACCCGATCAGCAATCCGCCCAAAACGAACCCCACCCATCCCCAATCCAAAATCCAAAATCCAAAATCTAAAATCCAACACGCTCCGCCTTCTGCGGAAGCGCGACGCTCAGCGGTCGCAGAGCGTAGCCATCGAGGGTGGCGCGCCAGCGCAGGCGTGCCAGCGCCGCATCGCCCCGCGCGTAGTCGCGGGCGGCGCCGAGGGCGGCCTGGGCCAGCAAAAACATCAGCGTCAGGCCCGGGAACGGCCCGTGGGGGTACTGCCGGTAAAACCGCGCCCGGCCCCAGGCCGCGATGGCGCGGGTCGCCTGCGGGACCTGGCGGGCGCTCAACGAAACTCGATGCCACATCCGCGCCTCGGGCACGCACCAGATCTCAAAGCCCGACGCCCGGGCGCGGTAACAAAAATCGGCATCCTCGTAGTACATCGCGTAGCGGCTATCGAACAGGCCGATCTGCGTAAACACCTCGCGACGCACCAGCATCGCACACCCGGTGACGGCATCGACCCGCAGCGGGCGCCCGCGGGCGCGGCGCAGCGCGCCCGCGCCCAGGTTGACCGGCAGGGGCAACGGCGCGTAGCGGCGCGTCCCGGCCTGCCACAGGCGCGCGGGGGCGTCGTAGTAGTAGATTGCCGGCCCCAGAATGCCCGCCCGTGGGCGCTCAACGGCGGCGTCGCGCAGGCGGGGGATCATTTCCGCATCGACGATGGTGTCGTTGTTCAGGAGCAGCACCGACCCGGCGCCCGCGCGCAGCGCCGCCTCGATCCCCGCGTTCATCCCCCCGGCAAAGCCGCGATTGGCCTCCAGCGCCACCACCAGCACCTGATCGCCAAACGCCTGCCGGAACCGGCGCAGCGAGTCATCGGATGAGGCGTTGTCAACAACGATGATCGCGCTCCCCGGCAACGGGCCCCGCTGCAGCGAACGGACGCAGGCAATCGTATCGCCCGGCAGGTTCCAGTTGAGCACAACAACGAACAATGGTTCCCAACCGGCTGCCGGCCCGTCCGTTTGCATGATCCCCAACCCCCTTTGCCTTTCCCCACGAGTTGCCCTATAATGCCGGCGGTCCGCATACTGCTAGAACGAGACTTCGTCTCGGCGGGGGTTGCGGGGGCCTGCGGCACCCGCAAGATTCCCTGTTCCAGTGTGGCGCGGCAAAGCCGCATCGCACCGGAACGGGGCTTTCGGAGGAGCGAAGCCCCTCCGACCCCCCTCTGAGGGGAAGTCTCGTTGTAGTAATACGGCAACACACCACGGAAGTGCCATGAAGGTACTGTTTATATGCGGGCGAGAACCGGAATACGTTCGCAATCAGATTATCCTTAGATCGTTGCATCAGTTTGCAGAAGTCAACGCAATCACCGACAGCGGAAAAACCTATCTGGGCCGGCATCTGCGCCTGTTGTTCAAACTACTTTCAGGCTATCGAGAGCATGACATTGTCTTTGTCGGGTTTTATGGCTATCTGCTCGTACCGCTGTTGCGCCTGCTGAGCCGAAAACCGATTATTTTCGACGCGTATCTTTCAACGTACAACACGCTGTGTTTTGACCGTCGCGTGGTCAAACCCGACTCGCTCCTGGGCAGACTGGTGTTCTTGATGGACCGCCTGGCATGCCGCCTGGCCGATGTTGTCATCCTCGATACACGCGCCCATAGCGCCTACTTTTCCAACCTGTACCATCTCCCGCCGGAGAAGTTCCGCGTGCTCTATCTGGGCTACGACGAAGAACTCTTCTACCCCCGCAGCGCGCCGCCCGAGCGCCCGTTCCGCGTATTCTACTACGGCTCCTTTCTGCCGCTGCAAGGGATCGAGTACGTGGTGCGGGCGGCCAAGTTGCTGGAAGACGAGCCCGACATCGTCTTCCAGATCGCCGGCGACGGCATGCGCTCCGGCGAGATTCGCGCCCTCGCCGAGTCGTTGAACTGCAAGAACATCGGCTTTCTCGGCTGGATCCCCTACCATCAACTGCCCGACGCCATCGCCCAGGCCTCGGTATGTCTGGGCGGGCATTTCTCCGATACCGCCAAGGCCCAGCAGGTGATCGCCACCAAGACGTTTCAGTTTCTCGGCATGGCCAAGCCGACCATCGTCGGCGACAATCCTGCCAATACCGAGATCTTCACCCACGGCGAACACGTGTACATGTGCCGCGTGGCCGATCCGCGCTCGCTGGTTGACGCCATCCTCACCCTGCGCGCCAACCGCGCCCTGCGCGAGAAGATCGCCTGGGGCGGCTACCGCCATTCCATCGAACGCTACAGCAGCGCGCGCATCGGCGCGACGCTCCACGATATTCTGCGAGAAGCGCATGCGGCTGTGCCTGGTGAGTCTTGATTTCGCCCCGGCGCGCACCTCGGGTCTGACCATTTACGCCGAACGGTTGGCCCGCCTCCTGGCGAACCACGGGCACGCGGTCACGGTCGTGGCCGCGCGCCGTCCTGGTCTCCCCGGGCGGAGCTTCGCCGACGGCATCGCGGTTGAACGCCTGCCCATCGGGCGCAGCGACTGGATCGGCTACGGCCTGCGCGCCGCGCGCCACGTCGCGCGACGCCGGGCCAGGGGCGAGCTTGATCTGGTCCACTTCCTGGACGTGCATTTCGCCTGGGCCTACCGCGGCCCCTTCGTGGCCAGCCTGCTACAGTCGTTCCGGCAGCGCCTCACCGCCGACGGCGGCCAACCCTACGCTTCCTCGTGGCCCAACCGGGTGTTCCGGCGAGCCTACTACAGCGGCGCGTTGCGCTGGATGGAGCGCCCGGCCCTGCGCCGCGCCGGGGCGCTGGTCTCCTTGAGCGAGGCGACCCGCCAGGAGTTCGCGCGGCACTACCACATCCGGCCCGAGCGCATTGTCCTCACGCCACCCTCGATTGACACCGCGCGCTTCGCCCCTCCACCCGCGGAGGCGGTCGCCGCCCTGCGCCGGCGCCTGGGCCTGGAGGGCCGGCGCGTGCTGCTGCACGTCGGGTTCTCCACCCCGCGCAAGGGCCTGGAGTACCTGGTCGCCGCCCTGCCCGCCCTGCCCCCTGACGCGCGCCTGGTGCTGGTCGGCACGTGGGAGCCGGGGTACCGCGAGAAGGTGCGGGCCGCGGCGGGCGCGGCCTGGGAACGGGTGCTCGAAACCGGCAGCGTGCCCGACGCCGAGATGCCGCTCTACTTCGCGCTCGCGGAGATGCTGACGCTCCCCTCGCTGCTCGAAGGCTTCGGCTTGCCCGCGCTCGAAGCCATGGCCTGCGGAACGCCGGTGATCGCGACCACGGCCGGCGCGCTGCCCGAGGTGGTTGGCCCCTGCGGCATCCTGGTTCCCCCACGGGACACGCCGGCCCTGGTCGCGGCGATCCGCGCCCTGCTGGACGATGAACCGCGCCGCGCGCACCTGGCCCGTTGCGGGCGCGAGCGCGCCTGCGCGGCCTTCTCGCCCGAACGAGAGTACAACACGGTTATGCGGGCCTACCGGCGGATGACAGAGGTGATGTAACATCCCCCAGGTGGAGAGTTTCCTGGGAGGGCAAGCCCTCACGGATCCTGCCCTCCGAACCGTCTCTATGCTGCACTTGCTCTGGCATCTCATCGGCGCGAGCGCGCTCACGGCCCTGATCGGCGGCGCGGCCCTCGGCTTCGGCGCCCTGGCCCTGCGCCCCCTGCGCCTGCCGGGCGCCACGCCCGCCGAACGCCTGCTGTTCGCCCTTGCCGCGGGCGCGGCCACGCTTGCCCTGCTGATGCTCCTGCTCGGCGCCCTGGGCCTGATCTCCCCGCCGGTGATCATCACGCTTCTGCTCGCCGGCCTGGCCCTTGCCATCAACCCGCGTGAGGGCCGGTGGGCGCTGGTCCCCGCCCGGCTCCGGGGACGGGGGCCGACCACGGGCCACGCTCACCACGCGCAAACTGCAGCGCCTGCCGCCGAATCGGACCTCGTGGAGCGAGGCATCTGGCTGGGAATGCTGGCGGTTATCGCCCTTCCCCTGGGGTACGGCCTCTTCGCGCACGCCCTGGTCCCTCCGACGGACTACGACGTCGTGGCGTACCATTTCGCCATTCCCCGACTCTACGCGGAGGCTGGCCGGATCGTCTATCTGCCCTACGTGCTGCACTCCAACTGGCCCCTTGGCACGGAGATGCTGTTTCTGATCGGCCTGCAGCTTGGCTCCGAGAGCGCGGCCCAGATGGTTACCCTCGGCTTCGCGCTGATGCTTTGCGCCGCGCTGGCGCTCTTCGGC
Organism: Chloroflexaceae bacterium; assembly: GCA_034431835.1. Classification (GTDB taxonomy): domain Bacteria; phylum Chloroflexota; class Chloroflexia; order Chloroflexales; family Chloroflexaceae; genus JACAEO01. The sequence continues at coordinate 15,508 of DAOUDA010000258.1, read as the reverse complement.
GAGCGCTGGCTGCCGCGCGGCAGCGGCTGGCTGGCGGCGGCGATCTTTTGCGCCATGCCCATGGTGGCGCGGTTGGCCGGCACCGGCCTGGTGGAGATGCCCCTGGCCTGCTATACCTTCCTGGCCCTCTACGCCCTGTGGCACTGGCGCCAGAGCCACGCCGTGGGCTGGCTGCTGCTCTCGGCGGGGATGGCCGGCGCCGCCGCGGCCACCAAGCTCAACGGCGCCGCCGCGGCGCTGATCTTCGCGACCCTGGCCGCCGTTCTGGTGGCCCGCGAAGGCCGTCCGTGGCGCGCCGTGGGCGTCTTCGCCGGCTACGGGCTGATCAGCTTCCTGGTGGTGCTGCCCTGGTACCTCAAAGCCTGGGTCCACACCGGGAACCCGATCTGGCCCTTCCTCTACCCCCTGCTGGGCGGGCGCAACTGGGACGAACTGGGCAGCGTCTACCTCATCGGCTACCTGCGAACCACCAACATGGACCCCACCCTCACCAACTGGCTTACCGGGCTGTGGCAGGTGACCCGGGCCAACGGGCGCTTCGGCTCCTTCTTGCTCGGACCTTACGCGCTGGCGCTGCTGCCGCTGGGACTGCTTCCCCTGGTCCGGCGCCCGACCCTGCGGCCGCTCCTCGCGCTCCTCGGTCTGAGCCTGCTGGCCTTCTACAGCATCTGGTTCCTGCTCACCCACCAGACGCGCTTTCTCCTGCCCGCTATGCCCTTCGCGATCCTGTTCGGCGCCGCCGGGGTGGCCTGGGTTTGCGGGAACGTCCCGCGACCGTTGCGCGTGGCCGTGCTGGGGGGGCTGCTCGTATGGCTGCTCGCGGGCGCGTGGATCTTCGACGGCCACCAGCGTGAAACGGCCCGGCGCGCCCTGCCCTATCTGCTCGGCCAGGTTGACCGCGAGACCTACCTGACCAGCGTGTACGACGATTATCCCGCCTACGCCTATTTGAACCACCACCTCGCCCCCGAGGCCCGCGTTCTCCTGGCCCCGATGGATGTTCGTGGCTACTACCTGGACCCGGCCTACCTCTGGGCCAACGCCATCGGGCAACGTTACCTGCGGCTCGAACAACTGGCCGACGCCGATGCCCTCTACGCCGAGTTGCAACGCCACGGCATCAGCCACGTGTTGATGAACTCCCGCTTTGTGATCCAGGACGTTCCCTACCAGGAGCACATCAATACGCTGCTGAACGGCCTGGTGGAACGTTACGGGCGCCTCCTGTACGAACGCGGGGCCTCGCGCGTGTACGCCCTCGATGGACCGGACACAGCCAGGCTGAGGTAGCCGTGCAGCGCATCGTGACGAGCGACATCCCGCTAGAATACACTCCCTGCCCGCTGTGCGGCTCGACCGGCTACCGGGAACGCTACCGCCTCCCCGATCTGGCCCTCGAACGCCCGGGCCTTTTTACCCTGGTGGAGTGCGACACGTGCGGACTGCTCTACCAGAACCCGCGACCAACGCCGGAAGCCATTGGCGCCTTTTATCCGCCCGAGTACGCCCCCTTCGAGGCACCGCCCTGGGCCGATCCGCGACCGCTTCGCCGGCTGGCGCATCTCTACGGGCTGAAAAAACGCTGGCGGGTCGTCGAACGCTACGCCCCACCTCGCGCGGGCCGGCGCGCGATCCTCGACGTCGGCTGCGCGACGGGGCTGTTTCTGGCCGCGGGGAGCGACGCCTGGGAAAAGACCGGGGTAGAACTGTCGGCCTATGCCGCCGCATACGCGCGGAGCCGCTTCGGTCTCCGGGTCCACACCGGCGCCCTGGAAGACGCGCCCCTGGAGGAGCAGCCGTTCGACGTGGTAACCATGTGGGACGTGCTGGAGCATCTGCACGATCCCCTCGGCGGCCTGCGGCGCGCGCGCGCCCTGTTGCGGCCCGACGGGGTGCTGGTGGCCCGCGTGCCCAACCGCGCCGCCGTGGAGACGCGCTGGTTCGGCGACGCCTGGGCCGGCTTCGACCAGCCGCGTCACATGGTCGTGCCCGATCGCGCCACGCTGACCATGCTGCTCGAACGCGCCGGCCTGCGCGTCGTGACCCTGCCGCCAATGGGCGGCAGCTATGCTATGCTAGTTCTGAGCTGGAGCTTCTGGCTCAACCGGCGCGTGGGCGACGGCTGGCGCCGCCGGCTCGCGCGGCGCGTGATCGACAACCTGGCGGTGCGCCTGGCGCTGCTGCCCGCCATCTGGTTCATGGAGCATCACCTGGGTATGGGCTCGTCGCTCACCGTCGTTGCCCAACCGCGGGATGCGAGAGATAGCTAACTGAAGCCCGCCTGACAATCCGCTCTACACCTCCGCAACTCCTCCGCCGATCGCGTGGAGGTGAAGAGCCGTGGAGCCACGGGAATGCTCAAAACGCTCTGGAAGCACGGACGCCTGATCGGCCATAACGCGCACTGGCGCCGCATCACGCTCGTCCTGATCCTCGTGGCCAGTCTTGGCGCGGTGCTCTGGATCATCGTTCGCGACTGGTACAACCTGACGACCTACGCCTGGCGCTTCGAGTGGGTCTACCTGGCACTAAGCGGGATCGCCTACGTTGGCGCGCTGGCCCTGGCGATCGCGGCCTGGATCGTGATCATGGCCGGGCTTCGCACGCGCCTCCCCTGGAAAGAACACGGGCGCTACTTTCTGTATTCCTGGATGGCGCGGCGCCTGCCAACGCCGGCGCCCTTCGTCGCCAGTCGCGTGCTGCTGTACGAGCAGGCCGGGGTGGCCCGCCGCCTGAGCCTGGCCGGCATGCTCTGGGAACAACTGCTGCTCTTCGCCTCGGGAGGCTGGCTGGTGGTCATGCTCTTCCCCCTCACCCCCACGCTGAGCCAGCGCCTGCCGCTGGCGCCGACGGTCCTGCTGGCGGTGATCTGCGCCGGTCTGGTGTTGCAGCCGCGGGTCCTGGCGCGCGGGGTGAACTGGCTATTGCGGCGCTGGAAGCGTGAACCACTCACCACCGTGCTGACCGTTCCCGGCGCCCTGACCGCCCTCGTCCTCCACACGTTGCTCTGGCTGAGCGGGGGAGTGATCTTTTTTCTCATGGTGCGTTCAATTTACCTGGTCAACTGGGAACTCCTGCCGGTGTTCATCCAGATCTGGGTGGCCAGCGGACTGATTGGCTACATCTCATTTTTCGTGCCCATTGTGCCTGGCGTGCGCGACATGAGCATGATCGCGCTGCTGACCATCGTCGTCCCGCTTTCGGTGGCGCTGATCATCGCCCTGCTGGTACGGCTGTGGATCACGCTGAACGAGTTGTTCTGGGCCGTCGTGTTCTCGCGGTTGTGAACAGGAAACACGGATGTTCGTGGGAGGGCCGCGCCCTCCCATTCTGCCACATCTGAAAGACTTGCTATGCCCTGGCACCCGATCGAGATCCGCCATACTCAAACCGAACAGGCCGAACAACGGGCCTATGATCGGATCTATGGCGAGCGTGGCCTCCATCAGCGCGACTCGCTCTACCTCTGGTTCCTCGACCAGGTGCGCCGCTTCGCGCCGCCACCGGCGCGCCTGCTCGACATCTCGTGCGGCGAGGGGGACTTTCTGCGCTTTGCGCGCCGGGCGGGGTACAGCGTCACCGGCTTCGATTTTTCGCTGGCCGCGCTCCACCGCCTCGACCAGCGCGGCGGCGCGAGCCTCCCCGTGGTCATGGCGAATGCCCAGGTCCTGCCATTTACCGGGGCGAGTTTTGATGTGATCACCAACATCGGCAGCCTGGAGCACTATTTCGACCCGGGTCAGGCGATCGCCGAAATGGCCCGCGTGTTGCGACCGAAGGGCGTGGCGATCATCCTGGTCCCCAACGCCTACGGGATTTTCGGCAACGTCCTGCACGTTCTGCGCCACGGCGAGGTCTTCGACGACGGGCAACCCCTGCAACGCTACGCCACCCGGCGTTCCTGGGAGCGCCTGCTGGCCGAACACGGGTTGATGGCCCGCCGGGTGCTGGTGCTGGAACGCCCCTTTCCGCGCACGGCGCACGACTTCTGGTGGATGGCCCGACGCCCGCACACCTTTGTGCGCGCCGTCTTCGGCGGCCTGGTGCCGGCCAATCTGGGTGACCAGTTGATCTTTGTGTGCACCGTGGCCAACCCGGACCTCAACCCGTGAGGTTCGGGGCCGGCGCTCTGCGAAACGCCGGGTATGCGCGCCGTCCATCCAAAATCGCATTACTCCCAGGACCACGGTACTACTACTTTCGGGTTATTCCCCCCTGAACCCCGGGAGTATGCCCGAAAATACCCGGAAAGCGTTAGCGCGTTGCTCCATGCGAGGTATGGACAACGCCCTCCACGCCTGGCTATGATGGCGACGTAGAAGGCAGCCGTACGTCACAAACAAAGGAAAGGATCGCCATGTTTCGCAAGTTCGTCGCTCTTCCCCTTGTCTGCGCAGTCCTCTTTGCGCTCGGTCTGGCGCTGCTGCCGGCGCAGCGGGTCGCCGCCCAGCAGGGCATTACCTGGACGACCGGCTTCCGCGTGCAGAACCTGGGCACCGCTACCGCCAATGTCGTTGTTCAACTGTACGAGGCCAATGGCAACAGCGCCGGGACGATCAACGACACCATCAATGCCAACGACGGCAAGACCTACTTCCCCGTGCCCAACGTCAACCCTGGCTTCCAGGGTTCGGCGGTGATCAGCGCCGACCAGCAGATCGCGGCCATCCTGAACATCAGTGGCAACAACTTCGCCTACAACGAGTCGGCCCTGGGCATCTCGCAGCCGTCGAACACCGTGCGCCTGCCGCTGATCATGCGCAACAACAGCGGCTTCAGCACCTGGTTCGCGGTGCAGAACGCCGGCACCGCCGCGGCAAGCGTGACGGTGCAGTTCTCGCCGAACCCCGGCGCGGGCAATGCCTTCACGACCTCTCCCCAGACCATCGCCCCTGGCGCGTCGGCCATCTTCGACCAGTCAACCCAGACTGAGCTTGGCAACCTGTTCGTAGGCTCGGCGATCGTTAATGGCAACCAGCCCCTCGCCGTGGTGGTCAATCAGACCGGGACGGGCAACCTGCGGCAGTTGCTGACCTACAGCGGCTTCGCCAGCGGCTCGAACAACGTGATCCTGCCCCTCGTCCAGCAGGCGAACTCCGGCTTCAACACCGGCATCTCGGTGCAGAACTCGGGCACCACTGATGCGACGGTCACCGTCACCTATGGTCCGAACCTGGTTCCGGGCGGCAGCCCTCTGGCGAACGATACGGCGACCCTGGCGCCGGGGCGCAGCGCGGTCTTCCTCAAGAGCGGCACTGCGCGCTACGTCGGCTCGGCCACGGTGACGACCGGCGCCGGACAGGAAGTCGTGGTGGTGGTTAACCAGTTCTCGTCGCGCTCGGGTACGGCCTACGAGGGCTTCAACAACGCTGGAGCGACCGACAAGGTCAGTCTCCCGCTGCTGATGGCCCGCAACGGCGGCTTTGCCACTGGTGTGCAGTGCCGCCACCTCGGCACCGGAGCGGTCAATATCACCCTCACCTACACGCCGAACACGGTACCAGGCAGCACGTTCAACCCGCCCCCGGTGACGCAGAGCGTTCCCGCCGGCACGCCCTTCAATGTGCAGCAGGGAACCTTCTCCGAGCGCTACGTCGGGAGCGGCATTGTGACCACCAGCCCCACCACGCCGGTCTTGTGCATCGTTAACCAGCTCAACAACGACGCAACCGACGATCGCTTCCTGACCTACAACGGCGTCAACTTCTAAGGTGCGCTGGGGGCTGCGCCCGCCTAAGAAACCTTCTCGCAAATGGAGGGGCGTGGGGAAACCAGGTTTCCCCACGTCCCTGCTTAATGGAAGGGTTCGGGGGTCATGCGCTCTCCCGAAGCAACCTCCTTTGCCTCCCCACTGTGTGGCCAGAGCCGGGTGCATTGCGGTAGAATGTGGAGAAGGGTTATGTTCCTTCACATCACCCCTTGTTGGCATGGTTCACGCCTGCGTTCCGCTGACGGAGGGGCATGCAAAAGTCATCCCTTCCGCACCCCACCCGAAGGTTCTATGAATGGTAGCGTGGTGAAACCGTGGCTTACGTAGTTAGCAGGTTATGCCTATGAAACGATACCGGGTCCTGATCGCGCTGCTGGCGCTGCTGGCGGGGTGCGGCGCTCCTGCGGCCCCGCAGCCAACCGCGGAAGCGCCGGGCGCTACCCCCATTCCCACGGCAGATGCTTCTCGGGCCGGGGCAGAAACCGCCGCTCCGGCCGGAACAACCGGCCCCCAGGAAGCCTATCCAGGCCCGCAAACCGAGTACAACCCTTACCCCGGACCGGCGGGAAGCCCGGTTCCGACGACCTCCTCCGCCCCGCCGCCACCCACGCCGGCGCTAATACCAACGCCGTCGAGCAACACCGGCGTGGTACACGGCAGGCTGTACAACATTCAGACCGACGAACCGCTGACCGAGGGCGTGCTCATCTATCTGTCACCGGTGCAGACGACCGACAATCCCGATATGAGCGCGGTGGCCCTCGATCCCTTGCGCGATCGCAGCACCGTGCCCGATGCTGAAGGCGGCTTCTTCTTCGCCGATGTCCCCCCCGGCCGCTACGGAATTGTGGTGCAGGCGCCCACAAGCCAGTACCTGACCCGTTTTGGAAACAACCTCGAGCAAGACGTGGTCATCACGGTGGAGGCCGGGCAAACGGTGAAGCTGGAGAAGATCGTATCGGGGTATCCCTAGCAGGAGCGTGGGGAAACCCGGGTTCCCGACGAACGGGATGACAAAGGAGGTTCCTGGGAGGGCAAGGCCCTCCCAGATCCTTCCGTGTGGAGCTTTGTTGACCTCAGAGGTTGACGCATCAAAGCGGGCGGGTTGCCGTCGCCCACATGTTCAGCCCCAGTTCAAAGTAACCGAAACGCATCAGCGTGCGCGGAAAGCCGGCGCGACCAAAGTACCAGCCCAGGATCGGCAGCGTATAGGCGTAGGCGTGTTCCTCGATCTCCTCGCGACTCACCAGGTTGACACGGGCCATCGCGCGGAGCAGACCATCGGACCAGGCCGCGGGCGTGGTGATGATCAGCGTGCCGCCCGGTGCCAGAATGCGGTAGACTTCGCTGAGCAGGCTCTCAAGCTTCTCGGGGTCCAGATGCTCAACCACCGCTAGCATCGTGACGATGCTAAAGAACCGATCGGGAAACGGCAACTGTGTATCCTGGTTCAGATCGCTATTGTGCCAGTGAATATCGCCGGCGATATCACCCTGTGGATTAACTCGATCAAGGGCAAACTTTTCACGGAAGAAGGTATGTGAGAGGAAATAAGGAAAAGAACCGCAGCCAATATCAAGAATGCGCCCGTCGCGCAACTGCGGCGGGATCAACCGGTTGGCTTTGCGGGCGCGCATCCGGGCGAGCAACGGCTCCAGGAGGCCGCCGCCCCGGGTTGGCCGGACCTTCCTCGATACGTTCATAGGCCGTGGTTGTCCTTTCCTGCTGGTTGGAGGGCAAAGATCCACACCTGATCCTCCTGGTACACCAGGCGAAACGCAGCGTTTCCCAACAATGACTCGGGCGCGATGATCTGCTCGCCGCCGCCATAGCCTACGCTGCCGCCACGCTGCCCCAGGTAGACGTGGGTCACCTCGCGCTCGCGCAACCTGGCGATCGTCTGTGGATGCGTGACGCCCAGGTCGTGAACGGTGGCATAGAGGTCGTTGATCCACAGGCGATAGTCAGGTCGGGGGCCCTGTTCGGCAATGTAGAGGATCGGCGGCAGGGTCGCCTGGCGCCGGGCCAGCAGGGGGAGCCACCATCCGCCATCGGAGCCCACCACCACACCCGGGTTAGGAAAGAAGCCGTTGACGAGAAACCGCGCATCGGCGGGAGTTGAGCGGCGGATCCAGTCAAAGGCCCGCAGGTCGGCCGGTTCAACCATGGCCGTCGTGACCAGGTCCATCTGCTGGAGGCGCGCAGCGCCTCCCCACCAGGCCAACCCGGCAATGCCCAGGGTAAGCCCCGCCAGCAGCGCAGGGCGGCTGAGACGGCCCGGTAACCCGCCTGCCAGCGCCCCGATGATCAGGCCGGCGGGAATATACGCGGCGATGAGCCAGGCGAAGTTGGTCAGGGTTCCCGCGCCGGGCAGGCCGAGCGCCTGGGGATTGACCAGCAGGAGCGCCAGCAACCACCAGAGGGCGACCGTGATCACCGCGCGGTTGCGGCGCCACACCGCCCAGAGCAGCGCCACCGGCAGGGCATACCACACCGGCGCGGGCAGGAAGAACAGCGGCCCGCCCATCACGTTCAGCGAGTCGGCCCCCGGCGCGGCGCCTCCACGGGTGGCCGAGGCCGCCACAATCGAACCCAGCACGACCAGGAGCTGGCCCCCCAGGACCCGCAGCAACCACGGCGCGACCAGCGCTCCGCTCAACAGGGCCAGCAGGCCGAGGCGCATCCCCCATTCGCGCCAGGAACCCCGTGCGCAAACCAGCACAATCGCCGGAAAGAAACACAGGGCAAAGATGGCGATCCGGTAGTGGGTGAGGAGCATACCGGCAAAGGTGATGGACGTAATGAGCAGCAAGCCCCACTGGCGCCGGGGCGCTTCCAGGAAGCGCCAGGCCAGATACACCGCCACGGGGAGCATCACCTGCCCGGCGAGCTGCGTGTAGCGCCCCCAATGGACGTAGAGCATGGGCATCGGCGTAAGCAGACCGGCCAGCAGCAGCGCGGCGACGCCGGCCCAGCGGCTTCGACCCAACTGCACGGCCAGGGGATAGAGGGCCAGCACGGCGGCGATGTTGGCGATCTGCCCGGTGAGCACAACCGCTCGCGGGGTCGCGATGCCGGTCATCCAGGTGATCGCGGCCACGTGGGCATGAAAACCGAAATGATAGGTGAACGTCTGGAGCGCGGCGTAGGGTTCCCAGGAACGAAACAGTCCTCGGTGTTCCACAATCAGTTGGGCGATCATGGCGTGGTGAACGGAGTCGCCCCACAGCGGCACCTCTAGCCCGTGAACCGCCAGGCAACGCGCGGCGACGAGGGCACCCGTGGTGATGACCAGGGCCGTTCCGGGCCAGAAGGCGCCCCCTGGTTCACGCGCGCGCCAACCCCGGGGCGGCGCCGCCGGACGCCGGTAGCTCCACAGCAGGAGAGGCAGGGCCAGCAGCGGCAGCACCCATCCCAGGGCAGGCCCCACCCGCAGGCCCAGCAGGTCCAGCGCCAGGAGTAGACAGGGGTAGAGGGCCATCCCCACAACCAGCCCGAGGATCAGTTGCTCGGCGAGGGTAAGACTGGCCACGCCAGCCCAGCGCCGGAGCAGCGCCCACCCCGGCAATCCGAACAGGAACATCGTCGCAGCCAGGGCCAGTAACCACTCCCGGGTCTCGATGATGGTCTCAGACATGGTTCACACCGACGTTCCCGTTGGAGGGGGCGGGGAGGCTCCGCCTCCCCGCAACCGCCGTTCCTCCCCGCGGCGGGCGCGCGCCTGCTCAAAACGCGGACGTGTCTGCTGCGGCGGGGGGAAGCAACGAATCGCGGAGGGCCGGGCCCTCCGCACCTCCCCCACACCGTTACATAAAGGGCCGCGCAGCGAAACCATGCCTCAGAGGTTATGCTCGTTCTCGGAACAACGCCCGATTATACCACCGCTCCTCAGCCATGGCGCAGAATGGCTTCCAGTTCGCGCAGACGCTTGATCTGGGACGGGTTCAGGCCGATGATGGGACGGGCGGCGCGGATGCGGGCCAGGGCGGTGCGGTGGTCCAGCTCCTGGCGGTACATCAGGTACGCTGCGGCCATCAGCGGGGCGCGCCCCACCCCGGCGTGGCAGTGCACAAAGACGGTCAATCCGGCCTGATGAGCGGCGCTGATGAAAGCGATGCCATCGGCGAGTTGTTCAATGGTGGGCGGAGTGAAATCCTGCACCGCCAGGCGCAGCAGCCGTTCAGGCGCGCCGCCGGCGAAGCGATCCTCGCGTTCGGCCTGCAGACTCAGCACCGCGCGCACGCCCAGGGCGTGCAACGCTGGCCACTGGTCAGGGCGAAACTGGCCACCCACCAGCAGATCCGGTTCGATAATCGAGGCGTTGAGTCCAAACAAGCGCCGCAACTGGGTTGAGAGGTAAACGTACATACGTGGATCCTGATGTGAACATAGCTGGTTGGAGGGACGTGGGAACACCAGGTTGCCCCGCAACCCCGGCGAGACGAAGTCTCGTTGTAGCATGAGCGGTGCATCCGGCAAGTTCTCCAACGGGAGGGTCCGGGAGGGCAAAGCCCTCCCAGAGACCCGCCTCCCAGCCCTTTCGTGTATCAGGACTTGCCGGATGCACCAATTGGTCTTGCAGGGCCAATGCAAAATCTTTGGGGGACGTAGCCGCTCTTACCCCCGCCAGAGGCGGACATCGCATCAGCCCTGATTGGTCCTGCCCACCTCACCGTGAGAAGCCACATAGTAGTGTACAATGAGAACGCCGTGGCCGAGACAGGTTCGCGCACCCGGTTGCCCACTATGTGGCTCTTTCGCAAAAGTTTCGACATCAGCCGCGCCCGAGCGCGCAATCTCACCAGTGACGATCTGTACGCCGTTTCGCGCCTGCTGCGTGACGGCAGTCGCCGTTTCAGCCTGCTGAGCGGCAAGGACCTCGAGATGCTGCTCGCTGAAGGTCTGGGCGTGGCGCTTGAAGCTGCGGGCGAATTGCGAGCGGTGGCGCTGATCAGCAGGTCGAGCGAAGAGACGTGCTGGCTGCGCGCGGTCGCCTTTGCCGAAGGAGCGGAGAGCAGCGCGGGGATCACCGCCCTCGTGAGCGCCCTGCACGCCAGTTTGAAGGCCGCGGGGGTGCGCCACGTGTACTTCGGCGGCGATGGTAACATCGAGTACTGGCTCATCCCTACCCTGCGCGCCATGGGCTACCAGCACGATACCGACGTCCTGGTGTACGAAAAGCAGCGCCTCACCATCCCCAGCACGGGTAACCCTGCCGTTCACATCCGGCCCGCCGTCCGGGAGGACCTGCCGGCCATTCTGCGCCTGGATCAGGTGTGCTTTGAACCGCAATGGACCAAAGATGATACCATTCTCAGCCCGGCGATCGAGCAGGGGCCGTACTTCGTGATCGCCGAACTCGAGGGCAAGGTGGTAGGCTACGCCTATGCCACGGCCCATTTCGGCGGGCGGTGGATGCACCTGGTACGCATCGCCGTTCTACCGGAGCATCGCGGCCAACGGATCGGGGTCAGCCTCCTGGCCGATCTGATCACCTACGCGCGCCAGAGCGGCGCCACAGCGGTGACGCTCAATACGCAGGCCTACAACCAGAGCGCGCAGCGCCTCTACCGCTGGTTCGGCTTTGCTCCCACCGGCGAGCACCATCCGATCCTGCGCTGCGATTTGTGACCCGATAGCCCATCGGAGGGCGTCCGGCGCCCCCAACACCGGTTGGATGAGAGTGGGGAAACCGGGTTTCCCCACTCCCCTGCCGGAAAAGGGGTCGGGGGCCGAAGCAGCGCGTGCGATAATCTGTAGGGAAACCCGATTTCCCGGCCCCCCTGCCAGAGGGGCAGGTTTGGGCATGTGAGGTGCCCGTGCCTCCACGAGCCAATCCGCGAGACTGGGAGCGCTATTTTGGCCCCGGGGCGCCGCGCCGGGGAGGGCCGATCCGCGCCCTCGCCAACCTGCTGATTGCCGGCACGGCGCTCGCGCTTCTTGTGGGAGGCGGGTTCTTCGCCGTGCGCTTTGGCCTTGAACGCGCTCGCGCCAGCGCCAGCGCCACGGCCAGCGCCATCGAAACGAGCAATGCCGCCGTTCTCGCCACGCGCACGGCCCGCGCCCTCACCACGGGGGGAGCCAGCGTCCCACCCATCTCAGACACGCCGGCGACCACCATTATCGGCCGCGGCACGGTGCTGGCCGGAGGCAATCTGCGCAGCGAGCCGCGCATTGCCCCGGAGACGGTCATTGGCCAGATCTGCCCCGGCGACGGGGTGGAGTTCCTCGAACAACGCACCACCGCCGATGGCGCCACCTGGTATCGCGTCCGCATCACCACGATCGGCGAAGCCTGCACCCCGCAACGTGTCAGCGCTGGCAGCCAGGGCTGGGCCAGCGCGACCCTGCTCTCGGAACCGCTGCCGTAGCGATGGGAGATGCTCCTTCAGCTTCAGGCATATCTCTACTCCTCTCCTCCACGACGGAGTCGATGCAACGCACGCCTCCAGCGGCGGGGGCCAGAACGGCGCCGCAGCCCGACACGGTCGTGTTCGTGGTTTTGGCGGCATAGCCGCCAAAACCCACACAAAAACCCGGGGTCCGGGGCTTGCCCCAAAGACGTTGCACCAGCTCTATAGGGGAAGCTCGGAGGGGCTTCGCCCTTCCGAAAGCCCGTTTCCAGTGACGAAGTCGTTGTAGTACCGAAATACAAAATCTACAATCCGAAATCATATTACCCCAGGCCCTCATACACCCGCAGGGTTTCGAGCGCCGTGCGGCGCCAGGAGAACAGGCTTGCCCGGCGCAGGCCCCGCTCGGAGAGAACGCGGCGCAACACGGGGTTGCTCAGCAACCGCGCCAGCCCCTCCGCCAGGTCGTGCACATTGAAGGGATCCACCGTTAACGCAGCATCGCCCACCACCTCGGGCAGGCTGGAGGCATAGGCGCAGAGCACCGGCGCGCCGCAGGCCATCGCCTCCAGCGGCGGCAATCCAAAACCTTCGTAGTACGAGGGAAAAGCGAAAACCGTCGCGCCGCTGTAGAGCGCCGGGAGATCGGCTTCGGCCACATTGGGCGCGAAGCACACCCGCGCCTCAAGCTGGCGTTCGGCCACGAAGCGGCGCGCGTCGCCGTAGCGGGGATCTTCGTGACCGGCAATAACCAGCACCACGCCCGCAGACGCCTCCGGCGCCTCTTCAAGCACTTTGCGCCAGGCTCGCGTCAGCCGTTCGAGGTTTTTGTGCGGTTTATTGGATCCGACATAGAGAACGTAGCGTTCCGGCAAGCCGTAACGCTGCCGCACCGCTGCGATGGCCTCGGGCGCCTGGGGCCGAAAGCGGCGGCTCGCAGCGAGGGGGGTCACCGCGATCCGTTCCGGCGACAGCCGGTAGACGTGGGCAATGTCGGCACGAGCACTCTCCGAGATCGTGATCAGGCGGGTCGCGGTGCGCGCCGCGAGAGCCATGCTCAGGCGATAAAACAGCCGCCCGCGTCGTGAGAGCGCGCGCGGGAAACGCCAGCCGATCAGATCGTAGATCGTCACCACCGAGGGGCAAGGCAGGCCCAGGTAGGGTTTGATGTAGTAGGGGGAATGCAAGACATCGAGGCGCAAACGGCGCGCCAGGGCGGGCAGGGCCAGGTGCTGGGCCGCCGAAAACGGGGCGACCTGAGCCTCGGCCAGTTCTACTCGCGGCAGGGCGCCCAGCGCCGTCAGGTCGTAGCGCCCCCTCTGCGCCCGCGGGTCCACGATAAGCACCAGCGTATGGTTGTACTCCAGTTCTGCCAGCGCTTCGGCCAGGCTAAGGGTATAGCGCCCGATGCCGGGAAAGTGATCCGTGGTGTAGCGTGCGTCAAGTCCGATGCGCATAGCCTGGTCAATTCGCGGTAGCGCCACGATAATGGGAGGGGCCTCGCCCCTCTGCCTCCCCACATGGAACGACAACGTACCGGTTGCCCCCCTGCGTTCCGAGAATACATGCTATAGTAGTCGCAACGGCGCCGGATGTCCACGCGGCTGCGTCGCACCCTGGGGGTAAAGTAGCCTTCTGCCGGGAAGGCCGCGCCGTTTCACAGGTAGGGGACGGGGAAACGGGGTTTCCCCATTTTTACACCAGGCATACCGGAGGGAGCAGGAGATGCCGCCGCTGCGCGAACATTACCTCCACGAACTGGCCGAACTGGAACGGGAACTGATCGCGTTGGGGAGGATGGCCGACGAAGCGATCCGCCGCGCGATCTGGGCGCTCAAGCAGGGAGCGCTTGAAGAGGCGCGGGCAATTGTGCGTCGTGACGAGGGGATTGACGACGCCACCGATGCCCTGATCCAGCACGCCATTCAGATCATCGCCACCCAGGGGCCGGTGGCCGGGGACCTGCGCCTGGTCAGTTCTTTCATGCAGGCCGCCGGCGAACTCGAACGGATCGGTGATTACGCCAAGGGTATTGCCGCTGTAACGCTGCGTCTGGGTGGCCCACCGCCGGGTGGGGTTCCTGAAACGATTGAGCATATGGCGGCAATTACCCGCCGGATGCTCAACGAGGCCCTCGAGGCCCTTGCCGCCCGCGACCCCACGATCAACTTGCGCCTCAAACAGGAAGATGAAGCCGCCGACATAGCCTACGCGCAACTCTTTGATGCACAGATCGAACGGATGGAGCGCGATCCGGCCATGGTGCGGCCGGGCACGTTTCTGCTGTGGATCGGCCACAACCTCGAACGCATCGGCGATCGCGCGACCAATATCGGGGAGTATGTCGAATACATTGTACGCGGGGTGAAGAGCAGCCGGCAGGGCACATCCTGGGGATGAAACACGGCTCTTCCTGCGAAAGCGAAACCCTCCCGGACCCTCCCGCGCCGGGCAGGGGCTCACCTCACACGACCCAGGTCGCGCAGCACCTCGCTCACGCCCCGCAGGCGCGTGCGTGACAACTGCCGCGCCCGCGAGCTATCCAGGGCGCAGTTGCGCGGGCGCCGCACCGGGCTCTCGGCGCTCAAGGCGCCCTGGATGCCCGACGGGTCCACGTTCCAGGCGCGGGCGATCATGGCGCCGAAGGCATAGCGGCTCAGGGCTTCGGCGCCGGCAACGTGGAGGGGACCGCTGTAAGACAACCCGCAGAGTTCCAGCAGCGCCGCCGCCAGGTCCTCCACGTAGATCGGGCAGCGGATCTCGTCGGTGAAGAGCCGTTCCGGGCTGCGCCCGGTAGCAACGTCCAGAACAAACTGTGAGATGCGATCGATCGGCGCGAAGCCGTAGATGAGCGAGGTGCGGACCACGATGGCCCCCGGATGCGCCGCGGTCACCAGCGCCTCGGCCCGGGCCTTGGCCGCGCCATAGGCGCTGACGGGGGAGGGGAGGTCATCTTCAGTGTATGCGCCCTCGCGTTCACCGTCGAAAATCACATCACTGGAGAGATGGATCAGGCGCGCGCCACTGGCGGCAGCGGCCCGCGCCACGTTACCCGCGCCCATGGCCGTCACCGGCAGGAGATCGGGGCCGCTCTGCCGGTAGGCGGTGTGGATCACCACCTCGGGTCGCAGCCGGTCGAGCAGATCTTCGACCGCCAGCGCGTCGCGCACATCGAGGGGCAGCCAGATTGCCTCATCTGAAGGCGGCGCCTGGGTGTGGTAGCTTGCCGCCACGTGGTGACCACCCAGGCTCGCCTGGCGCACCAGAACCCGCCCGAGGTAGCCCGTGCCGCCGGTGATGAAGATACTTGTCATATGGGTTCGTCATTCTGTTAGATGTCATGTTGTGGCGGTTTAGAGCCTATCCGGATAACTCCGGTAGGAAGGTGGGGAAACCGGGTTTCCCCACGCCCCTCCCTGAAAAGGAATCGGACAACCAGGTTATC
>DAOUDA010000257.1:0-2964 GCA_034431835.1 Chloroflexaceae bacterium | reverse complement strand
GGCGGGGGGCCGAATGGCCGCCGGGCGGGGGGCCGAATGGCCGCCGGGCGGGGGGCCGAATGGCCGCCGGGCGGGGGGGGCCGGATGGCCGCCGGTCTCCTGGGTGGTATGGGTGTGGCAACTAGCCGCAGGAGGTTTCGTTGTCACCCTTGAGATCCATGGTTGTAACGACTTCCGTCGTTCCCGTGGAGGACGACTGAAGTCGTCATTACAGGGTGGGGGGTGTTGGTTGCGTGGACCGATGATCATTGGAGCCACAGTTGTAACGACTTCCGTCGTTCCCGTGGAGGACGACTGAAGTCGTCATTACGTGGCGTTCCGTCATGACGTGGCGATGTTGGGTCTCTTCTAACCCAGACTCGCCCGCAACAGAGGCAGCACAGTGGCCCGGGCCTCCTCCAGGCCCATGTGGAGGGTGGCCCCGGCGGCCTGAGCGTGGCCCCCGCCCCCCAGGCGCTGGGCGATGATCGAGACGTCAATGTCGGGCGTGGAGCGCAGGCTGAGTTTGACCGTGGCGGCGTCGCGCTCCTTGAACAGGGCGCAGACCCGCACGCCGTCAATGCGCTGCATGCGCATGATCGTATCATCGGTCGCCTCGTCGCCGGCCCCGGTGGCGGCCAGGTGCGCCAGGGTCACACTGGCCCAGGCCAGCGGCCCCTCGCGGCGCATGTCGCTGAGCACCAGGGCGGTCAGGCGCATGGTGCTCTCGGGGATGCTGAAGTAGACCGCGGTGATCACCGCGCGCAGGTCGGCGCCGCTGGCGAGGATGTCGGCGGCGGTGCGCAGGGTCTGCGGCGAGGTGCTGCTGGTCTGGAAGCTCTGGGTGTCGGTGGTGAGGCCGAGGTAGAGGCAGGTGGCGGCCTCAGGGCCGACGGGCAGTTGCATGGCCCGCAGGAGGCGGAAGAGCAGATCGGCGGTGGAGGCCGCTCGCGGGTCAATCAGGTTCAGCGAGCCGCCGCCGTCGTTGGTCACGTGGTGGTCGGTGATCAACAGCGGCCGCTTGAGCAACTCGGGCAGGTAGGCATCAGCGATGGGGCCGACGCGCTGCGGTGTGGCGGTGTCGAGCATCCAGGTCAGATCGGCCGCGGGCAGGGCATCGCCGGGGCGGAAGACCTGGAGCCACTCGGCGCCGGGGAGATGCTGGCAGTAGGAGGGCGGGGGTGAGGAGAGCAGGCAGAGCGGCGCCTTGCCGATGGCGCGCAGGGCGTGGGCCGCGCCGAGCATGGACCCGACCGCGTCGCCGTCGGGGTTGACGTGGGTGAGCAACAAAATGCGCCGGGCCCGCGCGATCTGCGCGTGGAACTGGGGCGCGGCCGCTTCGGGGTCGGTGTGGATCATCGCGGTACAAGGAAGGCATTTCCGCCTGCCCGGTTCCGGCTCCAGCAGGCGCGCCATGAGGTGTGGATCATCGCGGTACAAGGAAGGCATTTCCGCCCCCCTACCAGCCCCCCCGCTGGGGGGAGGCGCCGGGCGCCCTCCCCCGGTAGGGGAGGGTTGGGGAGGGGGCAGGTGTTTGGCGAAGAACTTACCTTACAGGCTCGTATGGGTGGCGCGGCCCTCCCGGATCGTGGTTCGCAAGCTGGCCGGACGTCCCGCTACGAACGTATTCAGGTTTACCGCAGAGCGCGCAGAGGGGCATAATAGAGGATGAGCTTTTTGAAGCCCTCCGCGCCCGCTGCGGTGCGAACGTGTTCGGTAGATGTGAGCACGTACCCCCGCTACACGTCTTTTATCAGCCGGTACACCGTATGCCCGGAGCGCTTCTTGATCTCCTTGAGCTTGAGATTGTGCCGTGGCCCCAGGCGCGGGATCAGGTGGTTCAGCCCGCTGACGACCACGAACCAGTACTCGCCGCCGGGCCGCAGGTGTTGGAGGGGCGTGAGCACGAACTCCTGCTCGATGGCCAGGTCGCCGATCTTGGCGGGCACGTTGGAGGCGATCAGGTCATACGGCCCCGGTGGAACTGTCTCCATCCCCACGCTGCCGACCACGGTAGCGTTGGTGACGCCGTTGAGCGCCAGGTTGTGCCGGGCGTAGCGCACGGCCAGCAGATCCTTGTCGGCCAGCACCACCGTGGCCCGGGGGTAACGCCGCGCCAGGGCGATGCCGATCACGCCAATACCGCACCCGAGGTCGAGGATGCGCGCGGGCGGCTCGGACGGCTCGATGGTGCGCAGCAGCAGATCGGTGCCCTCGTCAACCTGAAACGACGAGAAGAGCGTGTGTCCCACGTCGAAGGCGAACTGCTGGCCGCGCAGAGTGTAGGGAATGCGCTTCTTGTAGTAAGCGTCCGGTCCGTCCATAGGGTAATGGTATGAAAAGGGTAACCTCTCCCCAACTCGCCCCCGCCGGGGGCGGGAGTTGGACGCTTCCCCCTGACGGAGGTAAGAGGAGGTTGGGGTTAGCCCCCTCCCCAACTCGCCTCCGCTGGGGGCGGGAGTTGGATGCCGCCCCCCAGCGGGGGGCGGTTGGGAGGGGGGAAATACGGAAAGTGCAACCAACCGCGCGCCTCATTCGCCCGCGCGCTGTTCCGCATCGGGCGGTTCGTCGTCGAGTTTAGGCGGATTGGCCCTACGTTCCTCTTCCACCTGGCGCAGCAGTTCCTGAATGTGCAGGCTGTACTCGAGCGACGTATCGTGGACGAAGCGCAGTTCGGGGATGAAGCGCATATGGCTCATCTCCTCGGCCACGCGCTTGCGAATGAAGCCTTTGGCGCGTTCGAGGCCCTCCAGCGTCTCGGCCTGCTGCGCGGGATCGCCCATGATCGAGACGCGCACCTTCGCGTGCTGCAGATCCGCGCTGACCTCCACCCCGGTAACGGTGGCGAAGCCGATGCGCGGATCCTTCAGTTCATACTGGATGACTTCGCCGATGATCTGCTGCATGGTATCGGCGATCTGCTGGAGCCGCTGTTTCGACATCGGTCACCCTGGAGGGGAGGGTGGGGGGGGGGGGGGGGGGGGG
>DAOUDA010000256.1:0-12543 GCA_034431835.1 Chloroflexaceae bacterium | reverse complement strand
CAGAGCGCGTAGAGGAACGTAGAGGGTGAACGTTTTGAAGCCCTCCGCGCCCTCTACGGTGCGAACGTGTTCGGCAGATGTGAACACTATCGTTTCCCCGCCTTCCAACCGGTGGCGGGGCGCTTCTGACACCCTGGTGGGCCAGGGCGCGAGGAAACCCTCTTTCCCTGCGTTCAGGTTGGTGATGCGCGGCGCGGCCGCGCGAGTGGCTGGCATCTGGAAGGAGTGAGGCATGGCCCGGCTCAGTGAGACGGAGATTACCGCACGGCTGGAGACGCTCAGTGGCTGGACGCACCGTGGTGACGAGATCGTGAAGACCTACAAACTGCCGACCTTCCCGGCGGCGATCGCCTTTGTGGTTCAGATCGGCTTTCTGGCGGAGGCCGCCGGCCATCATCCCGATGTGGACATCCGCTACAACAAGGTGACGCTGGCGTTGACCACCCACGATGCCGGCGGGTTGACGGAGAAGGATTTCCAACTGGCCGCCGCCGCCGATGAGGCAATGGGGTAGGAAACCGGCGTTGTCGCAGCGGGAGGGGGCGTGGGCTCCCAGGTATGGGGTTTTTCGGGCGAACAGGGGGTTTCTGCATGCTGATGCGCTTACGATCCTCACCCCCCTGCCCCCCTCTCCCGCGAAGGGAGAGGGGGAAATCGGGCCTCCCTATGCCTCAGATGGGGAATGCGACACAATGATGCGCCCGAAACCTCTATACCTGCGAGGTTCCCCACCCTCACTCCAGGGGCGCTGGGACCGCCAGACGCCCCCGGCGGCAGGGGCGCGGGGAAACTCGGGTTCCCACCCTCACTCCAGGGGCGCTGGGACCGCCAGACGACCCGGGGCAGGGGCGCGGGGAAACTCGGGTTCCCCATTTCCTTCACGCCGGGACGCGCCGCAGGATTACGTGAAATGGCCGAAATTGACGGGATCTTTTACGCCCAACGGGGGCAGGGAACGCCGGTAATCTTGCTCCACGGGGCCGGGGGCACGCACCGCCACTGGGGCGAATTGTTCGCGCCCCTGAGCGCCACGGCGCGGCTGATCGCCCCGGATCTGCCGGGTCACGGGCGCTCGGCGCCGCCGGGGCACACCACGATCGCCGGGTATGCCGGAGTCGCTCTGCGCCTGCTTGACGCGCTGGGCCTTGAGCGGGCCGTGCTCGCCGGTCACTCGATGGGCGCGGCGGCGGCGCTCGAGGCGGCCCTGGCCGCGCCGGATCGGGTGCGCGGCCTGGCGCTGATCGGCGCCAGCGCCCGCCTGCGGGTGGCCCCGGAGTTGCTCCAGGGGCTTGCCACTGATCCCGACGCGGCCATTGAGCATCTGGTTCGGTGGATCTACCCCGAGGCGGCGGCGCGCCTGCGCGCCCCGGCGGCCGCCGAGTTCCGGCAGTGCGACCCGACGGTGCTGCGGGGCGATTTCGTCGCCTGCGATGGCTGGGACGCGCGCCCGCGCCTGGGGACGCTGCGCCTCCCCGCGCTGGTGATCTGCGGCGAGGCCGACCAGATGACGCCTCCGAAGCTGGCCCGCGAGTTGCAGACGCTGCTCGACGCCGAACTGACCCTGCTGCCCGGCGTCGGGCACATGCCGATGCTCGAAGCTCCTGAAGCCACCGCCGCGGCGCTCCTCACGTGGCTGGAACGCCTGTAGGGGCGCAGCGCCGGGCGCTCCGGCAGGCACGGGGCCGGTCCTCACCCTCTCCCGCCTCGCTGCGCTCGGCGCCCCCTCCCTCTCCACCGCTGGTGGAGAGGTTGGGGGCCGGGGGGAGGATGAGGACCGTATTTCCTCCAGCGATCACTTCCCAATACAGAACCGCGAAAAAATCACATCGAGGAGATCGTCGCCCACGGTCTCGCCGGTAATCTCACCGAGGGCATTGAGGGCTGCGGTCAGGTCGCCGCCAATGAGGTCGGTGGGATGCCCGGCTTCCCACCCGGCCAGGGCGGCGCGAAGGTGCTCTTCGGCGCGGCGCAGGGCGTCGCGGTGGCGCGGATTGCTCACCAGGCGGGCCTCGGCGGCGGCGGGCGGCACGCCGCCGAGGAGCGCGGCGGCCACGGCTTGAGCCAGCGCCGCGATGCCCGCGCCGGTGCGCGCCGAGGCAGCGACGCTGCCCAGCAGCCGCGGATGGGCGAATGGCGCCGCGGGCGGCCCGTCCTCTGCGGAGCGGGCATCAATCTTGTTCCACACCAGGATGGTCGGCTTCTCAAGGGTAAGCCCGGCGATCTGGGCGTCGCCGGGGGTGAAAGGTTGCGCTGCATCGAGCACCAGCAGGGCCAGATCGGCGCTGTCGAGGGCCGCCCGCGCCCGCTCGATGCCCAGTTGCTCGACCGGGTCGGCGCTCTCGTGGATGCCTGCGGTGTCCACCAGGGTCACCGGAATGCCCTCCAGGTTGGCGGTCTCTTCCAGCGTGTCACGGGTGGTGCCGGGAATGGGCGTGACGATGGCCCGATCGGCGCGCAGCAGGGCGTTGAGCAGGCTGGACTTGCCGACGTTGGGCCGGCCCACGATGGCCACCCGCGCCCCCTGGCGGTAGATGATGCCCTGCTCGGCCCCGGCCAGCAGGCGCTCCACCGTGGACAGACCGGCGCGCAGGGACGGGCCGAGGTCCTGCGGTTCGACCTCGTCTTCGGGAAAGTCCACCACCACGGTGACGTAGGCCAGACACTCCAGCAGGGCGGCGCGGACGCTCCGCACCTCGCCGGCGAGCCAGCCCCCTAGCTGGGCCTGGGCCAGGGCCAGCCCGGCGGCGGTGCGGGCGCGGATCACGTCGAGGGTGGCCTCGGCCTGTGAGAGATCGATGCGCCCGTTGAGGAAGGCGCGCAGGGTGAACTCCCCGGGGCGGGCCAGGCGCGCCCCCGCGGCCAGCGCGAGCGCCAGGGTGCTCTGGAGCGGCTGCGGCCCGCCGTGGCAGGAGATCTCCACCACATCCTCGCGGGTGAAACTGTGCGGCGCGCGCATAAAGGCCACCAGCGCCTCGTCAACAATGGCGCCGGTGGCGGGATCGACCACATGGCCGTAACGCAGGCGATAGGGGCGCAGCGGGCCAGGGCGGATCGGGCGAAAGATCCGGGCGGCGATGGCGCGGGCCTCACGACCGCTGATGCGCACGATCCCCACCCCGCCCTCGCCGGGAGGGGTCGCAATAGCGGCAATGGTATCGTCGTACACCGCTGGCAGGCTCTCGACGCGAATCCAGGCGCCCTATCGGGCGCCTGCCTCTATTGTAGCAGTTTCTGGCGGTGCGTTTCGTTATCGGGGCGGCCTGGAGGGGCAAGGTCCATCCGACGGCCCCTTTCCGGCACGGCGCGGCTTTGCCACGCCGTGCCGGAAGGGAAATCTCACGGGGGCCTGCGGTCCCCGAAACCCCCGCCGCGAGGACGTCCCCTGGGGAGCGGCGTTTCACCGGGCCTCCTGGCCGCCACAGGTGGGAAGCTACAGGTTCGAGGAGGGCCGCAGGCCCTCCCCGCCTCCCCGCCGGGAGGCGGGGCGCGGGATCACTACCGAACGCCGGGCGCCATCGTTGCCGATGACATACCCATCGGCGTTCCAGTCACTCACGCGCTCCTGGTCCACCAGGTACCAGTAGGCATAGGGGCGATTCTGCTCCAGGAGCAGGGTGATGCTCCAGCCGCTCTCATCGCGGCGCAGGGGCATGGGGGCGGCGTCCCAATCGTTAAAATCACCGGCAAGTTCCACGCTATCCGCCCAGATCGAGGCGGGCAGCGAAAAGGTAACGCGGACCTTGCCAGGCTGGGTCGGCACATCTTCCTGGGTCACCATAGCTTTGTTCTCCGCGCGACCTGTGTGTTCCTGGGAGGCCGGAACGTCGCTGTTCCGGCCGGGTGAAGATCAGCGTTGATCTTGATGATGCAATCGTAGCAGGAAGGCGAGCGGATGTCAGTGAACGTTGGCGGGGGGCTGGCGGGGAATTGGCGGGGCAAAGACCCTACGTAACCGGACTTCCGGTCAACTCAAGTTCGATGCCGCCCGGACGCGGCGCTGCCAGCCAGGAGAGCCGGAGGTAACCGCCATCTTTTCGGGCGTAGCGGCAGGGCATTTCGGCTGCCGCGCCGGCGGCGTAGACGGCGTGAACGACGGTGATCACCGCCTCCTGGTCATCGGGATGTACGCGCTCGATGAAGGTGCTGTTTGCCAGTTCGCCCGGTTGCCAGCCGAGGAGATGGCTCCACCCCTCGCCAACGGGGACAAAGCTGCCGTCAATCGCCAGGATCGCGCGCAGCAGGGGTGTTACCCCGAGATCTGGAGCTTGCACAGGGTTCCGTCACTTCTCGCACACACAGATTGCGCGACGCTGCCGGTCGAACGCGCCGGCAAACGCCCCCACGATTATGCTACCCGGCGCGGGTGGGGACTCCATGAGAAGTTGCGGGGAACCGGCGGGAAGTTTCGTGCGCCTTCAGGCTTCGCGCATGCGGTAACCGAGGCCGCGCACGGTCTCGATCGCTCCCGGTTCATCGGTGGCATCGCCGAGCTTGTGCCGGAGGGAGCGAATGAGGGGGCGGATCAGTTCGCGGGCCTCGTCGGCGTCGTCGGTGCGCAGGCCGTGGGTCACCAGCACCAGGGCCGTGGCGGGCAGGACTTCGCCGGCCCGGCGGGCCAGTTCCGCCAGCAGGGCGAATTCCTTGACCGAGAGGATCAGCGACTCGTCGTCGAGCCAGGCGCGGTGATGCCCGGTGTCAACACGGATCCGGCCCACGCGGATCTCTTCCGGAGCCACGGCGGGCGCGGCCATGGCCGCCGCCTCAAGCAGTTGATCGTGGCGCCGCAGTTTGCCCTTCACCACCGCCAGCAGATCCTCGGGCTGCACCGGCTTGGTCAGGTAGTCGTCGGCGCCGAGGGCCTTGCCGTAGCGCACATCGCTGTCGAGGGCCCGCGCGGTGAGAAAGACAAAGGGGATGTGCGCCCAGCGGGGTTGGCGGCGCACGGCTTCGAGCAACTGATAGCCGTTGAGTTGGGGCATGGCCACGTCGGCCAGGATCAGGTCAACCGGCTCGCTTTCGAGACGGGCGAGGGCCTCCGCGCCGCTGGCGCACAGCACGACCTGGTAGCCAAACCCGGTCAGCAGCATCTCCACGGCGTTGAGATGCTCGACCTGGTCGTCAACCACGAGGATGCGGGCCGGCGCGTTCATCATGCTGCCTCCGTCATCGGCAGGTAGACCGCGAAGGTGCTCCCCTGGCCAGGGGTGGAGCTAACTTCCAGGATGCCCCCGTGGCGCCTGACCAGTTCGGCGGCGATGGGCAGGCCCAGGCCGGTGCCGGGGATCTCGCTCTGGGAGCGGACGCGGTAGAAGCGCTCGAAGATGTGCGGCAGGTCCTCGGCGCCGATGCCGATGCCGGTATCGGTCACAGCGATCGCCGCCCAGCGGCCCTCCGGCAACCCGGCGGCGCCGGGCCAGCCGGGTTCACTGGCTGAAGCCGGACTCCTGAAGTCGCGCCCCGTAACGGTAATTCGCCCGCCGTCGGGCGTATACTTGATGGCGTTGGTGAGCAGGTTCCGCAGCACCTGTTGGAGTTGACCGGCATGGCCGGTGACCGGCAGCCTCTCGGGCACGTCGGCGTCCAGCCGCAGCGTCTTGCGCCGCGCGACCGGGGCCAGGTGCGCCACTTCCTGCAGGACCAGTTCCGCCATATTGAGCGCCTGGCGATCGGTGGCGATCCGATCGCTGTCAATCCGCGAGATTTCGAGCACGCCGCCGATCAGGTCGCTCAGGTGGCGGGTATGCTTGCGGATCTCGCCGATCACCTCCAGGCGGCGCGCGTCGTCGAGCCGGTGGTAGAGCATCTCGAGGTTGCCGGCGAGCATGGTGATCAGCGAGGTGGGCGACCGCAGTTCGTGTGAGACGTTCGACACGAACTGGTCCTTCATTCGCTCGGCGTTCTTCAGCGCCGTGATGTCGCGGTGTACGCTGACGAAGCCGATCACCTGCTCGGGGTCATCGGGAGCGAACAGGGGCGTCACGGTAACCGCGGCGTCGTACAGGGCGCCATCGGCGCGCCGGAAGGGCAGTTCGCCCTGCCAGGCGCGCCGGGTACGGGCGGCGGCGCGCAACTCGGCGAGGAGCAGCTTGCCCTCGCCCGGCTGCTGGTCCCACCAGCGTCCGGGGGCCTCGGGGTTCGCGCCGGTCAGACGCGCGGCGGCTGGATTGAGGTAGGTCAGGTTGCCATCGGTATCCAAGACCATCACCGCTTCGCCCAGCGACTCGAGGATGGCGCGGGTACGGTCGCGTTCCAGTTGCAACTCGCGGGTGCGTTCGGCGACGCGGGCCTCGAGCAGGGCGCGTTCTTCGTGCAGCGCCTGTTCGGCCAGTTTGCGGTCGGTGATGTCACGCGCGATGCCTTCGATCGCCACCAGATTGCCCGCGGCGTCGAGGATCGGCACGTTGCGCTGTTCAACCCAGAGCAGGCCGCCATCACGGCGGATCCAGCGCAACTCGATCGGCTCGGCCAGCAGCGCAAGATCCTGTGTGAGACGCAGGAGGAGCGGCCGATCATCGGGGTGCACCAGCTTCATGCCCAGTTCGGGGTCGGCGTAGTGATCCTCGGGCGTGTAGCCGGTGAGGGCGGTAGCGGCGGGGTTGACGTACTCGAAGGCGGAGGAGGGGTGCAGGCGAATACGATAGATCAGATCGGTGGCATGCTCGGTCAGCCGGCGATAGCGGGCCTCGCTCTCGCGGAGGGCCTGCTCGGCCAGCCGGCGCTGTTCCTCCTCGGCAAGCTTTTCCAGAGCAAAGGCGACCGCGCCGGCGACCCGCTCCAGCAGGGCCACCTCGTGAACATCGAAGAACCCGGGCCGGGTGGCGTAGAGATTGAGCGCGCCCAACGCCTCGCCGTGGACCACCAGGGGAAAGGCCGCCGAGGCGCGCAACTCGAAGCGGCGGGCCGCGCCGTGCCAGGGCCGGGTGTAAGGCGTCGCAAAAAAATCGTTATTGATGACCGGGCGCCTCTCGCGAATCGCGGTTCCCGTCGGTCCCTGGCCTTCCGGCTCGGGGCGAACGGTAATCCTGACCTCGGTGAGGTAGGCCACGGCTGGACCGGCGGCGGTTGCCGGTCTGACCTCTCCCGTGACCGGGTCGGCTATCCCGACCCAGACCAGCGGGAACGCGCCCTGCTCAACGGCGATCCGGCAGACCGTCTCAAACAACTCGTCCCGTCCAGAGGCGCGGAACACCGCCTCGCCGACGTGGCTCAACACGGCATAGAGCCGGCTGGTATGGCGCAGGCGTTGCAGCATGTGTCTCGGCGTCGCGCGCCGGCGGGTGCGAAGGGCCATCGGTTCGTTCCAGGCTATCAACCAGCGTCTGAGAGGAGGCTCATAGAGGTTTATGCGGCTTTGCCGCACAACGGCGGGATGATAGAAGGTATTTTCGGGCGGGCGCAGCCCTCTCAGATCCTCCCATGCCTGGCTTGTTTTCATAGCGTAGTATAACATAATGGAGGGCCCGTTCCATGCCCGTAGCGACGCACACCAGGGCGGTTGCAACGCCTCTGGGGCTTGCCCCAGACCCCAGGAATGACCATATCGGGCGGTAACGCTGCCCCAATCCCCCCGCCGGAGGCGAACGTTGCATCAACCCCGCGATCCGTACCGCGAGACACCGCAATGCGCTCATCGTACCTGAACGCGCTGGGAGTATGGTTGGGACTGTTGGAGGGGCTGGCGAGCGTAGCCGGCCTGCGCGGGCTGAGCTGGAGCGGGGGTCTCGGAGCGCCGCCCCTGGCGCTCGCGGGGCTTGCCGGGCGACCGGGGCCGCGGGCGCTTGCGCTCACCCTCCTGCCGGGATTGGCGCTCCAGGTGGGCCTGGCGACGCTGCGGCGGCGACAGCTCGACCCGAAACGCGCCCTGCTGCCCGGAGCGCACCCCGGCTACAGCGTCACGCGGGTGGACGTGGCGGCGGCGCACGGGCCCGTGCCGGCGCTGCACATCGTGCCGTCGCGAGGGGCCACCGCAGCGGTGTGCGTCGCCCACGGCTCGGGCTGCGACAAGACCTTCTACGCCTGGCGGCTGGTCGAGGAGTTGACCGGGCGGGGCCTGGCGGCGCTGCTGATCGACCTGGACGGTCACGGGGCAAGCCCGCGCCCGCAGTCCTTTCCGGAGATCATCGAGAGCGTGGCAGGGCCGGCGCGCTGGCTGCGGGAGCGGTACGCGCGCGTGGGGTTGCTGGGGATGAGCCTGGGCGGGGCGGTGACGGCGCGAGCGGTGGCCGAGGGCGCCCCGTGTGACGCGCTGGCGCTCTGGGCAGTTCCGCCGCGCCTGCGGATGAGCATGGCGGAGTACCGGCGCGCGCAGATCATCGAGGCCCTGCGGCTGGCGCGGCCGCAACTGTTGCACCTCTTCCGCGACGGCTCGCCCTACCACGTCGCGCGGGCCTGGCAAACCAGCGGCATCCGCGCGCGTATCGGCACCTGGGACCTGTTCGACGCCCTCGACGCACCGGGAAGCCTGCGCCGCATCGCGACGCGACCGGAGCGCCCGCCGCTGCTGCTGATCTACGCCGGGCGCGACGGGGTGCTCCCCACAGGCTCGGCCGAAGAGATGCGGGCAGCGACGGCGGGATGGGGCGAGTTCCACCTGGTACGCGGCGCGAGCCACGTCTCGGTAGCGATCGAACTGGAGACGCTGCGGCGCACCGGGGCGTGGTTCGCCTTGCGGCTAGCGTAGCCAGGCCCTTCCGGGCGCGGGGCAGGGGGTGAGGATCGTCAGCGCACTGGAACGCTGAAAACCCCTTCTCGCCCGAAAAACCCTACACCTGAGAGGGAGCTTCGCCTCCACCTCACCCTCGAACTGGTACGTAAAGGCCGGGCTGCGACACAATGTCTCATGTGAAAAAATACACGCCCATAAGGATTTGACAGCACCATGCAACCATTGCTATACTGCATGCACCGGAAAACGGTTTCCGGAAAGGCTACCCGCAGCGCGCAGATAGCCCCGCACCTTCAACCCCCGGCCCGACGCCACAGCGTGGTTGCGTCAAAGGTGACCTCTCACGACGGTCGCCCAGGCGCGGTATGCACGTTTCCCGGTGACAGACTGCCCCCTGCGGGCGGAGGGTGGGGAAAACTCGCTTTCCCCGGACCCTGACCTCGGAACGATGGCGTCCCCTCTAGTTCCACAGCGTGTACGCAACACACTGGTAATGTTCAACGCCTAAGATGGCGCATACGGCAATATCCTGTGCCGGCGCCATCAGCGATAGAAACGAGGTGCTCCGATGAGCGCATTCTTCAAGCCGAGCGAACATCTGCAGGTATCCGATCTGGTGCTCCACCCCTTCGCCTACTGTGAGGCGCTGCAACGGGCCGTGCACCAGGGCGACCTTCCCGATACAACGACCGAACGCCTGGCAATGGTGCTGCCTTGCGCCATTGCTCAACTCGACGCCATTGGCGACCCCTACGGCGCCATGGTCCTGCAGCGTCTGTACGACGATTTGAAGCTCGTGCAGCTCGTTATGTGAACTCCAGCGGGATGGTTTGGGAGGGCTGCGCCTTCCCAGGACCAACTGCATTCCCATCGTTGTGCGGCGAATCTGTGCCGCCCCCGGACCTCACAGGTCCCGCAAACCTGTGAGGTCCGGGGCGCCGGACGCAGTTCTCAGGCAGTGATGGCCATATGACCGATGATCTTGTGATATTCTTCACGTGAATCAGCGCGCCAATTCCGCTATACTGCATGGCAGGGGGCGTGTCAGCTTCCAGGTCCGTCCCCTTCGCCTCATAGTCTAGCGGAGTCTGGTGATGAACATCACAATGTGGGCCGGGATCTTGCTGGTGGTGCTTGGAGCGGCTGGCGTACTGGCTACCGCGGCGCCAACGTCGGCGATCCCGATTGTCTTTGGACTGGTCCTGATGGGTCTGGGCACGCAAATGCGCAATCCGGCCCGCGCCCCGATCGCGCGCTGGATCGCCGCGGGGGTCGGCGCCCTCGGGTTGCTGGCCACAGGTGCAAATGTGCTGATGCGTCTCGCCTCGGGCGCCTTTCAGCTCAACGCGGCCGTGTTCGCCAACGTCACGATGGCCCTGATCTGCGCGCTGTTTCTCGGTCTGCTGTTCTGGGAGCAGCAACAGACGCGCCGCGGGTCGCCGTAGAGCCGGGACCCCGCGGGCGCCGGCCAGGCGCCGGTACCGGGGGGCGCACTCGTAGGGCCGAAGCATTGGCTGCGCCTATGCTTCGGCCCTACGCGGTAGACGGCTCTTCGGATTGGCGGTTGGAGCGGTTGCCGGGCGCGGGTGCGGGCGGCTGGGGACGGCGGTGGTTGATGATCAGGGCCGCGACGCAGGCGCCAATGATCGCCAGGCTGATGACCTGAGCGACGCGCAGCGAGCCGGCACAATCGCCGCCAACCCCGCTGAGGCAGAGGCTGTCGGTGCGCAACCCTTCGATCCAGAAGCGGCCCGTGGAGTAGATGATGCCGTAGAGGAAGAGCAGGTCGCCGGGGCGCAGCCAGCGGCGGCCGGCAGGCGCGCCGTGGCCGAAGCGCCGGTCGGCAAGCAGCAACAGACCGACGCCGGCAAAGTTCCATAACGACTCGTAGAGAAACGTGGCGTGGAACAGGGTATCAATGGGATACCGTTGCAGATCGGTGTACGGCGGCACGCGGTGCTCCGGGTCAATGCGCACGCCGATGGGCAGGCTGGTGGGGCGCCCGTAGGCCTCCTGGTTGAAGAAGTTGCCCCAGCGACCAATCGCCTGGCCCAGCATAAAACCGGGCACGCCGACATCGATCCAGTCCCAGAAGGGCAGGCGTTTCCAGCGCGTGTAGATGACCACCGAGAGCAGGGCGCCGATAATCGCGCCGTGGATGGCCAGGCCGCCCGTGGTGAGATTGATCACGCTCCAGGGATTGCCGGCGAAGCGCTCCCACTCAAAGATAACGTAGTACGCCCGGGCCCCGGCAATGCCCAGGAGCAGACCGAGCATCAACTGGTTCCAGACATGGTCGGGGTGGTAGCCCCGCGCCATGGCGCGGCGGGTGGAGAGGTAGGCGGCGATCAGCGCGCCGCTCATGATGATCACCCCGTACCAGCGCACGGAGATGGTCAGTCCAAAAATGGTAATGACGAAGAAATAGGGATCGTCGGGGGGGTAGAGTGCCATAGACCTGGTAGCGGAACCTTGAAGGTTGCGTCCACAGGGGAAACCGGGTTTCCCCACACTCGTGGCCATAAAGCCATCTCACAGAGCAGCGGCATAACGCACCGCGTTACGAAAGATAATCAGGCCATCGCCCTCGGCGCGGCGAGGCTCGCGCGACCAGCGGGGATGTTGGTGGGCCAGCACGGCGTTCTCGGGATGCGGCATCAACCCCAGCACGTTGCCCTGAGGGTTGCAGATCCCGGCGATGGCATCAAGCGAGCCGTTCGGATTGGCGGGATAGCTCGCGGGGGCGCCATCCTCGCCGACGTAGCGCAGGGCCACGAGCCCCTGGGCGCGTAGTGTCTCGAGGGTAGCGGGAGCATCCACAACCAGGCGGCCCTCACCGTGGGCGACGGGGGTCTCGATAGGGCGTTCGACCCCCTCAAGGAAGCGGCAGCGACTCCCCGCGGCCGGCGCGAGGCGCACCCAGCGACACTCGAAACGCGCCGACTCGTTCTCGGTCAGGGTCACCCGAGGCGCGGAGGCTGGTTCGCTGGATGTCGGGGGCAGACCGGGCAAAACGCCGGCCTTGACCAGCACCTGAAAGCCGTTACAGATCCCGATCACCGGGCGGCCATCGGCGATGAAGCGGTGCAGAGGCTCGCCGAGGCGGTGGATAAGATCAACGGCGAGGAGCTTGCCCGCGCCCAGGTGATCGCCGTAGGAGAAGCCGCCAGGAATGACAAGCATGGCATAATCGGCGAGCCGGACGGCCCCGGCAGCCAGGCGGTTGATATGGAGGCGTTCAGGGGCGCCGCCGGCAAGCTGGCAGGCCAGAGCGGCATCGCGATCGCGATTGATGCCCGGGGCGCGCAAGATCAACACTCTCGGTGCAGGCATAGCTCTACCTGGCGGGGCTACGACCAGCGGAACTCAATCTCAACCTCGCCGATCTTGATACGGTCCCCCTGGTGGAGAGGATGGGGAACCCGCGGGGGGATCAGTTTGCCGTTGAGCATCGTCCCGTTGGTACTGCCGAGATCGGTAATGGTGTAGGCATCGCCGGTGCGCTGGATGGTCGCGTGGTGGCGCGAAGCGATGCCACGGTCGTGTTCGGCGAGATCCAGTTCGGGATAGTGCCGCTGGCGGGGATCGCGCCGTCCGATGCGCAGGGGCAG
The DNA here is from genome assembly GCA_034431835.1 of Chloroflexaceae bacterium. GTDB lineage: Bacteria > Chloroflexota > Chloroflexia > Chloroflexales > Chloroflexaceae > JACAEO01. The sequence goes on along the minus strand of DAOUDA010000256.1, from coordinate 267 downwards.
CTTATCAATACGCTGTTCCCAGGTGCGATAGGGCGACCGGATGCGCAGCCAGGCGACGGGCAAGCCGGCAACGGGCGCGCCGCAGGAGGCGCAGAAGCGGGCCTCCTTCTTATTGAGGCGACCACAGCGAGGGCAGGGTCGCAGCGCCGGGGGAGCAGGCGCGGGCACAGGAGCAGGCTGGGCCACCGGGACAGGCGCTGGCGCCGGCTGGGCCACCGGGGCGGGCGCCGGCGCCGGGGCGGGTTGCACCACCGGGGCGGGCGCCGG
>DAOUDA010000255.1:0-1719 GCA_034431835.1 Chloroflexaceae bacterium | reverse complement strand
GGCGTGGGGTGGCCGGTCGCGGGGTCGGCGTAGAGACGGCCCGGCGGGCCGTCTCTACGTGCCGCCGCGGGGGGGTAATTCGCCGCGATGGGGCGCGCGCCGGTTCCGGGGTGGGCGTGGGGCGGCGGCGCGCCGGGCCGTCTCTACGCTGTCCCGGGGGGGATAATTCGCCGCGATGGGGCGCGCGCCGGTTGCGGGGTGGGCGGCGTGCCGGTCACGCGGTGGGCGGGGGCCGATCCGATCGTTCACATATACCCCCATGGGGTGTCACCGGTCACGTGTGACTCTTGTGCGGTATGGTATACTATGCCTGTGCCATCCGCAGGGGGGTATGTCCCGCTGCGCGTTCGCGAGGAGGGTTTTGCATGCACAACAAAGTTGTGATTATCGGCTCGGGTCCCGCGGGCCTGACCGCCGCCCTGTATGCTGCGCGCGCCAATCTGGAGCCGCTGGTGGTGCGCGGCCTGCAGCCTGGCGGCCTGATCGCCACCACCGCTGAAGTTGAGAATTATCCGGGCTTCGTTGAGGGTATCGGCGGCTTTGAACTCGCCGACAATATGGAGAAGCAGGCCGCCCGCTTCGGGGCCCGCTTTCTGGATACCCTGGTCACGCGGGTTGACGCCGGGCAGCGTCCCTTCGTCCTCACTACCGACGACGGCCAGCAACTCACCGCCGATACGCTGATCGTCTCCACCGGCGCCTCGCCGCGCAAGCTCGGTGTCCCTGGCGAGGAGCGCCTGGCCAACCGCGGCGTCAGCTACTGCGCCACCTGCGACGGCTTCTTCTTCCGCGGCAAGAAGGTGGTGGTGGTCGGCGGCGGCAACAGCGCCCTCGACGAGGGCCTGTTCCTCACCCGCTACGTCAGCGAGTTGATCATCGTCCACCGCCGCGACGCGCTCCGCGCCGATCCCATCTTGCAGGAGCGCGCCTTCAGCAACGAGAAGATCCGCTTCATCTGGGACAGCACCGTGGAAGAGATCCTCGGCGAGGACCGCGTGAGCGCCGTGCGCATCCGCAACCTCAAGACCGGCGAGACCAGCGAACTGGCCGCCGATGGGGTCTTCCCCTACATCGGCCACGTGCCCAACACGAAGCTCTTCGAGGGCATTCTGACGCTGGACGAGGGCGGATATATCGTCACCGACGGGCGCCAGCGCACCAATGTGCCCGGCATTTTCGCCGCTGGCGACGTGGTGGACCATATCTACCGCCAGGCGATCACCGCCGCCGGCGAGGGCTGCAAGGCGGCCATGGAGGCCACCTGGTACCTGGCCGAGCAGGAGCACGCCGCGAAGAAGGCCGCTCAGGCCGAGACCGTGTCATCGTAACGGGCCGGTAGGGGAACTTAGGGCTTGTAGTGGAAGGGCTGGGAGGGCGTGGCCCTCCCACAATCCTGGTCCTTTTCCTTCGAGCCACTGTAACCCGGGCATCGTCCTGCACGCCGGGAGGGTATGGCAGGGCGTGGACCTCCCAGAAAAACACCTTCTTGCCCCCGCAGGGTCGTGGGGAAACCGGGTTTCCCCACGTTCTCAGGTGCAGGGTTTTCCGGCACATCCTCGCGTCGCATTCGCCATCTGAGGATTAGGACGCCCAACGCCCCCCTCTCCACCGTCGGTGGAGAGATTCTCTCATGGGTGTCAAGCGGCACGCGCCGCTTTCGAGGATGCTTTGCGCGGATCAACGGGTTGCTGATGCTGAAACACCGCCCAGGCCCCACAC
>DAOUDA010000254.1:0-12760 GCA_034431835.1 Chloroflexaceae bacterium | reverse complement strand
GCGGCCTGCTGCAGAAGGAACTGCTGGCGGACCTGATGCAGATCACCGACCGGAACAAGATCACCCGCGCCGAGGAGGGCGCCTTCGGCTTTGGCCCGATCTTCAAGTTCCCCTTCGTCACCATTGAGGCCGTCTACCCGGTGGACAGCCGCACGCTGCTGGTGCTCAACGATAACAACTACCCCTTCAGCGCGGGCCGCCGCCCCGGCCTGGCCCCCGACGATAACGAGTTCATCCTGGTGTATCTGCCGAAGAGTTTGAATCTCAAACGACGGTAGCTACGACAACGTGCCGGGCCCTCCGACGGGCAGGGGAATGGGGAAACCTGGTTTCCCCATTCTTTATATCGTCAACGCCGCCAGGCGCTGCAGCAACCGCTGGTAGAAGCGCCGCTGCCGGCCAAACCGGGTCAGTTGCGGCGTGATGCAGATGTCCAGGTGGTCCATACCCCGCTCCCAGCAGGAGTGCCACTGCCCCCGCGTGAAAGCACTCGCCGGGGTGTTCGCGTCGAACTCGCCGCCAGCGGGGTGGCTGCCGTTGCTGAAGGGGTAGCGCTGGGAGAAGGTCGGCACCATGCCGTCGTTCTCCCACCAGTCGGCGCTGCGGAAGTTGGCCAGCGGGATCGGCGGTTGGGCGAACTCTTTGCGCCCGATGTAGGTCGAGAGGCCCAGCAGCGCCGGGTTCATGTGGAAGTCCGGGTAGTGGCGGCCGCTGATCAGGCCCTCGCTGGTCTGTTCGGTGATGTAGGCGAAGTAGTAGGTCGCGGGGTGGGTGTGCCAGACGCCGTTGTCGGCGTAGGCCCCTTGCAGTGAGAGGCTGTAGGCGGCGTTGTCCTCGCCCCAGAAGAAGGGTGACTGGGCCAGGCGGTTGAGATAGGCGAGCAGGGTCTCATCGGCGCGCCGGCTGAAGCCCCAGTGTTGCAGGTCGAAGTCGTAGAGCACCTCCAGGAAGCGCCCGGTGGCGGTGGTAAACATCTCGAGCATCAAGGCGATCGGGACGATGCCGTTCTCGGGTTTGAGCCGCCCGCTCTGCTCGTCCACGCCGAAGAAGTAGGTCAGCGTGCTGCCGTTGAGTACGCCGGAGATCGTGCTGATCGAGGCGACCCAGCGGGCGTCGCTGCCCCAGCCCCAGGCGTCGCTGGCCAGCAGATGTTGCAGGCAGCGGATGGTCTGCGCGCCCAGGCTATGGCCCACCAGGTGCACCGGGTTGCCGGCGCTCCAGTCGGGTACGAATCCCCTACCGCTGTAGTCGCGCCCGAAGCGCGCGTGTTTGGCCCGGGCCGCGTGTTCGGCCCCGTAGTCCACCTGCGTGCCCTTGATCTGCGCCGCGAGTTCGCAGGCGCGGTCGTGGGCCGAGCTGATCGGCCCCACGCTGGCCTCGAAGCGCGGCAGCGGCGAAGGTACCATGAACGCGCTGCCCCAGTAGTTCAGCGGCCCCAGTTCGTTGGGGCCAAAGCCGAATAGGCCGTGAACGAAGATGACAGGTTGATGGTTGGTCATGGAGACCTCTTTGTGCGGAGCCTGTAGCAGGCTGTGAATGACGTTTCCTTGCATTTCTGCCCCCCTCCCAGCCTCCCCCCGGTGGGGGGAGGAGCCGGACTCCCTCCCCCGGCGGGGGAGGGTTGGGGAGGGTAGGTGTTGGGTTTGCTGGAATCCTTGCCTACCCGCGCCACCGTTCCACCAGGGCCTGGTGCAGGGCGAGCAGGGCCGTGTGCCGGGCCACCTCGGGGTGAATGATGGTCTCGCTCGACCCGTCGGCGCTCCGGCGGGTGACGATCCGCAGGTCGCTGGCCGGCGGGGCGGCCAGGTCCTCGGAGATGTAGGTACGCACCTCGGCGGTCCCGGTCTGGATCACCGGGGTCAGGCTGACGTCCCCCGGCGCCGGCGCGGCGGGCGCTTGCTCGGCCGGGGTCGGCGGCTCGGTGGCGGGGCTCAGGCTCGTGGCGCCCGGCGCGGCGGGCGCTTGCTCAGCCGGGGTCGGCGGCTCGGTGGCGGGCGCCGGGCTCACCACGGCGGGAAGCGCCAGCGTGGGAATGGCCGCGCGCTCGACCGGCTGCTCATCACCGCGGGCCACCTGCAGGCGCACCGCCGGGTCGCCGATGATCGCGTAGCCGCGGGCGTCGTTGTTGGCCGTCCACATCCCGGCCAGTTCGAAGGGGTCGTAGCGCTTGCCGAAGTCAATCTCCTCCAACTCGTCGCTGAGCACCGTGGACAGTTCGGCGTAGCGTTCGTTGAAGAACTCCAGCGCCGATCCCAGGGGGTGGCCCTCGAGCAGCCGCTGCAAGGTGCTTTCGAACACCGTGGTCTGCGCGCCGGCCTTGTCCCAGTTGAAGGAGTAGCTCCAGGCCCGCTCGACGTGGCCGACCACCGCCAGGGCGCCCCGTGGCCGGCCCAGCATGCGCAGGGGCAGGCGCGCCAGGAAGGGCCGCGCGGCGATCTCGGCCCGCAGCGGCGTGGCGGCGCCCGGGCTGTCACGGCGGGCGAACTCGTTGAACTGCGGCGTGCCGGCCCCGTAGCAGGCGAAGAAGAAGGCGATCAGCCCCAGCAGGTCGGCGTTGGCGGCCAGGTCATCGGCCGCGAAGTAGAACTCCTGGGGAATGGCCCGTCCGGCCCACTGCCGCGGCCCCGGCCAGTCCTGGCAGAGCAGCGCGCCCTGGTGCGGCAACTGCCGGGCGCTGTCGCGGGCGAACTTCATGCCGTGGCTGGCGCCAAAGAAAAGAGCAGTGACGGGGTTCGCCCGCCGCCGAGCAGGGTGCTCAGGGTGGCCTTGGTGGCCTCGGCGGGCTCGATCCGCTGCACGTTCCAATCCGCGAACTGGCCCTGCATCCAGGCCGCCAGCGGCTGAACGAGCTGGCCGGCGCTCAACTGGGTGGCCAGGTCATCAGGGTTGGCCGCGCCGAAGAATGCGGCCTCGCGCCGGAGCCGGTGGCCGCCGGTCTCGATCGCCGCCACGCTGGCCGCGTAGTCGGCGTACTCCTGGAGCGTCTCGAAGTGGATGCGCCCCACCGCGTACTGCACATCGAGCTGCGACTGGAAGCGGTAGGGGATGTCGCTCGGGCCGCCGACGATCAGCAGGTAGTAGGGGACCTTGTCGGGGTTGGCCGGGCCGGGGCCGGCCTCGTGGCGGGCCAGGTAGCTGTTCTTGGTGTCCACCCCCACGCGGAAGCCCTTGTCCGTACCCTGCACCCAGGCCGAAAAGCGCCCGCGGGTGTCGCGCTCGCGCAGCCGCAGCAGCGGTTGCAGCGCCTCGCAGATGGCCTCGACCTCCTTGCGCTTTTCGGGTTCACTCGCGGGGTAGGCCGGAAAGATCACCCCCCAGCCGGCCTCGGCCAGGTTCTTCGGGTCCACCCCCTCCTTGACCCCCAGGTGGCCGGTGGTGGTCTGCTGCACTCGGAAGCGCAACTCATTGAGGTTCTCGGGCTTCGGCTCGCCACGAATGACGCTCACCAGTTCCTCGGCGGTCATTGGCGGCAGATCATAGGCGCCGGTGTCGCCGTCGATGCCGTTGAAGACCAGCATGTCGTCGGGCATGGGTTGGAACTCCTGTGAGGATCACCGCGGAGGGCGCGGAAAACTCCCCGCCCTCCGCGGAAAAAGCTACGCCCCCAACCGCATGCGCACCAGGTCACGATAGGCCGCGTTGAGCGCGCGCACCGCGTCCAGGCGCAGAAAGGTCAGGTTGGTGTGCTGCACGTTGTCGTCCTCGTCGTCGCCATCGCGGATGGACACCCCGCCGCGGCGCAGCCAGGTGGTTACCTGATCAACCGTCGGCAACTCGCCCGCGTGGCGCTGGTAGAACTCCTGCAGCAGCAGGATGACCCCCACCGTCACCGGAGTGGCCTGGCTCGTGCCGTGCTGGATCGACTCGCCGTGGGGGCCGTTGATGCCCGAGGAGGTGACCGGGGCGCCCGGGGCGAAGATCTCGGTGCGCGTGTAGCGGTTGACGCTCTGGTGCAGGCGCTGCGAGAAGGGGGTGATCTGGCCGGCGCGGGTCGAGAAGGCTTTGGCCCCGCTGCCATAGCTGAAGGCGCCGCTTTCCGCGTCGTACACCGCGCCGACGCTGATCGTCTGGCGGATGATCGCCGGGTAGCCCATGCCCTGCCGGCTCTCGTGGCGGAAGTAGTCGTTGCCCGCGGCGACGACCACGGCCACACGGGCCTGGCGCAGGGCGATGATCTTCTGTGCCAGGGGGTCGTTGGCGAAGGGCGCGTCGCTGACGTAGTTGCCCCCGTCGCCCAGCGACATGCACACAGCGCTGATCCTGTGGGCGGCGTGGTGCTGCAATACCCAGTCGAGGGCCTGATCGACCCGGGCGAAGCTGCCGCCGCCGTTGTTGCGCAGCACCTTCAGCGGCGCGACGCCCGCCTCGGTGGCCATGCCGATGTGGTCGCCGCCGGCCAGTACGATGCCGGCGACGTTGGTGCCATGACCGTTGCCGTCGGTTACGTTGTTCGGGTCGCCGTTGTGGTCGGGCGTGAAGTTGCGCATCGCCACAATGCGCCCGGCGAAATCGACGTGCTGGGTGTTCAGCCCCGTGTCCAGTACGGCGGCGCACAGGCCCTTGCCGCTGACCTGGAAGCGCTGTCGGGCCTGGCTGGCGCGCACGAACTCGTCCACCTCGACCAGAAACGGCACCTGCGGGCTGTCGAACTCCACCGCGGGCGGCTCGACGGGCTGGATCTCGGTTGGAAACTCGGTCGTGGTCATCATGCAGCTCCTTGTGTGATTGAAAATGGGGAAACCAGGTTTCCCCACACCCCTGCCTGTGGGGGCGAAAAACCTTTCACCCCCAACAGGGCTGCGGCGCCCCACCGCCGCCCGCGAACTCCTCCCGGTGATCGAACCGTTCGCCGGGGTAGCGGTTTTGATCCGCCCGGATAACGCGGCGCGTTGTACACTGAGGGCCACGGGCGCGCGAAGCGGGGGGTGGTGATTCCTCCGTAATGATCTGGTCTTTGCCTCCAAACTATTTCGGCTCCATGGACCGGTTGGGTGGAGGTGTGGAGGTGTAGAGGTGTGGAGTTGAGGCATGGTTCAAACGCGCTTAACACTCTGGCCTTCACCTCCATCGCTCCACAGCTCTACATAGCAGTTATACGGGACGGTGAAGCAACGGTCAGGCTGAAACGTCCAGGTTTTAGCTATGGCCTGGAGAAAGCGAGGTGGCGCGATGGCCCATATTGTGATAATCGTCCCGCCTGAGCAATTTCGTGACGAAGAGTTGTTCGAAACCCGGGCCGAACTGGAGCGGGCCGGCCACAGCACCGTGGTGGCCAGCACAACCATCCGGCCCTGCAGCGGCATGCTCGGCGGGCGGGTGATGCCGGGGTTGACCCTGGCGCAGGTTGATCCCGAGCTCTTCGATGGGGTCGTGTTCGTGGGCGGGCCGGGCGTGAAGCGTTACTACCACGATCCCCAGGCCCTGCGCATCGCGCGGGCGATGCACGAACGCGGCAAACTGGTGGCGGCCATTTGCCTGGCCCCGGTGGTGCTGGCCAACGCCGGGCTGCTCACCGGCCGCAACGCGACAGTGTCGGCGGGCGAAGTGAAAACCCTGCAACACGTGGGCGCTCACTACCGCGGGCCAGGGGTGGTGGTGGACGGCAATATCATTACCGCCGACGGCCCGGCCAGCGCCCGTCACTTTGGCCACGAAATCGCCGCCCATTTCGCCCCCGTCATCGCCTAGAATCGCGGCGTGGCGTCGCTATACGTGCAGTCCTTGTGAGAGGTTTCTGGGAGGGCCGCGCCCTCCCGAACCCGCTCGTGAGGCAGGGGCGGGGGGAAACCAGGTTTCCCCACCTCCCTCCAGATGGCAGTCGGCAGAACGGATCGCGTTTCAGCCGCCCGCGTAGCGGAGCGAAGCGAAGCGGAGCGGGTCGGCTGGAAACGCTTGTTAGGCGGCGTGATTTATCCATCGTATGGGCCGAGGAAACGTTCACCGTTGAAATGTATTAGATGACTAGATGCTTCAGCTACCCATACTTCAGTTTCCCACGCAATCTCTTGAAGGTATTTCATCATCACCTTTCGCGTTGGAAATGCGGTCACGAATACCAAAGGAGCTTTGCTGTCTTTGAACAATTCCTTGAGTTCATTGTGGCGTTTGATGTCAATCGGGCCATGGCTGGTGACTGCTTCAATCAGTACAAGCCAATTTTGGGCTTCAAGATAAACTACTACGTCAGGCATCTTGCTGTGTTCGTCAACAATAATACCTAACCGTTCAAGATAATCTCGCTCGTATACTCTGAATTTATTGCCTGCATCGCCAACGTAAATAACCAAGCCACCAGGAGTGAAACGAGGGTAAAACTCTTCAATGATTCTTTTTATCAAGTCATTCTGCCCACCAGCGGTAATTCTGACTTCTTTGCCATCTGGTAACTTTACTGGTATGAAAGCCATTTCACGTTCCTTTTCACGCAACCTTCGCGATTCCTATGCATTCTTCAAATAGGCTTTCAGATTCTTATCCCAATCTCTCGTTCCATAAGTGCGAATCACCTTAAGAAGACTAGCATCAACTTGGTACTTTGTCTTTGGGCTGTTAACGGGTCTTGTAATATTATCTGGATTTACAATCACTAGCCCCATTTGCACAAACTGGTGAACCGTAAAACGCCGAACCGTCTCACGGGTATTTGGCGCATAAGAAATTCCGAAGTGATCGCGAAAATAATCCATCATCTCGGTAATGCCGCGTAAGGGTGCTGAGGCATTACTCCAATCTGTTTCGGGCTTCATATCGAGCAAGGCCAACAATGTTAGTGCAGAACGCTGGTTCAGTTGTGCTTTTGGCACTTGGAGCGCTCGTAGAATATCAAGCGCTTCGTCGATTTTCTTTTTCGCTTTTACGTCAGTATTTGCGGTATCCATTCCTAGTGTCCCTAAGATTATTTGATCGATTTCGTCTTGTTCGGGAAATTCATCGCCTATCTTATCGCCTATCGCCATTAACTGGGGCAGTGATGGGTACTTGAGGTTACGTAGGTCTGTTGCATTTACTTGTGTATGTCCACTGAATTGCCTGAAATATTCGTCCACTATGGTTGAATTGAGAAAGGCAGCTAATCCTTTGGCTAACAGAGGAGGTAACCCTTTCCCGTTTTGATGATAGTAATTTAGGTGATTTTCAATGCCAATCAACCCAGCATCTACACGGACGGGATCATATATGGCTGCAACAACGCGCTTTTTTTCTTCTTTTGCCGAAAAGCGTTTGACTAAAACATACCAACCAGAGGGGACGAGCAAGCTAGTGGTTTCTTGGGCTAATCTTATAGCAGATGGTTTTCTATTTTGCCCATTAGGCCAAGCAATATAGCCTTGCGAAAAGTTGCTTGGGTATATCAGTGGAACTGTCTCCGAGTCTGGTTTTTCTTTCAAGAAATCAGCAGCGCGAAAATCAACAACTTTGCCAGTAGAAACTGTAATACCCAACTCATCAAGTGAGGTCGAGAGACTACGAGCTTTCTGCCCAATTCTCTGTCCAAGTCCATCTGGAACGATGTGTATGAATAAGTTTGGATCATCGGGATAAACAAGTTGAGCATACTCGACTTCACGAACAGTTATGAATGGGTCATTGGGGTCGGCGCTTGATGAAATTGTTACTCGCTCTTGCTGGTGTGCTTTTATCGCGTGAAGAATTACGTTTTCTTGTAGAACGTCGTCATCTTCAAAAGCTCGATCCCTATAGTCAAAAACGTGGATACGATTTATAGACATCGTTCTTAGAAACACTTCCCTAAACGGGAGAAAATAGGGGCCATTACAAAAGCTTCTTGGCGTAATTGCAACAAGTTCTCCATTAGGCTCTAGCAACCTGATTGTCAGCCAAAGAAAGGCCGCATACAAATTAGTGGTCTCGACCCCTACTTTTCGCAGAAGACGTCGTGTAATAGAGGCAGAATTTATCTTCTTATACGGCGGATTAAGAATAGCGGCATTAAAAGACTTGGGTAAAGAGAATAGGGTGCTACCATTCAAGATATCTACCGCGGCTCTAATAAAATCGTCTTGTATAACTTCATATTCAAAACGAATCTCTTCTTGGTGGCATACTTCTTTACAATAGCCGAGTGTTACGTGTAGATACTCTGTCAGAGTTGGATCAATTTCATAGGCGGTTATTGTGATAGCCGAAGGCTTTGGATTCCATTGACAGGCTTCAAGAACAAGAGCCGCTGATAACGAGCCAATACCAGCACCTGCATCAAGGATTCTCAATATGCTGGGTCTTTCGGCAAACATACGCGCCATAAATTGTGCTATCTTCTGAGGAGTAAAAAATTGCCCTTTTTCTGCCCGATCCGCTGTTAATTTCTGATTAGCTTCCAGGCGCAGAAAGTCTACTCGCTCAAGAAGATTGTCGCGCTGTACAGGCTCTACCAGCAGGCTTTTGGTTTCCATTTGCTTACATTTTACTACTTTCGTGGGAGTGGAACACAGCCGCCTAACAAGGGTTTCTGGGAGGGCGCAGCCCTCCCGGACCCTCCCCTTCGAGACCTTGGCCTCATGCACATAAACGCAGCGGATTTGCTATAATAGGGTCCACGCTTCCACTTTTCCAACATTAAAGCATGTTTCGGCCCGGCCCGATAGCCCGGAGTTGGCTTCCATTCCTTCCCATCTCCACACTGTTTCCCGGATGGGATGGCACGCCCCTGACGCTGAAGCGCCACGGCTGAACCATGCCTGAAGGAGTCGGACCGTGTCTACCCCCGCCGGGCCACGCCGGGTCACCCTGTTCGTTACCTGCATCGTGGACCAGCTCTACCCTGAAATTGGCAAAGCCACGGTGCAGATCCTCGAACGTCAGGGGGTTGCCATCCATGTGCCCCGTGGCCTGACATGCTGCGGCCAGATGGCCTTCAACGCCGGCTTCCGCGACGAGTCTTACGCTGTGGCCGGGCGCACGATCGAGTTGTTGCGCGGCCAGGGCGACGTGGTGCTGCCTTCCGGCTCGTGCGCAGCGATGATCCGCCACCTCTACGCCGAACTGTTCGCCCACAGCCCCTACGCCCGCCCCGCCGCCGAACTGGCCGCCCGTACCTACGAACTCACCGAGTACCTGGTGGACGTGCTCGGCGTCACCGACGTTGGCGCCCATTACCGCGGGCGCATCACCTACCACGACGCCTGTCACGGCCTGCGCTTCCTCGGCGTCGGGCGCCAGGCCCGCGCCCTGCTGGCCCACGTCCGCGAGGCGGAGGTGCGCCCCCTCCCCAACGGTGGGACCTGTTGCGGGTTCGGCGGGTTGTTCGCCATCAAGCAGTACGCCATCTCCGAGGCGATGCTCGAACGCAAGCTCCACGACGTTCAGGCCGCGGAGGCCGATCTGCTGGTGACCGGCGACGCCTCGTGCATGACCCAGATCGCCGGCGGCCTGTCGCGCCGCGGCAGCCCGACCCGCGCCCGCCACATCGCCGAGGTGCTCGCCAATATGGTGGACGCGCGACCGGTGTAGGCTCGCGGCAGCGGGAGGGGGCCTGGGCGGGCGAAGCCCTCCCCGCAACAAACCACCCATCACCGCCAGTTTGCCAGATCACTAGAAGATATATGCGACGCTATGAGCACCCATACCCTCCACTTCTTCGATCGGGTTGACACCGCCCTCCACGACGCCACCTTGCGCACGGCCCTGGACCGGGCCACCACGCGCTTCGTCGGCAACCGCGCGGGGGCCATCGGCGCCCTCAGCGACGCTGACAGGCTGCGCGACCAGGCTCGCGCGCTGCGCGCCCATGCCCTCAGCCGCCTCGATGAACTGCTTGAGCGCCTCGCCGAACGGGTCGAGGCCCGCGGCGGGCGCGTCTGCTGGGCCAGTGACGGCGAGGAGGCTAAACGCTACATCGTCGATCTGGCCCGAAGCCGTGGCGTGCGCTCGATCGTCAAGTCCAAGTCCATGGCCTCGGAGGAGATCCACCTCAATGAGGCCCTCGAACGGGCCGGGGTCGAGGTGGTGGAGACCGATCTGGGCGAGTACATTATTCAGATCTCCGGCGAGACGCCCTCGCATATTATCGCCCCGGCCATCCACAAAACCCGCGAGCAGGTCGGCGCGCTGTTCGAGCAACATCTCGGTATGCCTCCCACCACCGAGGTGTCGCCGATGATCCGCGCCGCGCGCCAGGCCCTGCGCCAGCGCTTCCTGCGCGCCGATATGGGCATCAGCGGGGTCAATTTTGGCGTCGCCGACGAGGGGGCCGTCGTCATCGTCGAGAACGAGGGCAACGCCCGCCTGACCACCACCGTGCCGCGCATCCACGTGGCGATTATGGGCATCGAGCGCATTGTCGAGCGCCTCGAGGACCTGGCGGTAATGCTGCAGGTGCTGGCCCGCTCGGCCACCGGCCAGAAACTTTCGGTCTATACCAGCATCATCAGCGGCCCGGCGCGCCCCGGTGAGGCCGACGGTCCCGAGGAGTTCCATCTGGTGCTGCTCGACAATGGCCGCTCGCAGATCCTCGGCGGCCAGTACGCCGAGGCGCTGATGTGCATCCGCTGCGGGGCCTGCCTCAACGCCTGTCCGGTCTACCAGAGCATCGGCGGCCATGCCTACGGCGGGGTCTACTCCGGGCCGATCGGCGCCGTCCTGACGCCCCTGCTCCAGCCCGATCTGCCCGACAACCACCTCCTGCCCCACGCCTCCTCGCTCTGCGGGGCCTGCCAGGAGGTCTGCCCGGTGCGCATCGCCATCCCCGACCTGCTGCTGCGCCTGCGCGCCGATGCGGTCAGGGCCGGCAAGTTCCACCCCGTCGAGAAAACCGCCATCCAGGGGTATGCTACCATGATGAACAATCCCGCCCTCTACCGCGCCAGCGGCAAATTCGCCCATCTCGGCGCGCGCCTGCTGCGACGCAAGGGCCGGATCCGGCGCCTGCCCCCGCCCCTGCACCTCTGGACCAGGGGGCGCGATTTCCCCGCCCTCCCCGCCCAGACCTTCAGCGAGTGGTGGGAGGAACGCGAACGCCAGCGACGTAGCGGGTGATTGTAAGGAGTCCTGCCAATGGTTGCAACCTCTCCCTCGCTGCCGGTCGTCGCTCCTGCCAGGCGCCGCTTTACGGTAGACGAGTACTACCGCATGGTCGAGGTCGGGGTGCTGCGTCCCGATGAACGGCTGGAACTGCTGGATGGGGAGATTATGCAGATGAGCCCGATCGGTTCCCGGCACGCGGCGACCGTGTCGCGCCTCAATGCCCTCTTCAGTGGCGCCACGACCGGGCAGTACATCGTGAGCATTCAGAACCCCGTGCGCCTCTCCCAGCACAGCGAGTTGCAGCTCGATGTCGCCCTGCTGCGCTACCGCGCCGATTACTATGCCGCGGCCCACCCAACCCCCGCGGACGTCTTGCTCCTGGTCGAGGTGGCCGATACCACCCTGGTTTTCGACCGCGACCGCAAGGTGCCGCGCTATGCCGAATCAGGCATCGCCGAGGTCTGGATCGTTGACCTGGAACAGCAGCAGATCGAGCAGAGCCATACGCCTGTGGGCGCTCAGTACCGGACACGCCGGATCTGGACCCGCGGGGAAACCGTCGCCTGCCACGCTATTGCCGGCCTCTCGATTGCGGTGGACGCGATCTTCGGATGAGACGTAGGGGGAGGGGGAAACCCGGTTTCCCCCTCCCACCGGGTAGGGGTGTGGGGAAACCGGGTTTCCCCACGCCCCTCCAACCGGCTATTCAAATGGATTGCCAATGAGCCGCGATCAAATCCTCGCCAACCTGCGCACCAGTCTGGCCTCCAACCGCCCGTGGCTGGAAGAGGTCTCCCGGTCCGCGCCCCACGCCCCGCCGCCCTTCGTCCACCCGCCGGCCGCCGATCTGGTGGCACAGTTTTGTGAGGAACTGGCGAAACTCGAAGGGCGCGCCTACCCGGTCGCCGATGCCGAGGAGGCCCTGGAGGTGATCGGGCGCCTGCTGGACGAACGCGACGCCCGCCAGGTGATCGCCTGGGATCTCGAGCAGATCGACCTGCCCGGTCTCCCTGCGCTGCTCGCCGGACGCGGGGTGAGCCTCCTCGACGCCGATGTGCAGGGCCCGGGCCGCAAGGAACGCCTGCAAACCCTGGAGCCGGTTCCGGTGTGCCTCTCGGGGGTGGACTGCGCCATCGCCGAGAGCGGCAGCATGGTGCTGCGCCACGGCCCCGGTCGCCCCCGTCTGGCCTCGCTCCTTGCCCCGGCCCACATCGCGGTGGTGCGCCGCTCGCAACTGGTGCGCGGGCTGGGCGAGGCCCTGACCCTGCTGCGCGAGCGCCACGGCGCGGCGCTCTTCGACGCCACCAGCCACCTGACCTTCATCAGCGGCCCGTCGCGCACCGCCGACATCGAGATGACCCTCTCGCTGGGCATCCACGGCCCGCCTGAGGTCCACGTGGTGGTGGTGTAGCATGCAGGCCAGGCCGGCGGGGTTGCAACCTTCGGGAGTTGCAACCTGCAAGGTTGTACCACTGCTTCATGGTCCGTAAAGCAAGTTTTCTGGCGTTCTCGCCCCTCCTCCCAGCCTCCCCCCGCTGCGGGGAAGGAGGCGGACGCCCTCCCCTGGCGGGGGAGGGCTGGGGAGTTCTCAGGTGTAGGCTTTTCCGGCGCATCCTCGCGTCGCATTCGCTATCTGAGGATTAGGACGCCCAACGCCCCCCTCTCCGCCGTCGGTGGAAGATTCTTTCATGGGTGTCAAGCGGCAAGCGCCGCTTTCGAGGATGCTTTGCGCGGATCAACGGGTTGCTGATGCTGAAACACCGCCCAGGCCCCACAC
>DAOUDA010000253.1:0-12492 GCA_034431835.1 Chloroflexaceae bacterium | reverse complement strand
CATGGGGGGGTGGTGGGGGGGGTTCGTCACCCGCCCCGACCTCCCGCCCACGCGCCTGCCAGCGCAACGAGCCCTTAGCGGGGGGCGCCGGGGCCGGTGGCCCTCGCGCGATGTTCCGTTCCGGTGCGGCACGGCAAAGCCGCGCCGCACCGGAACAGGGTTTTCGGCGAGGCGAAGCCCCTCCGAGCCTCCCCTCACACGCTTCGCGCCTTGACGGCGCATGCTCACCCCAGCAACCTCGCCGCCTCCCCCGCGTTCAGCGGCTTCGAGAAGAGCCAGCCCTGCCCATAGGTACAGTGCAGTTCGCGCAGGCGTTGCAACTGCGCCGGGGTTTCGGTTCCCTCGGCGACGGCGTCCAACCCCAGCACGTGGGCCAGGGCGATAATGTTGCCCACAATTGCACTCTGGCTGCTGGTGTCTTCAATCGACTGGACAAAGGAACGATCAATCTTCAGAATGTCCACCGGAAGGCGCTGCAGGTAGCTGAGCGACGAGTAGCCGGTACCGAAATCATCAATACAGATCTTGATCCCCGCGGCCCGCAGGCGGGCCAGTTGTTCCCGCGTCTCCTGGTTGGAGTTGACCAGCGCCGTTTCGGTAATCTCGATCTTCAGCGCATGGGCCGGAAGTTCAAACTCATCAAGGGTGCCCAGAACGATCTGCGCCACCTCGGGTTGGAGGAGCTGGCGCGCCGAGAGGTTGACCGTCACCCACAGCCTCTCGGCGCCGGGGATGGTTTGCTGCCAGATCTTTACCTGGCGGCAGGCTTCGCGCAGCACCCACCAGCCAATCGGCACAATCAAGCCGGTCTCTTCGGCAATGGCGATAAACTCCTCAGGATGGAGCAGTCCCCGTTGGGGATGCTCCCAGCGCAACAGCGCCTCGAATCCCTCGATCTTCTGGGTCTTCAGATTAACAATTGGCTGGTAATGCAAACGTAGTTCATTGCGCTCGATGGCCCAGCGCAGCGCTGTTTCCAGTTGCAGTTGCTCCATCGCCGCCGCGTGCATGGTCGGGTTGAACAGCACCGCGCAGGCCTTGCCGCGCATCTTGGCGTGGTACATGGCCGTATCGGCGTCGCGGATCATATCCGTGGCCGAGTCGTAGCCCGGCTGGTAGAGGGTGATGCCGATGCTGGCCGTGGTAAACATCTCGCGCTCGTTGAGGTGCACCGGGGTCGCGATCACCTGCTGGATGCGTTCGGCAATCGCCAGGGCCGTCGCGCCGTCGCCAATGTCTTCGAGCAGAATGGCGAATTCATCGCCCCCCAGACGCGCCGCCGTGTCACCCGGGCGCAGGCTTTGCTCCAGACGGCGCGCGATGGCTTCCAGCAGCGCGTCGCCGGCGCCGTGTCCCAGGCTGTCGTTGATCACCTTGAAGCGATCAAGATCGAGGAACACCACCGCGAACGAGCGACCCTGGTTGCGCCGGCTGCGCGTGATGGCGTGCTTCAGCCGGTCGAGAAACAGGATGCGGTTCGGCAGACCGGTCAGACCGTCGTGAAGAGCGTCGTGCAACAGGCGCTCTTCGGCGCGCTTGCGGTCGGTGATGTCGGTCTGCGAGCCGACGATGCGCGTCGCCACGCCGTTCTCGTCCCACACGGCGAGGCCGCGACAGAGCATCCAGCGGTAGCTGTGATCGCTGGCCCTGATGCGGTACTCATGCTGAAAATGGGTGATCAGCCGGCGGAAGTGGGCTTCCAGGTGGATCTCCAGCCGCTCCCGATCATCGGGATGCACCCGCTCGAACCACTCGGCGGGATCGGTGCCCAGCTCGTGCTCGCCGTAGCCGAGCATGCTTTTCCAGCGTGGCGAATAGTAGATCTGGTTGGTGCGCAGATCCCAGTCCCACAGCCCATCGTTGGCCCCGCGGGCCGCCAGGGCGTAGCGCTCCTCACTCTCGCGCAGCGCCAGTTCGGCGCGCTTGCTGGCGCTGATGTCGCGCACCACCATCACCCCGCCGGTGATCGTTTCGCCGTCGCTGTGTAGCGGCCGCGCCGATACGTTTAACCACTGACCGTCAGCGGCGTCCGGCAGGTAGACTTCGCGCCCGTCCACTGCTTCACCCCGCAGCGCGCACGACAGGAGTGAGCGCAGCGCCTCTCCGTCACGGTCTTCTGATGAGACGGCCTCGACTGGTTGGGATAACGCATCGAGCAAGGCCCCGAGGATCCGCCAGGCGGCCGGATTGTGGTGGATCAGCGCACCGTTCGCGTCGACTACTACCACTCCCTCGCTAAGACTCACAAATACCGAGTGGAGGATTGCCGTCTGGCGCTGGAGCGCCGCATCGGATTGGGCGCGCGCCTCGGCGTGCTGCGCCGCCAGCGCCGAGTGGACCTTCACCCGCCGTTCGAGTTGCGCCTGATAGGCCCGTTGCTGAAGTTGCCACTGCCGGCGTTCCAGGCAGGTGCTAACCCGCGCGCTGAGAATGGTCGGATGGAAGGGCTTGGGCAAATAATCCTCCGCCCCGAGCTTCAAACAGGCGGCAATTTGCTCCACGTCCACATCCGACGATACCACAACCACCGGTACATCTCGGCTGGCCGCATCGGCCTTGAGGCGCTGTAATACCTCCACGCCGCTCATCACCGGCATGTTCAGGTCGAGCAACACCAGGTCGGGGTGCTGTTCGGCGACCAGGTCAATGGCTTCCGCGCCGTTTCCGGCGCTGATCACATCGTAGTGTTCAAGTTGCAGGAAGCGCACCAGCAGGGCGCGTAATGGCGCTTCGTCGTCCGCGACCAGGATCCGGGCTTGAGAAACGGGCATGGCTGTACTCCACGGGACTCTGCATGGCAGCGAACCTGGCTGCCATCCAGGGGGAAGAAAACGGCTCGCGCCGGAATGTTTGCCTCCAGCGAAGAGCCGCTTACTCCCGCATACGATATGTGTACGGAATGTGTACGGAACGGGAGGGTCCGGAGGGTCTTCACTTCTCCAGCAACCCTCTGCACCGGCAACGCGCGTAGGCGTTGTTGCCGCATGCGCCAGTTGGTTCAAGCATAGTGGATGGGTATTACCAACGTTGGTATCTGGTCCCCAACCCACACGCCGGCCCTCGACAGATTGTCTGTCGTGGGCCGGCGTGTACGGTGCATCTTCTTTGAGGCGGGGCGAGGGACGACCTGTTCTCCCCTCGCTCCCTTGAAGCCAGGCTGAGCCGTCATTCCGTCGGCATAGCCGATCGAGCCGTCTCAATCGGCGAGCTGCGGGTCATCGAGCGCAGGGGTGTGTGGATGCGCCGCCGTCGCAGCATCCGAAGCCGCGGTCTCGATCTGCGGGCGCAGCAGTTTCCCATCGAGGCGCAGCATCGCGACGATCCCCAGCGCCTGCACCAGCGCGAAGGGCGCGATCATCAGGTAGTGCGCCAGCGAGTACTTCTCGATCAGCCCGTTCTGCACCAGGCCGGGATGCACGAAGAACATCCCGAACACGAACAGCGCCACCGCCGGGCAGATCAGCCCGTAGCTGCCCGGGCTGCGCGCCTCGCCCCACAGGTAGGTGCGCAGATAGCCCACCTGCCGCAGCACGGCGTAGCCGATTACTCCCGTCAGCAGTTGCAGGGCCAGAATGGTTCCGACGAGGACGAACGTGCTCCCCGGCTCGATGTGCACCTCGAAGCCGTGGTGCAGGCCGTGGCGAATGCGGATCAGCGCGATGCCCACCAGGGTGAGGATGGGAATCGGCATCCACAGGCTCGGGGCGGCTTCAACCGCCAGCCCGTGCGCCAGCATGCCGCGGAAGCCCAGCACCAGCATGATCACTCCTACCAGGGCCGTTGCGCCCAGGAAGAAGATCGAAAGCAAGATGCTCACAGCAATCGTGACCCGGTTGTCGCTCATTGCCGCTGGCGCCGCCAGGCCCACCGCCACCATCGCGAAGGTGAAGGCGGCCTGCAACTGGCTGAGGTTGTTGTTGCGCGTGCAGTCGAAGTGCCCGCCGGCCAGTGCCCGCCCGAACAGGTCGAGGAAGATGCGCATCGCCGCGACGCCGATGATCGTCAGCACGCTCAACGAGATTGGGAAGAGATACTCGACCACGTTCCACAGGCCAGGCACGAACACCGCGCCGAGCACGAAGAAGACGTTCACCGTCATCGCCAGCGTCAGCGGCAGGCTCATCAACGAAATGGCGCCGTTCGTTTCCCGCAGCGCCGTGTATGCCGGGGTCCGGCGATACTGGGCGTATTCGCGCAGGTTCCAGACGACCAGCCGCAGGTGGCGCAGGGCGAAGATGATGATCCCGGCCATCGCGCCAATGGTGAGCGCGTACGAGAACGTGTTCGCCTTGTTTAGGAAAGCGGCAATGCTGTCGAAGGTCACAATCGGGGTCTTGGGGTGGGGGATCAGGAAGTTCAACCAGATGAAGAACGTGATGGCCATCCCCCCGTTGCCGAGGGCGGCGAGGAAGAACAGCGGCGAGTATTGCCCCCTCAGGTTCCGGCGTAGACCGAACCAGCGTGTCGCTACCTGCTGCATACGGACATCCTCCTGGTCTGCAAAGGATCCTTCAACCTTTCGCCAGTATGATGCACCGTATGGGCTTGAGGTTACAGGCGCCAGCGGCGTAGCCCTCCAGGTTGCGCCACTGCCCGCCGGTCCGGAGAACTGCGGGGCAACCAGGTTTCCATATCTCTACGTTGTCGCTTTGCTCCTGGCGGGGGGTGCGGGGGCCGCAGGCCCCCGAAGATCTCTTCTTCTTGTGCGGCGCGGCTTCGCCGCGCCGCACTAGAAGAGGAAAGCTCGGAGGGGTGTACCCCTCCGAACCTCCCCGGGTCGCGCCCGCGCCTTCATGCGACCTGGTAGCGCAGCGACGGGGCCGCGTCCAGGCCGGGGCGCCCGAAGCGCGCGCCCCGCGCTTCGTAGAACACCAGCACCGACCAGCCGGAGTTCCCCGCCGTTGTGACCGAGACCTGCACAGATTGGACGTGTACCGAACTCAGAAAGGCGTTGAGGCGCGCCTCGTCTTCGCGGGCATGCTCCGCTGCCGGGCGGATGGTGAAGTGACGGCACTGCATGGTGCTTGCTCCTGCTGCGATGAAGCTGCGTTGGTGCTTATGTACCGCTCTCACCCCCCGGAGGTTACGCTTCGACATCCTGCTCGGCCCGTTCCCGTGCGCTGCCAATGCTGAAGTACTTGGCCTCGGGGTGGTGCACCACAATCGCCGCCGTGCTCTGCTCCGGCACCAGTTGGAACGCTTCGGTGAGCGTGACGCCGATCTGCTCCACGGGGAGAATCTGGAACAGTTTGCCGTGCTCCTCCAGATCCGGACAGGCCGGGTAGCCCCAGGAGTAGCGTTTGCCGCGGTTCTCGCCGATGCCGAGGCTCTGCCGGATCAGCCGGTTGGTGTACTCGGCCAGGGCCTCGGCCAGACTCACCCCCAGGCCGTGCACGTAGTAGCCGCGACTGTAGTCGCCCTGGCGTTGCAGTTCCTCGGTCAGTTCGTCAACCCGTTCGCCCATGGTCACGATCTGGAACGCGGCCACGTCATATTCGCCGCTCTCCACGTCGCGGAAGTAGTCGCTGATACACAGTCGCTCCCGCTCCGGCTGCCGCGGGAAGACGAAGCGCGTCAACTCGCGCCCCCGATCGGCCGGGTCGTAGACGATCAGGTCGTTGCCGTCGCTCTGTACGGGGAAGTAGCCGTAGGCCACCTTTGGCTCGAGCCAGCCCTCGCGTTCGGCCTCGCGCACGAGATCGCGCACCTTCTGGTCGAACTCGGCCTTGAGCCGCTCCCACTCGGCGCCTTTGGCGTTCTTCGCGCCCCACTGGAGGCGGTAGAGGGCGTTGCGGTCGAGACAGGCCACCACGTCGGCCAGGCGGATGCGCGTGGTGGCGCGGGCCCCCCAGAAGGGCGGCGTGGGGACCGGCACGTCCCGGCGCACGTTGGAGCGCGCCTGCGGCCCGCGCTGGCTGGCCTTGCCCAGGCCCGAGAGGGCCACCCGCCCCCGCTGGCGCTCGTGCAGCACCGTGGCCGCCTCGGCGATGGTGGCGCGCACGAAGTTCTCCCGCTGCCCCGGATCGCTCAGACGGTCCATCGTCTCCAGCCCCTCGAAGGCGTCTTTGCAGTAGAAGACGCCGGCCTCATACGGCTCTTCGTCGCCCACGAAGGTGATGCGCTGACCGTACTGCCGGTTGATGGCCGCCCCGCCCACCAGCACCGGGAAGCTCAACCCGCGCTTGTGCAGCTCCTGCACGATCAGCGGCATCTGCCTGGAGGTGCTCACCAGCAGCGCCGAGAGACCGATGGCGTCGGCGTTGACCTCCACCGCCTTCTCGATAATCGTGTTCGCCGGCACCTGCTTGCCCAGGTCGTAGACGGTGTAGCCGTTGTTGGAGAGAATGGTATTGACGAGGTTCTTGCCGATATCGTGGACATCGCCGTACACGGTGGCCAGCACCACCTTGCCCTTGCTGGCCCCTTCGAGTTTGTCGAGGTAGCGTTCCAGCCGCGCCACGGCCTTCTTCATCACTTCCGCCGACTGGAGCACGAAGGGCAGGATGAGCTGGCCCGCGCCGAAGAGGTCGCCCACTTCCTTCATCGCCGGCAGTAAGACGTTGTTGAGCACGTCCACCGCGGCGCGGCCCTGGGGCGTGCCCTCGCTCGTGGCCGTCTGCGCCGGGTGGTCGGCGCCCATCCGCTGCGTCACCGCTGTGTCAATATCCTCCTCGACCCCCTCCTTCTTGCGGTGGAGGATCTTCCAGTGCAGGCGCTGGTCCACGCTCATTGCCGCGGTCGGGTCGGCCCGCTCGCCCTCCTGGGCGGCCTGATTCTGCTCGTAGTAGGCGATAAAGCGGGCCAGGGCGTCGTCGCGGCGGTTGAAGATCAGGTCCTCGCAGACCTCCCGCTCCTCGGCGGGGATTTCGGCGTAGGGGGTCACGTGGGCCGGGTTGATGATCGCCGTATCGAGCCCCGCGGCGACGGCGTGGTAGAGGAACACCGAGTTGAGCGCGGCGCGGGCATGCGGCGCCACGCCGAAACTCAGATTGCTCACCCCCAGGGTGGTGAAGCAGCCCGGGATCTGCTCCTTGACCAGGCGAATGCCCTCGATGGTTTCGACGGCTGCGTTACGTAGCTCCTCCTGTCCCGTGGTGATCGGAAAGGTGAGCACATCGAAGATCAGCGCCTCGGCGGGGATGCCGTACTCCTCCTCGGCGATGCGCGCAATGCGCCGGGCGATGGCCGCCTTGCGCTCGCGAGTGTGGGCCATGCCTTCTTCGTCAATCGTCATCACCACCGTCGCGGCCCCGTAGCGGGCGACGAGGGGCAGCACCCGGTCAAGCTTCTCACCCCGTCCACCCTCCAGCGACACCGAGTTCACCACCGCGCGGCCGGGGTACATCGCCAGGGCCGCCTCCAGCACATCGGCCTCGGTGGTGTCAATCACCAGCGGCAGTTCGATGTTCATGGTCAGCTTCTTGAGCAGCGTGACCATCATCTCCTTCTCGTCGGCGCGCTCGGTCATCGCCACGCAGACATCGAGCAGATGCGCGCCGCTGTCAACCTGCTCGCGGGCCACCTCCAGCACCCCGTCGTAGTCGTTGTTGAGCAACAGCCGCTTGACCTTGCGCGATCCCAGGGTGTTTACCCGCTCGCCGATCATGGTGAGGGTTACATCCTGCTTTAAAGCGGCAGCGCGGATGCCCGACGAGACGCTGGGGATATACTCGATCTGCCGGGGCGCGGGCGGGCGGTCGTAGCCGACCTCGGCGCGCAGGCGCGCGATGTGGGCCGGGGTGGTGCCACAGCATCCGCCCACCACGCCCACGCCGTACTCGCTCACAAACTCGCCCAGGACATGCGCGAACGGCTCCGGCGCCATGGGGTAGACCGTCTGGCCGTCAACTTCCAGCGGCAGGCCGGCGTTGGGGATACAGGAGATCGGCTTGCGCGAATGGGCGGTGAGGTACTGGATGGCCGCGCGCATATGCTCGGGGCCGGTGGAGCAGTTCAGCCCGATCACGTCCACCGGCATGGCCTCCAGGGTGGCGATCAGCGCCGGCACATCGGTGCCGAGGAGCATGCGCCCGGAGAGGTCGAGAAAGACCTGGGCCTGCACGGCCACATCGGGGCGGTTCAACTCGGCTTTGGCGCGGCGGATGCCGTCGAGGGCCGCCTTGACCTCGAGGATGTCCACGCTGGTCTCGACCAGCAGCACGTCAACCCCGCCTTCGATCAGGCCAATGGCCTGCTCGCGAAAGATATCGCTCAGTTCCTCGAAGGTGATGTCGGAGAGCGCCGGATCGTCGGACGAAGGCAGCTTGCCGGTCGGTCCCATCGAGCCGGCGACGTAGCGCGGGCGGCCATCGCGGGCCTCGAAGCGATCGGCGACAGCGCGGGCAAGGCGGGCGGCGGCGCGGTTGATCTCCAGGGTGCGCTCGCCCAGCCCCCACTCCTCCAGCCGCAGGCGGGTGGACTGGAAGGTGCAGGTCTCCAGCACGTCCGCCCCGGCCTCCATGAACGACTCGTGGATGCGGGTGATAACATCGGGCCGGGTGATCACCAGGTAATCGCGGTTGCCGAAGGTGCGTTCGCCGCCGTAGTCCTCGACGGTCAGGGGGAAGGTGTCGATGCTCGTACCCATCGCGCCGTCGTAGATCAACACGCGCTGGCGCAGGGCTTCAAGGTAGGTGGGTTTAGGCTTCGTCACTACTGTGATGCTCCTCGTGTCGCGCAAAAAAACCTTCACACGCTGGTGTGAAGGCTGCGATGACCTCATCTCCCAGCTTGCGCTGCCGGACTTAGCACCCTTCCAGGCCGCGGAGCGGCGCGGCGCCGCTCCGGGGGGTTGCTGGGGCTTCATCGGGCCGGTCCCTCCACCCCTCTTGATGAGCGCTATGCACTTTTGCCGTGGAGTATAGCACGGCGGGCGAACGGGCGTCAATGCGTTGTCTCAAGCGGGGAGATGACGGTGTAACGCCCGGTTGCCGCTACGTAATGCGCCGGTGCTAAGCTTAGACTGGCGTGACATCAGAAAGCCATGGTAGACGTGATCATACGCGCTTCAAGAGAGAAGGAGATTGCGCGATGGCCGTTTCACTCGCCACCTGTCCTCGCTGCGGCACGCGACTCGAAGGAAGAAGGGGTTACCCACTGCAACACCTGCGGGATCGATCTCTCTGCCTACCGCGATCCGGCCTTGCGTCCATTCCTGGCCGACGCCATCGCTCTGGCTGACGCCACCGCTCTGGCCGGCACCACCGCTGCGACTGCGTCGGTCCCCTTCGACTACACGTACCTGCCCCGTCCGAAAACTCTAGAAGCGCCGTTGAAAACCCCTGGTATGCACCTGGTCATCGCATCTCTAGCGGCCGTGATCGGCGCGGTGCTACTGTTGTTCAACGTCTGGGGGTTGTTATCGGGGATGCGCGACTACAATCGCCTCATGAACGAGGGCGTCTTCACCAGAGCGATCATTACGAGACTTGAGGCGGAATCTTATGATACAGGCAACGAATATTACATCCATTACCGGTTTGAGGCCCCGGTCGGAGGGGAGGTCAAACCGTTTCAGAAGAAGCAAGATGTGTCTGGCGACTTATATCAACGGGCGCGAGTCGGTCAGCCCATCGAAGTGGTTTACTGGCCGGCGGACCCGAACGTCACAGGGATTAAGTCGGAATTACGCCCTGAGTATATGCTTTACTGGATCTGGATCGGGATTTGGGCCTTTTGGCTCGTGATTTGGATGGTCAGTGTGCTGCGTCTGAGCCGCCGGGCCGATCATCTGGATGAGTTGCGCAACAGGGGGCAGATCACCCAGGGGGTTGTCTTCGATCGATGGATGGAGCAGGATAGCGATGGTGATAAAATCTACTGCATTGCGTATGCCTTCCAGAGCAATGACGGCAACATCATCACCAGGGCCGAGAAGATTGATTATGACCTCTACAGACGTTATGAGAGGGGGACCGCCGTCCGCATCCGCTATCTGCCTGACAATCGTCAGATTTCGATGATAGAGCAAACCCTATAACTTGTCACTTTGCCCTGGCGGGGGTTGCGGGGGCCTGCGGCCCCCGCAGATCTGACGCGGTGTGACAAAGCCGTGCCACGCCAGGAAACGTTTGGAGGGGTGTAGCCCTCCGAACTTCCTCGTAGCACAAACGACGGCAAGCGACAAAGTAGAGCTAACCCGGCGGCGCCGGAACCGCCGGCGAAGCTACTCGTACATCAAGGCACCGAGCAGCGTGTGCGCCTCTTCAGGGGTCAGGCCGCCGTGCATCCCCAGGTGGCGCAGCTCGAATGGCTCGGCGTCCCACCATACCGACTCGCCAGCGTAGGGCAGCACCACCAGGTCGCCAGCGCGGGCCTGGAAGAGGGGCGAGACGTGGGGGCCAAAGAGGCCTCGGGCCGCCAGGTCGGCCACGCGATGAACCTCGGCGCGCCCGGCGAGGCGTTCGTTGAGCGCGGCGCGCATCTCCTCCATCCGATCCTGGTTGAGGTAGAGGAACAGGTCGCGGTTCGAGCCTCCCGGCGCCAGCGGGCGCCCGTCGGCGCCGCCGGGGGTGGCCGCCGCCAGTGCGGGGACGAGCCGGTTGACCATGAGGCTGGCAGCCGGGTTCACCGCGATCTGCCCGTGGTCGGCGGTGAACAACAGCAACACGGGCCGTCCCAGCCGGGCCAGGAGAGGGTGCAGCAGCCGGTCGAGGGTGGTCAGCACGGTGTCAATCTCGGCCGCGACGTGGGGCGCCCCGGGGCCGTAGGTGTGGCACAGGTCGTCAACGGTATCTACGTAGAGGAAATAGTAGGCCGGGCCGTGACGCGCCTCCAGGCGCTGGCCAAGCAGGGTGACGGCCTCGGCGAGGGTATGGTAGGCCACCGTGTCGGCCCCCGCGCAGACGACGCGGCTGAAGGAGGAGTTGGCGTAGGCGCGGTGCATGAACACGGTCGAATGCACCCCCACCGCCCCGAGGCGCTGATACAGCGTCGCCGTGGGGAACAGCGCCGCCGGCTCCACCCCGGCGGCGGCGAGGGTCTCACGCTCGCGCTCGCCGGCGTAGGAGAAGAGCAATGGCGCGATGATCCGGCCCAGGCTCGGTTCGTAGAAGAACCACTCGAAGATCCCCGACTGACCTGGCGGCAGGCCGGTGTGGATGGTCGTTATGTGGGCCGCGGTGGTTGAGGGGAACATGGTCGTCAGCCGGGAGACCACGCCCTGCTCGAGCGCGCGTCGCAGGAAGGGGTACCGGTCAACATACGCAGCGAAGAATTGCCAGCCGAGCGCGTCCAGGAACAGCAGGATCACCGTTTCGCGCCGCTCCAGGCCGCCGGGGATGGCCGCGGGGGGCAGGGCTTCGCCGCTGGCGCCGGTGAGCAGACGCTCGATCGTCCCGGGAATCGCGGCGAAGCTGTAGCCGGTGTAGAGCGGGCGCACGAACCGCTCGCCAAACCGGGCCGCTTCGACCGCCGCAACAGACTCAGGGTTCAACATCAATGACCTGCCACTCCAGCGTCTGACCGTGATAGAACGGCACGACATCCCCGTAACGCTCCGGCGCCTGCCAGGGGCGCCGGGCCAGACGGACGCGCCGCGCTGGCGGGGTGACGCCATACACCCGCCGGGCGTTGTCCGAAACGAACGGCTGCAAGTTCGCCAGCGCCTCGTGTCGGGCGAACAGTTCCGCGAGCAACGCCAGGGCCACCGGCGCGCTGAAGACCCCCGCGGCGCACGCGGCGGCCTCTTTGCGCTCACGGGGGTGCGGCGCGGAATCGCTGCCAAACATCAGGCGTGGATGGGCGCGCAGCGCCGCGGCCTGCAACGCGGCGCGATCCTCGGGACGCTTCGGGATGGGCTTGCAGAACAGGTGCGGCTGGAGCAGCCCCCCGGCCACGTCGTCGAGGGTGGTCAGCAGGTGGTGCACCGTCACCGTCGCCGCGAGATTGGGGTAGTGATCGAGCAGATCGAGTGCGGCAGCGGTGGTTACATGCTCCATCACGATCGTCAGACGGGGGAAGCGTTCGGCCCAGCGGGCGTAGACGGGCAGAAACTCGACCTCTCGGTCGAGCACGAAGCCGTGCGTCTCACCGTGGACCAGCAGCGGAATGCCCAGGCGCTCCATGCGCGCCAGGGTCTCCTCTACCGTTTCCAGGTCACGCACGCCGTCGGCGCTGTTCGTGGTCACGCCCTCGGGGTAGAGCTTGACGCCGATGATCTCGTGCCGTGCAGCAGCCAGCAGATCCTCGGGGTAGGGACGGAAGAAGAGCGTCATCCAGGGCATGAAGGTGAAGGGGGCGACGGCATCGAGAATCGCCGCGCGGTAGGCGCGTAGCCGTTCCAGGCTATCCACCGGCGGCACAAGATTGGGCATCACCACCGCCCCGGCGAAGTGGCGGGCGCTCAACGGGGCGACCTGGCGCAGCATGGCCCCCTCGCGCAGGTGGAGGTGCATATCGAGGGGCGAGTCGAGGGTGATTTCCACGGAGCTACCTCGGATGTGGCATGCGGATTTACCGGCAATGGGCGGGCGGGCCGTAGAGCCGGCCCGC
>DAOUDA010000252.1:0-20636 GCA_034431835.1 Chloroflexaceae bacterium | reverse complement strand
TGGCTTGAGCAACCTTGCCGCCTTTCAGCGGTCGATGGCCGCTGCCAGTGATCGGCTCCTCTTCCGGAACTGACTTTGCATCAGCCCTGGATGCAACGCCAATAGCCTTTGTCACCCGCGTGGTGATGCGGTAAAATTGTGGCACACGGCAGGAGCCCGATCAGAAGGGTTCCAGCTTATGGTGGGCAACTACGCGCACGATGAGCGACGCGGGCCTGGACGAACTCGCCGATGCCCTCTATTTCGCCAACTCCGAGTCGGGCCCGAACCTGAATCTTCCCGCCTCGGTCGCGGGCATCCTGCGCCGGGGCGGCATGCCCATACTCAGGCTTTTCCGCCGACGCCGTCTGCGCCTGGTCCCGCCGTTCAGGACACCGTACCGGGGCGGGGTGTTGCGCATACAGTTTGACCCGGCGACCTGCACGTGTGCGGATGGGCAGAAGGTGAAACGCATGTACATCTCCGAATTCGAGCGCGCCCCTATCCTGGGGCTCAGCCATCCTGAGCCCTCCCCAGGAGTATGGAATTAACCGGCGTTTTCCCAGAACCGGAATGGGATCCACCCCGCTGGACACGACAGGGTTCCTCACACCCCGGTCTGCAGCGAAGCCGAATGGATACCTGATGATTAAAGACCTGCAAATTGGCGTGATCGGCTCCGGGGCGATGGGCGAGGCGATTGTTGGCGGGTTGCTGCGCCAGGAACTGGTGGGACCAGAGCAGATCCTGGTAAGCCATCCCCGCGAGGACCGCCGGCGCGAACTGGCGGCCCGCTACGGGGTGCACACCAGCCACGACAACCTCGTCGCCGCCGAGTGGGGCCGGGTAGTGATCTTCGCCGTGAAACCGCAGCAACTCAAGCGCGTGCTCCCGCCCCTGCGCGGCGCGCTGCGCGGCGAGGATCTGGCCATCTCGGTGGTCGCCGGGGCGACCATCGCCACCTTCGCCCAGGCCCTCGAGCATCCCGCCATCGTGCGGAGCATGCCCAACACCCCGGCGATCATCGGCGAGGGGATGACCGTCTGGACGGCGGGACCCGAGGTCAACGAGAGCCAGCGCGGCTGGGCGCGCACGGTGCTCGGCGCCCTGGGCCACGAACTGTTCGTTGACACCGAAGCCTACCTGGATATGGCCACGGCGATCAATGGCACCGGTCCGGCCTATTTCTTTCTGATGATGGAAGCGATGATCGACGCCGGCGTGCATCTGGGCCTCTCGCGGCGCATCGCCGAAGAACTGGTGCTCCAGACCATGCTCGGCTCGGTGCGCTACGCCTTGCAGAGCGGCCTGCACCCGGCCCAACTGCGCAACGCCGTGACCTCGCCAGGGGGCACCAGCGCCGCGGCCCTGGCTGAACTGGAGCGGGGGGGCATGCGCACCGTCCTCGCCGACGCCATCTGGGCCGCCTACCGGCGCTCCGTTGAACTGGGCAAGCAGCAGTAACCCGAGCATGCCAATGATTACCTACGGTCGCCCGCGCCTGATCACTGAAGACGACAAATACTACCGCGCCTACGTCGAGAGCTTCAAGCTGCAGCGCAAGAATCAGAAAGCCATGCGCCCGCCGCGCCAGCGCGATCTCTTCGGGGCCGAGGCCGAGGCCGCCCTGCGCGCCTGGCTCGGCGAGCGTCTCGAACTCGACGAGCGGCGCATCCTGGCCTACGAAGAGCGGCGCAACAAGCGCGGGGTGATCAAGTACCGTGAACTGGACGCCCTGCACCTCGCCGATCGCAGCGCGTGGGTCTTCGAGATCAAGGCCAGCCGCACCGCCAGCGCCCTGCGCCGGGCGGTTGGGCAACTGCAAGAGACCCGCGCCATCCTTAAGCTGCTCTACCCCATGGTGCGGGTGACGATCCTGCTGGTGGACACCGGCATCCCCGCCAGCGTCGAGGAGGTCGAGGCGCTGATGGCCTCCGACCGGCCGCCGCCGCGCCGCCCGGAGTTGCTCAGCGAGGTCGCCACCGCCGTGCCCGAACTGCGGCTGGTCGCGAGCCTGGAGGTCGAACCCGACGCCGAGCGCATCGACGTGCTCCGCTTCGGCGTCGAGGACATCATCGCCATCGCCGGGGCGGAAAACCTGTCGCTCGACTGGGAAGCCGACGACGAAGAGCCCGAGGAACCCGACGAGCCGCGCCCCGCCTCCTCGCTCTACGCAACCAGCGCCGAGGAGGCGACGGATCAGGACGACGACGACAACCCCCTCGCCGCGGCGCTGCGCAAGGCCGGGTTACGTTGAGCCATGGTTCACACCTGCGTGACCGTCTGGAGGCGCGCGGGGAGGCTTCGCCTCCCCGCAACCCCTGTTCCGCCCGCGGCGGGCGCGCGTCCTGGCACAACCGGGACACGCCTGCCGCCGCGGGCGAAAGGATCGCGGAGGACTGCGCCCTCCGCACCTCCACCATCGTGGTACATCCAGGGCCGCGCAGCGAAACGATGTCCGGCTGCCCAGAGCACCTTCGATCAGCAGCGATGTCCCTCCGCACGCCTCTAGCCATTGTCACGGGCAAAGTCGCCGGCACGCTCTCGCGGCGGTTCCGCCTGGGGGGCGGGACCACCCTGCCCGGCAGCCTGGCGCGCCGGGTAGCTCCCGACGTGCTGGGCGCCCTCGCCGCCGCGCTGCCCCACGGCGTCGCGCTACTCTCCGGCACTAACGGCAAAACCACCACCAGCCGCATGCTCGCCGATATGCTGGGCGCCAGCGGCGAGCGCGTGCTGCACAACCGCGCCGGCGCCAACCTCATCGCCGGCCTCACCGCCACGGCCATCGCCAACGCCGACTGGCGCGGGCGCCCGCGGGCCACCATCGGCCTGTTCGAGACCGACGAAGCCGCGCTGCCCCGGGCGATCGCCGAAACCCGCCCGCGACTGGTGCTGATCCACAACCTCTTCCGCGATCAACTCGACCGCTACGGCGAGGTGGACACGGTCGCCGCGGCCTGGCGCGCGGCCCTCACAGAGCTGCCCGCCGAAGCCACGGTGGCCCTGAACGCCGACGACCCCGCCGTAGCCGACCTGGGGTCCAGCCTCCGAGCGCGGGTCGTGTACTACGGGCTCGACGATCCGCAGCACGCCACGGGCGCGGGGGCGCACATCGCCGACTCACAGTTCTGCCGTCGCTGCGGGCAGCGGTACGTGTACGATCTGGCCTTCTACGCCCACATCGGCCACTACCACTGCCCGCAATGCGGGCGCCGCCGGCCAGAACCGCAGGTGCGGCTCGTGCGGCTCCGGCTGCGGGGAACGCGGGGAAGCCAGCTCTACCTGCTCTACCCCGGCGGCGCGATGGAGGTGAACCTACCCCTTCCGGGCCTCTACAACGCCATGAACGCCACGGCCGCCTTGACCGCCGCCCTGGCGCTGGGGGTGGCGCCATTCAGCGCCCGCGCGGCCCTCGAAGGCTTCCGCGCCGCTTTCGGGCGCATCGAGCGCCTCACCGCCGGCCCGGACGGCGCGCCCATGCTCATCGCGTTGATCAAGAACCCCGTCGGCGCCAGCGAGACGGTGCGCATGCTTGTGGACGGCGGCGAACCCGCTGACGCCAGCGCCAATGGCCAGGCGGGTGACGCCGGGTTGCACCTGCTCATCGCCATCAACGACCGCTTCGCCGATGGCACCGACGTCTCGTGGCTCTGGGACGCCGAGTTTGAGTCGCTGGCCGAACGGCTGGCGCGGGTCACCCTGAGCGGCACACGCGCCGAAGACATGGCCGTGCGGCTCAAATATGCCGGCGTGCCCGAAGCGCAGATGCGTCTCGAACCCGATCTGGGGCGCGCCATAGACGCGGCACTGGCCAGCCTGCCCACCGGAGTGACCCTCTTCGTTCTGCCCACGTACACCGCCATGCTCGACCTGCGCGACATCCTCGCCCGGCGCGGCTGGGCGCGGCAGTTCTGGGAAGTATAGTGTTTCTCAGTTTGGGAGGGGCTCCGCCTCCCCGCAATCACTTTATGGATTCCGGAGCGCCGCGCCCTCCACACCTCCCCCTGGCCGGGAGGATCTGGGAGGGTACCTGTTCAGATGTACCGCAGAGCACGCAGAGGAACGGAGAGGATGAAATTTTTGAAGCCCTCCGCGCCCTCTGCGGTGCGAACGTGTTCGGTAGATGTGAACACTATCCTGGGAGGGCATTGCCCTCCCAGTCCTTCCGCTACGGAAAGCGTCGGGGCAACCAGATTGCCCCGCACTCCAGGAGCAAGACCCATGGGACACGAGGAGCACGAACGGCGCGCCCGCGAGACCGCCACGGCCATCCGCTGCGGGGTGCTGACGATCAGCGACACCCGCACCCCCGAGACCGACGAAAGCGGCGCCATCATCCGCTCCCTGCTCACACAGGCAGGACATGATGTGGTAAGATATGCGGTAGCGCGCGACGAACCGGCGGAAATTGCCGGTCTGGTACGCGACTATGCGGCGGAAGGGTGCAAACTGATCATCACCAACGGCGGCACGGGTATCGCCCGCCGTGACAGCACCTTCGAGGCGATTGACGGCCTGCTGCAAAAACGACTGCCGGGGTTTGGCGAGTTGTTCCGCATGCTTTCCTACGGAGAGATCGGCCCGGCCGCGATGCTCTCGCGGGCCACGGCTGGCGTCTACGGTGAGGCGCTGATATTTTGTCTGCCCGGCTCCACCAATGCTGTTCGCCTGGCGATGGAACGGCTCATTCTGCCTCAACTGGCCCACCTGGTCTGGGAAACGGTGCGCTAGTGCCGCAGTGGTAGCAGTCGTCTGGTATACTGTGCTGCGTCGCAGCGTCAATACTGCCGTTCTCTGCATAGCTGTGTAAGGAGCCAGAGAGCCCATGACGTCAGTAGAAGAATTCCGTGGCCTGCATTACCCCAATAAAATCGGACGGCTCACGTTCATTTCGCTTGAAGAGGTTATGGGCCAGAATGGAGTGAAGGCGCTGCTCCGCCTGGCTGATCTCCCCCAGTACCTCGATGCCTATCCGCCGAACGATCTGAAGCGCGAGTTCCCATTCGAAGCCATTTCCGCTACTTCAGTCGCATTAGGGACGATGTACGGCCCGCGTGGGGCGCGCGGCCTCGAGTTGCGCATGGGGCGCGTGGCCTTCACCCTCGGGCTGAAGGAATTTGGCCCCCTCCTGGGGATGGCTGACCTGGCCCTCAAACTGATGCCGATCACCATGAAGCTGAAGATCGTGCTGAACGCCACGGCGCAGACGTTTGACCGCTTCAGTGATCAGTCCAGCCACGTCGAAGAGGAACGCGGGCAGTTCATCTACCACATCACCCGGTGCTCGAACTGCATTACGCGCCCCGAGCCCGGGCCGGTGTTCTACATGGCGCGGGGGATCATCGAGGAGGCGACGGCCTGGGTCTCCGGCGGCCGCCGGTTCGCAGTGGAACAGTGCTCGTGCATCGGTCAGGGCGCTGCATCGTGCAGTTTCACCATTGGTAAGGAACCCCTTGAGTAATCGTCGCATTGACCGCCCGGCAAACCTCCCTCTCCGCCATCGGGCAGGGTGCCGCGTAGCCCGGCTGTCGGTCGTCGAGAGAACGGTAACGCTCGTTTGAACCTTCTGGCATTATAAGGTCTCTGGCACCAGATCCTATGCTCCGCTGGCTTGCGCTCAAGTTAATCCGCTTCTATCAACTGGCGATTTCCCCGTGGTTGCCGCCTAGCTGTATCTATACGCCAACCTGCTCGCAGTATGGCATCGAAGCCATCAGCAAGTACGGCGTGTTCAAGGGCGGCTGGTTGACCCTCAAGCGCCTGCTGCGCTGCGCCCCCTGGGGTCGCGGCGGGTATGATCCCGTCCCCTGAAGACCCTGCAACCCTGGCCGCCGGTTGCTCGTCATACTCTTCGAGCAGGGCCACCTATGACGAAAGTCGGGGATGTCGCTCCGCCCGCGGAGTGATGCTCGGGGGTGCGATCTGTGCCATACTGGGCGCAGTGCAGAAGTGACGATGGCGCCGCCGCGCCCGCCGGACAGATCGCCCCTCCGGGCCAGCGCCCTGGCCGGAAGCTCAGATTGCCGCAGCGGGTCGCAGCGCCAGGAAGGTCAACGGTGGCAGAACCAACGCGTGAGTTGATCGCCCGGGCGCAAGAGGGTGACCCCCAGGCATTGACCCAGATCGTCCTGGGCCAGCAACATTATGTCTACAGCATTGCGATGAGCGTGCTGAAGAACCCCGAAGACGCCGCCGACCTGACCCAGGAGGCGTTTATCAGGCTGTTTCGCGCGTTGCCGCAGTACAACGGCGAGAGTCGTTTTACCACCTGGCTGTACCGGCTGGTGGTAAACCTGTGTCGTGATGAGTTGCGCCGGCGCGGGCGCCAGGTGCCCATCGCTCCCGCGGCGTCTGAAGACGAAGAAGCCGACCAGATCGCCAGTATCGCGGACGACGACCGCTGGGCCAATCCCGCCGAGGCGCTCGATACTCGTGAACTGCGTGACCAGGTGCGCCAGGCGCTCGGGCAACTCGAGGAGCACTACCGGCTGGTGCTGACGTTGTACTACTTCGAGGATCTGAAGTACACCGACATCGCGGAGATCCTCGATATTCCGCTGAACACGGT
This sequence comes from Chloroflexaceae bacterium, assembly GCA_034431835.1. Taxonomy (GTDB): domain Bacteria; phylum Chloroflexota; class Chloroflexia; order Chloroflexales; family Chloroflexaceae; genus JACAEO01. The sequence continues at coordinate 14,089 of DAOUDA010000252.1, read as the reverse complement.
GAAGAGCCACATCCGGCGCGGCAAAGAACGCCTGGCGGCTATTCTGGAGACCCAGGAGCATCCTCCAGCCACGACACGCGCGGTAGCGCAGCCGCGCCGCGAGGACCGCCGGGACCAGTTTCCCGGCTCCGTGCCGCTGCGCCTGCTGGCAGGCACAGCCGGAAGATAGTTCGATGGTGGATTGGCGTGGATGGCGTCCCGATGATATCTGGCGATCAACGGGAATTGGAACAAGACGATGCGTGACCCTCTGGAACCAACCGCGCGTGGCCCGGACGACGCCCTCGATCGGGTCCTGCGTCAGGAACTGCGCTGGGAAGCTCCGCCGGAAGTTACGGCCTGTCTGCTGGGGCTGATTCCCAACGGAACCTTGTGGGCCGAGACGCTGCAGCGCCCGCGCCCACAGCCCTGGTACAGCACGCTCGTGCTGATCCTGACCGCCGTGGCGGTCGGCCTCTCCCTGGCCGTGGCCTGGCAGGTCATCGGCTCGCTCGGCGCCGAACTGGGCCTTATCGCCATCCTGGAACAACTCCGCGCCGCGCCCGCGATTGGCCTGCAGCGGTTGTATGAGGCCCTGCCGGTCTCGCGCCAGATCGTGGCTGTGCTGGTGATCGTGCGCGAACAACTCCACTGGCTCTTGCTCGCGATTATGCTCTGGCTGGCGCTTGATGGCTGGCAGCCGCGGCGCCTCTCCACGCGCCAGACGCGGTAGTTTCCCTTTGCGGCTGCGCCGCGCCCTCTCAAAGCATTGGAGAAACCCGGTTTCTCCTCACCCCTCCCCGTGGGAGCACCGCGGCGCGCCCCCGCCGGTGGGAAAGAGAGGGGGAAACCCCGTTTCCCCACGCCCCTGTCATAGCCTTGGGGAAACCCGGTTTCCCCTCACCCCTCCCCGTGGGAGCACCGCGGCGCGCCCCCGCCGGTGGGAAAGAGAGGGGGAAACCCCGTTTCCCCACGTCCCCGCCCGACCAGAAACCAGGCGGTGGCGCAACCTCCCGGGTTGCGCCACCGGGCATTTACAGCCGACTCCTGGCGCGATGTAGGCGAATGGTGCGCGTGAGGAGCGTGCCGCCGAGGAGCATGATACCGAGGAGCGGCACACCGGCGCTGGTTTCGGGCAAGGGCGCGGGCGGGGGTGACGGCGGCGGCGCCGGGGCAATGGTCGGCAACGGCGTGTTCGTCGGAGCCCTGGTCGCCGTCGGGCCGCTGGTCGCGGTGCGAGCCACGGTCGGGCTGCGCGGCGGCGGGTAGGGTGCGGTGGTGAGCGTCACCTGTTGCGCGATCGGCGCCGTCGGCGGCTGAGCGGCGCCCACGACCTGCACCGAGACGATGTTCGAGAAGAGCGGGGCCGGAGTGAGGCCATCGTAGAACAACTGACCCTGAACAACGATCAAGGTGCCTACGGTGACATCGGGCCTGATGCGCGTCGGGATCGTAATTTCGACCCCCTCGCCAGGCTGGAGCTGGTCGAGGGTGTAGTTCACGTCGTTGCCGCTGACGGTTGGATCAACCCCGCGATCGGCCCGCGCCCCCAGCACCTCCAGGTTGGCGGGCAGGGCGCTCCGCACCGTGATGGTACGCAGCGTACTGGCCCCATCGGTGGCAGGCGGGCGGGTGTTCCGCACCACCAGGGTGAAGTTGACCTGCTGGCCAGGGTAGGCGCTGCCCCAGTCGCTCGCCAGGCGGAAGAAGACGTCGGTCGTAACGCCGGGGGTAGTGACCGGCGCTGCCGTGCTGGTGCCAATGGGGATGAGCGGCGCCGGCGTATTGGTCGGGCCGAGCGGCGCGCGCGTCGGGCGCACCGCCGCAGTGGGACGCACAACCGGGCGAGAGGTGGGGGCAACCACCACCGTAGGCGGCTCGGTGGGCAGTTCGGGGACCACCACCGGCGGTGGCGGGGGGGGCGCAGGTGGCGCGGGTGGAACCGGGGTGGCCGGGGGCGGTTCAGGCTCCTGCTCGCCGGATGGCGGCGGTGGCTCCGGCGGAGGCGGGCTGGTCGGCGGCACGCCCGGGGTCGCTGGTGGAACGACAGGAGTAGGCGTCGGGCCGCCGGGCGTCACCGTCGGGCCGCCGGGCGTCACCGTCGGGCCGCCGGGCGTCGGCGAAGCGATCGGCGCGCCACTGACCCGCACCACCACCGTGCCCGAGCTTTGTCCGCCAGCGGTGGCGCTATTGGCGATGCTTGTACCCGCAGCGACGGTGGTGCGCACCCGCACCTGAATGGTCACCGTCGCCGGATTGGCATCGTTAATGGTCAGGGTGCACTGCACCGTCTGGCCGGCATTACAATTCCCGGAACTCGAACTGGCGCTCAGCACTTCCAGCTCGCCGCTGATCGCGTCCTCCATCGTGACCTGCTGATCGGCGGTGCTATCCGTAACCACGGCGACGCTGTAACTGAACTGCTGCCCCGGCGCCGCCTCGGAAACCGAGGCGACCTTGAAGACCCGGACGCCGGTCACGGGAGCGGGAGTACTCGTCGGCACGACCGTATTCGTTGGTGTGCCTGGCCCCACCGTATTTGTCGGCGTGCCCGGCTCAACCGTGTTCGTCGGGGTAGCCGCCTCGACTGTGCTGGTCGGCGTGGCCGCGCCAACGGTATTGGTAGGCGTCGGCGGCTCGGGGGTATTGGTGGGCGGCGTTGCGATGGGCGTCGCCGTCACGATCTGCTGCGGGCTACCGGTGTCGGTTGGCGTCGGCGCCTGGGTATCGGTGGGGAGCGGGACCAGGGTGTCGGTAGGAAGCGGCGTGTTAGTGGGGACCGTTGTCGGCGGCAGGACGGGATCAACCGTGGGCGCCTCGGGTGTGCTTTCCTGGGCGGGCGCCAGCGGGGGAAAGACGAAGCGCATCGCCCCCGCGTAGAGCGGGAAAGCGATCATCACCACGCTGAGCACAATCAGCGCCAGTTCCAGCTTTGTCCAGCGGGCGGGTGCGCGGCCACGGCCAGGCGATGATGGACGACCTCGTGCAGGCGGCTGCATACCAACTCCTCGCTTCAGGAGCGCGGGCGCGCGTCGGCAAGGTCGGCGACGACCACCAGACGCTGCGTGTCCCAGTTTGTACAGGTGATCAGGGTAAGCACCGGCGTCGAGGTGGGATCCATGACCTCGACCTGGGTGGGCCAGACGTACAGCGTCTCGCGCACGCGATAGACGTAGCGCCAGCTCCCGGTCTCGACGATGACCTCATCTCCCGGTCTGAGCCGGCCGATATCCTTGAACACGGCGCCACGCAAACCAGCATGCCCCGAGAAGACCGTGTTTCCGATGGCGCCAGGCAGGGCGCTGCCATTATGGTAGCCCGCGGCGTACTCGGCCACTTCCCATTCTCCATCGATAATGAAGACCTCGTACACCGGCATATCGGCGCCGATGGCGGGCATGATCAGGCGTTGGGGGCGCGGATCATCGCTCAGGGGCACGGCCGCCGGAACGGCCTGCGGCGCCATAAAGGCTTCACGGGGCGCGCGCTGCGATGGAGGGTTGAGGCCAGGCTCCTCGGGGCGGGTAAAGGGCAGGGGCGCGCCCGCGGCCTGAGCGGGCGCCGAGGGAACCACCAGGGGCGGCGTCGGTGGAGGCGCCATCGCCTGCGCCCGGGGCATAGCCAGATTGGAGCGTGTATGCAGGAAATCGCGCACGGGGCCATCGAACAGCCAGTAGCCAAAGGCAATGACCGCTGCCGCTACCAGCGTCCGCTCGAGCACCGTCAGCCCACGATCAACCCAGTTGCGCAACCGAAAGCCACGCAGGGCTATGCGCTGCTGTTGCGAGGCCGACCGCAGCCGCGCCGGACGGATCTGGTCCTCCCGGCTCGGCAGTTGGGTCGCGAGCAGTTCACGCAGCAGGTCGTCATCATCTGGCCCGGCGTCGTCACCGGGGGCGCGCGGTGTGCGTTTCATCAGGCGGCTCGGTTGTCCATGCGGCTGCGCCGCGCAACACCGGGATTGAATACGAGCCCATCCGAATAACTCCTGGAGGGGCGTGGGGAAACCAGGTTACCCAACGCCCCTCCCCTCAGAGAGGGGCTGGGAGGGCGAAGCCCTCCCAGAAAAGGGATGGGACAATCAGGTTATCCGGATAGGTGCTACGTGTCTACTCGAGGTGAACCCGGTTTCCCCGGGCACGCAACCCTCCGGGTTGCACCACACCCCATTGTTCATTGTAGATGACCAGGGATCATTATACAACCCGCTCTGCACCATTGCAATAGTCTCATGCCTACAGAATGAGGGATTCGGCTTCGACCTGGGTGAGAAGTGTAAAGCGATGTGGAAAGAGCATGGCCCTCCGACCGGCGCCTGTGCATGACCCGCGCGTCGAAAGGGCAGACGGCCCTCCTGACGCAGAAGCGGTTGGGTCTAAGTTGTGGGGAATGTGCATGACCCGCGCGTCGAAAGGGCAGACGACCCTCCTACCTGTCTGCATGGATGGACGAGCGGGGGCGACCGGCCGGTCGTCCCCGCCGGTGTGGGAAAGGATGGGAAGGGAGCAGCCGGCGCCGGATGCGCCGCTGTCTGCCGCGCCCTGGTGGTAATACTCCCGTAATGCGCGTACCAGCATACTGATTGGCGGATACGGAACGACCCTGTATCTTCTCTGGCGGTCCAATCGCTGCCGCCACAGCGCGACGTCCCCCCCGCCGCGCCACGGGCCGGGGGTGTTGGTGAACGGTCAGACCAGGAAAAGAGCCGTCCGACACCCTTACTGCCCATCTCTCGGGCCTGAACGCCCACCCCTGATCGCCAGTGCTTTCCCTTCGCTGATGGTCGTCTGTACATCGTTGTTGTACATCGGAAAAGGAAGAGCACCATATGTACATCCGCACCTGGATCATCGCGCTGGTCTTCACCCTCAGCGTTCTCCTCGGCGGCGTCCGCGTCACGGCCCAGCCGCCGCAGCCGGAGGACGCCCCCGCACCTGACGCCACCCCTGTGGAGACCCTGCTCAACCCCGACGGCACCCTGCGGCTCGACGGCTCGTTCAGCGGCGCGTTGGACGTGAGCGGCTGGCAGGTGACCCTCGACCCCGAACAGGGGCCGATCTTCCAGCCCCAGGCCGGCACACCCCGGTGGACCAACCTGGGGTCCGCGCCCAACGGCGCCCTGAACGGCCCGGTCTTCGCCCTGGCGGTGAGCGGCAGCGACGTGTACGTGGGCGGCTACTTCACCGACGCCGCGGGCATTGCCGAAGCCGACCGCGTGGCCCGCTGGAACGGCAGCACCTGGAGCGCCCTGGGCGGCAGCGGCGGCACAGGCGCCCTGACTGGCTCGGTCTTCGCCCTGGCGGTGAGCGGCAGCGACGTGTACGTGGGCGGCTCCTTCTTCAACGCCGCGGGCATTCCCGAAGCCGACTACGTGGCCCGCTGGGATAGCACGACCAGCACCTGGAGCGCCCTGGGCGGCAGCGGCGGCACGGGCGCCCTGAACAACACGGTCAGAGCCCTGGCGGTGAGCGGCAGCGACGTGTACGTGGGCGGCGACTTCACCGACGCCGCGGGCATTGCCGAAGCCGACGCCGTGGCCGCCTATGCCGCGCCGCCATCCGTCAGCGCCATTACCCGCCTCGCCCCCAACCCCACCAGCGCCGCCAGCGTGCAGTTCCAGGTCGTCTTCGACGAGCCGGTCACCGGTGTAGCCGCCAGCGACTTCACCCTGACGACCACCGGCAGTCTGAGCGGGGCCAGCGTCACCGGCGTCAGCGGCAGCGGCGCGACCTATGTCGTCACCGTCGCCACGGGGACGGGCAACGGCACGCTGCGCCTCGACGTGCCCGCCGGGGCGACCATCACCGACCAGGTAGGGTTCAGCCTGAGCAACCTGCCCTTCACCGGCGGGCAGGCGTACACCGTGAATAACGGCGGGGGCAGCCCGACCCCCACCCCGACGCCCCCGGGCGCGACTCCAACGCCCAGCCCGACGCCTCCAGGCGGCGGCGCGCCGATCAGGGTCTACCTGCCGCTGGCGCGGCGCTGAGCGCCCGCCAGGATAGAGGTTCTGAGGGATCCGGGAGCATGGAATGCTTCCGGATCCCTCTTTTCCTATAACCTGCCTGTCGCCGCGCGGCGCACACGCGGTTCCACAGGAGCGCGTCGGGATGCCGGATACGGTGGCGGGGTCGGTTCCGCCCCCGGGGCGTCGGCGGAGCGCCGGGCGCCGCCGCCTCGATGATAAGAACGCTGCGGGCTAATAAAGATTAAGGAAATAAACCGGTATTCGCCCTGTGGCCCGGCGGCTGAAGCCGCGGGCTACCGAGGTGAAGCCTGCCTGGGCGGGCTATACCGAATTTAATTCTAAATCTTCATATGAAACCACTGGCGGCGGGCTATCGGCTCTTTACACCTCGGGCGCGGTTCACCCTCAAAGCGCCTGAACAAGCCGATCAAGGCCCGCGGCAAAGGTCGCCGGTTCGGTCAGCGCGGAGAGCAGCAGATGCGCGCCGGGGACGTCGCCGTAGAAGTAGCCCGGATGGACCAGGATGCCCTGATCGAGGAGGCGCAGCGCCAGGGCCTCTTCGTCGTCCCAGCCGCTAACGGCCGGGAAGAGGTAGTACCCGCCGTCGGGCGGGCGGACGCGCAGGCGCGGATGGCCGGCCAGGCGTTCGAGGGCCAGGTCGAGGTTGGCCCGCACCCGGGAGGTCATCTGCGCCACGAAGGGCATGCCCTGGGCGAAGAGGGCCGGCAGGAGGTGCTGGCTCAGGCTGTTGGCGCCGAGGAAGGTATCGTTGAGCACTTCGAGGCGCGGGCCGAAGGGGCGCGCGGCGGCATTGAGGGCGATCCAGCCCAGCTTCAGGTCGGGGAGGGCGAAGAGCTTGGAGATGCCGTTAAGGGTAAAGACGGGCAGATCGGCATGCAGGGCGCCGAGGGGCGGCACGTGGGGTACGCCGTAGGTAAAGGCGGCAAACACCTCATCGCAGATCACCGGCAAGCCAAGCCGGCTGAGGGCCGCGAGGGGCGCGGAGACGACGGCCCCGGTGGGGTTATGGGGCGAGACGATCAGGACACCACGGGTGCGGGCGTCGGCTGCGGCGAGGAGGGCACGCTCATCAAGCGCCCAGCCCTCCTCCTCGCGCAGCGGATAGGGGCACAGTTCCAGCCCGCGGAGAGCGGCCAGGTACTCGAAGAGCGGGTAGGTGACATCGGGCGCCAGCAAGTTGTCGCCCGGATCGGCAAGGAGGGCGAAGAGCAGGCTGTAGGCTTCACTGGTGCTGGCGGTGAGGAACACATCATCGCTCTCCAGGGGCAAGGGAGGCTTGCGCCCGGCATAGTAGCCCACGACGGCAGCGCGGGCCGCCGCGCTGCCGCGCGGGTCGGGCTGGTAGCGCCGGGTGTCCCAGAAGCTGTCGGCGGCGGCGCGCAGGATGTCCGGCGGAAAGAGCAGGCCCTGGAGGGTCGGGTTGCTGCTGGTCAGGTCGAGGTAGCCCCCGGCGGCAAGGCGCCGCCGGCGGGCCAGTTCGAGGGGGTTAGGGCTGAGATCGAGGTCGCTGAAAACGCCGGGCATAGGATTTTGGATTTTGGATTTCGGTATATGGGGACTGTATTCAATGGTCTGTGAACTACGTTTCCTTCCATGTCCGCCCCCCTCCCGGCCTCTCCCCGTTGGGAGGAGGCGCCGGACGCCCTCTCCCGGCGGGGGAGGTTTGGGCAGGGGTGGGGGTTTAGAGAAGAGGAAGCTGTTGATCATCCCGGCGTCATGGCATGCGGAGCCCTTCGGCGGAGTTCACCCTGAGCCCTTCGCTTCGCTCAGGGTACACTCCGCCGCAGGGCTCAGGGTAACCTCCGCGACGCATCGCGGCCGGGACCCTTCGCCGGCGCTCAGGGTGACAGGCTTCCACCGACGGGGCAAGCAGCACGATCCGCATCCCTTAGTGAAAAACGTTGTGTAGCGACCATTCAACGGGAACTGGCATTCCACGGCCCGTATCGCTGCCCTTCGCCGCGCGCACCGCGGTACAACTGCACAGGCGCCTGCCGGCAGGCTTCCTCTACCCGCTGACATCGCGCACCAGGCGGCGCCAGAAATCGTCCATCTGGCCGGGCACGAAGGGCATGTACAGGCTGATGCGGTCGAGCAGGCCAGCGTAACGCTGGCGCAGGGCGGCGCCCAGGTCGCCGGGGGCGGCTTCGACGGCGAAGGCGGCCAGCATCTCATCGCTCACCAGGCCGGGCATGTCGGCCCAGCGTTGCTGGGCGGCCAGTTGCGAGAGCCGCTCGCCAATCTCGCCCCAGCCGTGGCACTCCAGCACGGGGCGGTAGGTGGGGGTGGAGCCGTAGAAGGCGATCTGCTGGCGCACGAAGCCGCGCATACGCTCGGTGCTCGCGCGGTCGGGCCCGGTGATGACGAGGGGGCTGCCGGCCAGCACGCACGCCGCGGGATCGCGCCCGGCCCTACGGGCGCCCTCGGCGATGTGGGGGCGCAGATGCTCGCGCAGGTACTTCGCGCTGTTGAGGGGATGGGCGTGGAACCCGTCGCAGAGTTCGCCGGCCAGTTGGGCCAGACGCTCATTGACCCCGGCGATGTACACGGGAACGTCGGGGTGATCGATCTTCCCGGGGTTGAAGAAGGGCGCCATCAGCGTATGCTGGTAGAACTGGCCCCGGTAATTGAGGCGGCCATTGCCCTGAAAGCTCTGCCAGATCGCTCGCAGGGCCAGGATGTAATCGCGCAGCCGTTCGACCGGATGCTCGAAGCTGGCGCTGAAGCGACGCTCGATGTGGGCGCGCACCTGGGTGCCCAGGCCCAGGATGAAGCGCCCCCTGGAGAAAGCGGCCAGATCCCAGGCGATCTGGGCGGTCACCATCGGGCTGCGGGGGAAGGCGATGGCAACCGCGGTGCCGAGGCTGATGCGGCTGGTATGTTCGGCGGCGATGGCCAGGGGCAGGAAGGGGTTGTGGGCGGTCTCAGGCGCCCAGAGGGCGGCGAAGCCCAGGGCCTCGGCCGAGCGGGCCACCTCGGCGGCGACGGGCAGGGGGTTGGCATCAACCATGAACCCGACATCGAGCAGCATAGGTTCCTCCTCTCAGGGCCGGATGCGGTGCAGCAGCGCCACGAGCCGGTCGTGGTCGTCTTTGAGCAGGCCGGCGAGATCGCGCCCGGCCCGCACCAGGTAGTCGTGGCGATCGGGGCGCGCCTGCGCCACGGTGCGAATGGCCGCGGCGAGCAGTTCGTCGCCGGGGATATGCGTGGCGAAGAGCACGGCGCGGAAGAAGTCGTTCCGCGCCGAAAAACGCGCCAGTTCGTTCGCGTCGCAGGCGTAGACCGAGTAATGCACCGGCGGCGGCTGGGGGGGGAGGTACTGGTAGAGCGCCTCGCCCTCGGCAAACCCGACGGTGAGGGCCGAGAACTCGGTCTGCAGCACCTCGGCCAGATCGGGGTTCTCGGCGTAGATCTCCGCGTCGTACAACTCGCGCCCGCTGTAGGTGCGCCCGCGGACCACGGCGCGACCTCCCGGCTCCCGGCTGCCGGTGCGGATCTCGTACACCAGGCCGTAGACGATCAGGCCCTCGCTCCGGGTAACCGCGCGCACCAGGGCCCCGAAGGGCGGGGCGGCCAGCAACTCGTAGGCGCCCGCCGTGAAGCGGGTGGTGGACGACTCGATGATCTCGCCAATGCGTTGGGTGGTCATCACTACAGCCGGCTAAACTCCTTGCTCTCCCGTTTCGCGGAAACCGTACCGGCGGATTCGGCGCGGGCGAGACTGCCTTCGAGCATACGCTCGAAGGCCCGCCGGTCGGCCGCGCGGATCACCGCCTGCTCGTGGGCGCGGGCCAGGGCCACGGGGTAGCCCCCGCCGCGAAGGCACTGATCATACACGAGGCCGTGCACCAGGTCAACCTGCGCGGGCACGGACGCTACCCACGCGGGGATCTCAACCCGGCACACCTCGCGCCCGACCCGCAGGTGAAAGAAGTGGACGCAATGGGGGCCGTAGCGCTCGATGTTGATGGTGCTCATCGAGACGAACAGCGGCCCGCGCTGGCCCTCGGCGAGGCGGGGGCCAAGCACATCGGCGTCAACCAGCCCCTGGCAAAGGGCGCACGACGGTTCGCGCCCGGCGCGCACGTCGCTGCACTCGGCGCAGCGGGCGCCACGCCCGGCGGCCACGTCCACATCGGGGCAGAACATCAGCCGGATGGCGCCGACCACCTCGGGGGAGCGGGGACGGCTGATGTACGACGCGGTCGGGATGCCACGGGCGCGCATGCGCTCCAGATAGCCCAGATACTGCCCCAGAAAGCGCTCCTGCACGAAACGCTCCGCCCCGGCGAGCGTCCAGCGCACCAGGGTGCCATCCTGGAGCGCCAGGGCCGGTAACGTGCCATCCAGGGACGTCTCGGCGAGATCGGCCAGCGCCAGCCCCTCCTCGACGTCACGGCGGGCGCTCAGGTAGTTGCCCTCGATGGCCACCCGGCGGGCGCCATCGCTCACGTAGAGGTCCTCCTCGCGGTAGTAGAGCGCGGGCTGTGAGCCGAGGCGCGCGGCAGGGCGCTGGCCGTAGCGGATGAAGACGTGGCCGATGTTGATCAGGTAGCAGGCCACACTGCCGTGACGATCGAGATCGATCTGCGAGCCGTCGGTGGCCACCACCGCATAGGCTGGCGAGCAGGCGGGCAGATCGCGCACGGTGTCGAGGCGCTCGACGGGACGGGCGAATAACCAGCTCGCCGTCTCACGGCTCAGGTCAACCGCCTGCGCCCAGTGGCGCTCCTCGCCAGCGGCGGCCAGATAGCGCTCGCGGGCGAGGGTCGCGCGCCGGGCCGCGCTGGCGGCGGTATGCACCGCCGCGCCACTCAACTCACGGACTTGCCGGCTCAACGCCGCCAGGTCCAGCCCCATCTGCGGCTCCTTTCCGGTGACCTATGCGGCTTCGCCGTGCGCCAACGGGAAAAACAGTGTGTTCCTGGAAGGGCTGCGCCCTTCCGCCCAAGGATAGGACATTTGTTTTGGGTTGTCAATCGCTTGCGCGAGGTTGATGAAGAGGAAAGCAGATTTCCCCGCATCCCTGCCATGAGGGAGGGTTTGAGAGGGTACCCCTCCTAAAAAACTAACAAGTATACTTCGAGGAAACCAGGTTTCCCTGCGCCCCAACACCTGTTGGAGAGGTCCGGGGAAACCCGGTTTCTCAACACTTCAACGCTTGTTGCTGTATGGTATCCTGACCAACACCAGTTGGAGAGGTCCGGGGAAACCAGGTTTCCTCGCTTCCGGCGGAACTTTTCGTCCCACTGGCGCGTCTTCTTGTCATATGCGACGGATACAGGTCCAGCCGGTCCGATCACCGGCTCACAGGGAGCAAGATAATGACATCACGGATTGTTTCGGTTATCCTGGCAATGGCAACAGCACTGGCCCTGACAGCATGCACGGTGGGAACAATGGCAACAACAGTGACAGAATCTCCGCCTGGCGGCACGAGCTGGTTACTGGAACGTCTGAACGGCGCGCCGCGGATTCCTGACACGCCGGTGACCCTGAACTTCGATGCGGACGGCCTGTACGGCACTGACGGGTGCAACCAGTACCGGGGATCCTACCAGGTGAATGGCGACCGCATCACCATCAACGATTCGATCGCCAGCACGATGATGGCCTGCCCCGAGCCGATTATGCAGCAGGCGACGGCCTACTACGAGGCGCTGAAGCAGGCGGCCAGTTTCAAAATCGCCGACCAGCAACTGACGCTGCTGAACAGCAAGGGCGAGGTTGCGGCGACCTTCGCCGCGCAGAACCGCGCGTTGAGCGGGACCACCTGGACCGTAACCGGCTACAACAACGGCAAGCAGGCGGTGGTCAGCGTGCTATCCGGTTCGACGCTCACGATCATCTTTGGCGAGGATGGCAGGCTGAGCGGCTCGGCCGGCTGCAACACCTACATGACTTCCTACGAGGTTTCCGACCAGAGCCTGCGCATCGGCCAGATAGCGAGCACGCGGATGCTCTGCAACGAGCCGGAGGGGGTGATGGAGCAGGAGACGCAGTTCCTGGAGGCGCTGGGCACGGCGGCGACGTACCGCATCGACGGCGAACGGCTGGAACTGCGCACCAGCGACGGCGCCCTGGCGGTGACGGCCACGCGCGGCGCTCCCGCAGCCAGGACGCCCGGTGGGTCTACCGGTGGGTGATTGATCCGGTTTCGTGGTACGATAAGGGCATGTCAAACACCGCTCTGCGAGGTGAGTTGCGAGCGGCCAGGAGCGGGCCGGGGCGCCTGATCGCCCTGGCCCGTCGCTACGCCGCCGCTCTCATGCTGATGCTCATCATCCTTGTCGCGCTTGAGATCGCGCTGCGCGCCTTGCAGGTGCCGGTCTACCTTGTGCCGCCGCCCTCGCGGGTGCTGGCGCGCCTGCTGGCTCCTGGGGACCTGCCGGGCCACGCCGGGTTCACCGCCACCGCGGCCATTGCCGGGCTGGCTGCCGGTACCGTGGCCGGCTTCGGCCTGGCGGTGGCCTTCGTGCACCTGCGGCTGCTCGAAGACGCCCTCTACCCCTGGGTGCTGGTTTCGCAGGCCGTGCCCGCCGCGGCCCTGGCGCCTCTGCTGACCATCTGGCTCGGCGACGGTCTGGCCCCCCGCGCGGCCATGGCCGCCCTCTTCGCCTTCTTCCCCATCCTGGTGGCCACCACCCGCGGCCTGCGCGATGTCACCCCCGAACAACTGGCCCTGATGCGCGCCTGGGGCGCCACTCCCTGGCAGACCTTCTGCTGCCTGCGGCTGCCCGCGTCACTGCCGGCGCTCTTCAGCGGCCTGAAGATCGCCGCTGCCCTGGCCGTAGTCGGCGCGATTGTGAGCGAACTGGCCGGCAGCGGGCGCGGGCTGGGCTTCGTGGTCAGCGTGGCCGCCTATCATTTGCGCACCGACCAGATCTTCGCCGCAGTGCTCATCGCCGCAGCGATCAGCCTGGGGCTGCACGGCCTGCTGGTGCTGGCCGAGCGCTTCATTGTCTTCTGGCGCCGACCGGGGTAGGGAGTGGGGAGTGGGGAAGCGTCTGGGGGGCTGCGTTCTCTTGAACCCTCCCTCTGGGCAAGGGTATGGGAAAAGGCTGGAAGGGCCTCCCAACGGGCGAGGGCGTGGGGCAACCCGCTTTCCCCACACTCGAACCGGTCCTGCGCGGGCGGGCACCCCCTGGAGGTTCATTTCGGCAGGGTCAGGCCCTCCCGGACCTTCCCACCGGGCAGGGGCGTGGGGAAACCCGGTTTCCCCGCCTTCCAACCGGTCCCGGGAAGTCTGACACCCTGGTGACTCACCACACTGATGGTGGTGTTTTTTTCGCGAGGGCCAGGCCCTCCCGAACCCTCTCGCCGGCGCCCGCAAAAGCCATTGAGGTCACATATGCGAACATTTGCTATTATTCTCCTCCTCGGCATCACCCTGGCGGCGTGCGCCGCGCCGCCGCCGCCGGCGTCGCCCGTCGCCGGCCCCGAAAAGCCCCGCGTGAGCATGCGCCTGCAGTGGTTCCCCCAGTTCCAGTTCGCCGGCTATATCGTCGCCAGGGTCAAGGGCTACTACGACGAGGCCGGCCTCGACGTCACCCTCAACCCCGGCGGCCCCGACCTGGTGCCCCTGCCCCTGGTCGCCGCGGGGCGCGACGACTTCGGCAGCACCGGCGCCGATACGGTGCTGATCGCCCACGAGCAGGACATTGACGTGGTGGCCCTGGCCACCTGGTTCCAGGCCAGTCCGGTGGGTTTCATGGTCCACGCCGACGCGGGGATCGGCGGCCCGCAAGACTTTCCGGGCCGTACCATCGGCATGTTCTACGGCGACAATGTGGAGACCGAGTACCGCGCCCTGCTCGCCGCCACGGGCATCCCCCGCGAGGCGGTGCGCGAGGTGCCAGGCGACTACAGCCTGGCGCCCTTCCTGGAGCGCCGGGTGGACATCTGGCCGGTCTATGTGACCGACCAGCCCAACACCGCCCGCCGCGCCGGCGCCGACGTGCGCCTGATCCTGGCCCGCGACTACGGCGTGCAGTTGATGGGCGACGTGCTCTTCACCACCGAGCGTTTCCTGCGCGAGAACCCGCGCACCGTCCGCGCCTTCGTCGAGGCCACCCTGCGCGGCTGGGCCGACGCCATCGCCGACCCCGACGGCGCGGTGGA
>DAOUDA010000251.1:0-13804 GCA_034431835.1 Chloroflexaceae bacterium | reverse complement strand
AGGTCCGGCGGCGCCGCCGCGGGCGCGGCGCACGCGCCGGCCAGCGCCGCCAGGATGCCGACCAGCAGCGGGAGGGCCAGGATGCGGATGTGGCAGCTTCCGCTCACCTGCTGGCCTCCTTACATTCTCACGCTTGAGACGCAACGTCTTGTACGCGACGCGCGGCCCCCGGACTTCACAGGTTTGCCAGACCTGCGAGGTCTGGAGTACCAGACGTACTGCTTCATCTTCATCAGCCGTCGAGCCAGGGGTAGTGTGCACGATGTCGCGCCGCCCCCCTTCTCACGGTGCCTGCCACGCCGGAGGCTCCGGCGGGTCCAGCACGATGCGCGTGATGCGCCATCCCTCGCCTTCGCGCCGCAGGGTGTACGTTACATCGAGAGTGTACGGGGCGCGCACGCCGATCCGCACCGGCTCGCCCTGCTGGAGCTGGTCCTCGAAGTAGGGGCTGCCGCGGTACAGTTCATCGCTCCAGCTCTCGCGGGTGGTGACCACGGCGTTGTCGGCGTCCACGAAGTCGAAGGAGCGGAACTGCAGCGTCAGCAGTTTGGCGCCGACAAACTGCCCCGCCTGCTCCAGGCTGGCGATGTATGCCCGGGTATCGGCCAGTTCCTCGGGGCCGAGGTACTCGGCTACCCGCTCCGCGTCGGTGTACCAGACGGCCTCGACCAGGCGCTCGTTGAAGCGGCGGATGGTCGTCGCCAGGGGTTCGGCCGCGTTCCCCGCGACCATGAAGCTCTCCGTCCAGGCCGCCAGGGGTGGCGCCTCGCCGGCATCGAGGCGGGCGCGCCAGGCCTCGTCGGTCAGACGGTCACTCAAGGGCTGGGTGAACTCGTAGTGCGAGAAGACCCCGCCTTTGGTGAGCACCAGGCGTCCTTCAATCGGGGCCACGACGAAGATCTCGAAGACGCGCCCCACAGCGTTTTCAAGGACAATGTTTTCGGGAACGTTAGTGGCAATATCGGCGACCACCGCCGCCTGCAGATCCTCGCCGCCAGCCGGGATGCCCCCTCGCCCCTGGTAGAAGGCGTCGTCATCGGCGGCGAAGGTCAGGGCCTCGATCTCCGCCCCGTAGAAGCGGATCAGTTCGTACTCCTCGTCGCTCAGCGCCTCGCCGCGCAGTTGTTTTTCGGCCATGGTCTGCAGGCGCAGCGCCAGGCGCTCCATCGCCTCAAGCAAGGCCCGGTCCTCCTCCGCCAGCAGCCCCCGCGCCGCCAGGCCCTCGATGGTCAAGCGCGACAGCCCGGCCACCCGGGCATAGAGTTCCGGCACCGGCTCGACGTACCCCTTGGCGCGCTCGGGTTCGGGCGGTTGCAGGGCGTCGTAGCCCCGCTCAACGTACACCTGCTTGGCGTACAGGATGGTGTCGCGCTTCAGTTCCGTCCACGAGCCGAGGGCCGTGGTCAGTTGCTTGTCCAGCCACGCTTCCGAGCGCATAAACGCGGGGTAGCCCTCACCCACCGGCTCGAGCAGCGGGCGCAGGCTGTGGATCCAGCTCCAGTAGAGGTTCTGGGTCCAGGTGGCTTCGTCATAGCCGGCGAAGTCGGCCCGCAGCGCATCCATGTTGGCGCGGTACTTCGGCAGTCCCGTATCACCCAGGTCCTCCAGGTGTTTCAGGGCGCGATCGGAGCCGATGGCGGCGAAGAAATCGAGCGAGCGGGGCAGCATCCGGAAGGGAACGTTCCCATGGACCAGCTTCTGAAAGACGAAGGCATCGGGAACAAAGCGTTGCCCCATCAGGCGCAGGCCCTTAGTGCTCTCCAGAGGCTCGCCGGTGGCCATCCCCATGATCTGCGGCGAGCGCAGTTCCTTGACCGCCGCCTGGAACGCGGCGAACTTCGCCGGGTCGAGCAAGTCGCGTGGGTCGCTTACCGGGCCATAGGCCGCGGCCAGGGCCTCGCCGTACTCGCGGGGCGTCAGGTCGTCGCTGCGGCCCACGAAGAAGACCGTCGGCTCGTAGATCCCCGCCCAGACCTGATCGGCGGGCAGGCCGTCCACGCTGGTCCGCTGGTACGCCAGGGTCAGCAACGCGGCCTGCTGTGTTTCAAGAGTATTGCTGGCGCGGAAGGTTAACCGTCCGTGCCACATCATGGCCTGGAAGTACCGCTTCAGGTCCTCGTTCTTCGTGTAGTGACCTCGCGGTACGTACTGGCTCCAATCCTCGCCCGGGGGCTCAATGCCGGGGAAAATTGCCGAGGGACTGATGCGGTCATGAGCGGCGATGGCGGCCAGATCCGGCTCAGCCAGGTCGCGCAGCCCGGCCGGGACCTCCCAGTCGGGCTCGAGCAGTTTGAGCGCCACGGCGAAGTAGGCCGCGTTGCGCCGCGCGGCGTCGGCCCAGGGCGTGCCGGCCAGGGCTTCGTACTGGGCCACCGAGGTGCGCAGCAACTCGGCGTCGAGGCGCTTGAGCATCGGAATGAAGGCCGTCATCTCGGCGCGGCGCAGGGTCTTGTCGAAGAGCAGATGGTAGACATGGAGCAGCGAGTCGGAGGTGACAAAGACGGGGATGTTGTCGTAGCGCGCCCGTTCGTACAACTCGTAGAACTCCTTCGTCTCGCCCGGGCTGACGACGAAGCCGTTGGCGGCCACGCGGGCGCGCTGTTCGGGCGAGAGGGGCACGCTCAGGATGACATTGCTCAGGTCCGCGGCCACCGGTTCGGCCCGGACGCGGGCCTCGACGCGCACCGGCGGCGGCTGGAAGGGCGCGAAGCCCGGCCCTTCGGCGGGGCGGAAACCAGCGGGAAGAGCGACGGCGGGCAACTGTAACGCGCTGGCGGATAATCCGGCAATCGGGGTCGGGATGATGACCATCGTGGGGGCCACGACGGCAGTTGGCTCGCCCGCCGCTGGCGTCGGGCCGGCCTGCCTGGGGGCGCAGGCCGGCAGGAGCATCAGCAGAACGAGGGAGGCCAGAGTGAGGGCGCGTAAGGGCTGCATCGAACACCTCCTGATCGAATGCAGAGGCGATCCAGGTACACTCAGCCTTTGAATATGACGTTGCGCCGCCCCGCCAGGTTCCAGGATAGCCTGAGGATTTCCCGTTGGGCTGAAGCCGTGGTGCAGCCAGGCCTTCGACCTTGCCGCTCCCAGCGTTTCGCCCCCCCAGCCTCCCCCTCTCATACTAATTACGATTGAAGATGCCGCATTCTTGTCATTCCGAGCGCAGCGAGGAATCTGAGCGGGTCGCGCACGACCCCTCGCTCTGCTCGGGGTGACAATGCCGGATGTTCACAGGTAATTGGTATCAGGTGTAGGGTTTTCCGGCGCATCCTCGCGTCGCATTTGCCATCCGGGGCATCGGGACGCCCAACGCCTCCCTCTCCCGCTCAGGGAGAGGGAGGCACGGGGGGTGAGGACCGTGAGCGCATTGGAATGCCGAAAACTCCTTCTCCCTCGAAAAACCCTACACCTGAGAGCAGCTTCCCCTGCCGGGTGGAGACGCCCGACCCCTCCCCCAGCAGGGGAGGTTCAGGGAGGGGGCGGGGTAGTAGGGAGTGAAGCGGATCTCTCGCGATCACCCCTTTGAAATCTGACCATTCTGTCATCTAAATGTCATCCAATGACCGTTTGATCAGACGCGACGATGACACGCCGTCGCTCGTTCGAGCGACATGCGCCTTCCGCTCAACACTCAAAGCAAAGCCCTCCCAGATGGGCAGGGGCGTAAGGAAACCAGGTTTCCCCAATCTCTCGAAAGCATTTAGCTCCGAGCAATCCCGTTTTCACGTGAAGGGTCTATAATGACAGCACCTGTGGACCCCGACACACCGTGGAACCTGATGCGCCAGTCGCCTGATCATGCTCTGCCAGCAGCGGAACCGGACCCTCTGGTTGCGCTGCTAACACGCCACCTGGAACCCGGCCCCGCCGCGGTCATACTCGGCCCAACTCCGCGCCAGCGTCACCGGCAGGCCATCTCCGCCCATCTGCTGGCGGCGCGCAACGCCATTGCCACCTACCTCCCCCGGCGCCTGCTGGTCCGTGAACTCGCCACCGACAGCGCGCCGCCCTGGATCGAGTGGGTCGAAGGCGCGTTGCTCTTCGCCGATGTGAGCGGCTCCACCGCCCTGGCCGAGCGCCTGGGCGCCCTGGGTCATGAGGGCGCCGAAATCGTCACCGAGACGCTCAACGGCTATTTTGCCACCATGATGCGCATTATTGCTGGAGCGGGCGGGGATGTGCTCGGCTTCGGCGGCGACGCGCTGCTCGCGCTCTTCGAAGGTCCACATGCCACCCCCATCGCCGCCTCCGCCGCGCTGGACCTGTTGCACGAACTGGCGGGCTTCGAACGTGAGGTAGCCGGGGTGGGCCGCTTTCCGCTCACGATGCACATTGGCGTCGAGGCGGGCGCGATCGCCCTGGTGGGCGCAGGGCAGTCACGCTCACGTCGCTACAGCGCGATGGGCGCGACGGTCGGCGCCGTGGCTCGCGCCGAAGCCTGCGCCGGTCCGGGCCAGGTAGTGCTCGGTCCTCGAGCCTGGGCCATTCTGGCCGATGTGGCCGAGGGCGAGCCGCTAGACGCGGGCTTCGCGCGCGTCTGGGCGCTGCGGGTCGCTCCGCCGGCCCTCGCCCCGACTGTGGCGCCGCAACTCGACGCGGCGGCGCCTCCGTCACTCGAAATGATCGCCCATCTGGCGGCCCAGGTCGAGCGATTCGGCGCCTATTTGCCGGTCGAGCTGGTTACCCGGATCATCGCTGATCCGCAACGTCCCCGCGTTGAGGCCGACCTGCGCCCGGTCACGGTGCTCTTTGCCCAGTTGTCGGGACTGGAGCGTCTGATCGAGGGCCGGGCCGCGGCGGAGGCCGCCGCGGCGGTCAATGCCGTCGTCGGCCCGTTGCAGGTGGCGGTGGAGCGCTTTGGCGGCTTTGTCAACAAGCTCGATCTTGCCGAGGAAGGCATCCGGCTGATGGCCGTGTTCGGGGCGCCGCTGGCGCTGGAGGATCACGCCGAGCGGGCCGCGCGCGCCGCGCTGCTGATGCAGGCCGCCGTCCAGTCCGTCCAGCAGTCGCTGCGCTTCCGCGCCGGGCTGAACACCGGCAACGTCTTCGCCGGCAACGTTGGCAGCGCCGAACGCAAGGAGTACACCGTCATGGGCGACGCGGTCAATGTGGCCGCTCGCGTCATGGCCGGCGCCGCCTGGGGCGAGGTGCGTTGTTCGAGCGCGACGGCGGCGCTGATCGCCCTTGCGCTGGTCTGCGCCGATCCCCGGCAGATAGCCGCGAAGGGCAAGCGCGAACCGTTGGAGGTGCTGCAGGTGCTCGGCGAGCGTGAGCACCCCCTGGAGCCGGTGTACGCCGACGCGCCGCTGATCGGCCGCGACCACGAGCTGACCTGGCTGCGGGAACGCTGGATCGCCGCCGCCAGGGGCGGCCAGGTGGCGC
Source organism: Chloroflexaceae bacterium (assembly GCA_034431835.1). Classification (GTDB taxonomy): domain Bacteria; phylum Chloroflexota; class Chloroflexia; order Chloroflexales; family Chloroflexaceae; genus JACAEO01. The sequence continues at coordinate 8,422 of DAOUDA010000251.1, read as the reverse complement.
GGGTGATCGGCGAGGCCGGGATCGGCAAGTCGCGCCTGGTCGCCGCCCTGGCCGCCGAGGCCCGCGCCGCCGGCGCCCGCGTGTTCACCGTGCGCTGCCTGGCCTATAACAGCGTCACGCCCTACGCTCCATGGGGCGAATTTCTGCGGGCCGTTTGCGCCATTACCGCCGGCGATGATCCCTCTGCGCGCGCCCGGAAGCTCGCCGATGCGCTGGACGCCGCCGGCATCGCCTCCGGCGACTGGCTGTCGCTCGTGGCCGACCTGGCCCGTGTCCAGGTTGAGGAAGGTTCCATCGTTCGCGGTCTCGACCCCCAGCAGCGGCAGACGCGGCGCTTCGCGATCATGCTGGCGCTCCTGCGCGCCGCGGCCCGCCAGTCCCGCCCCGATGCCCTGCCGGGGGCCCCGGTGGTGGTCATCTTCGACAATCTGCACTGGGCCGACCAGGTCTCGCTCGACCTCTGGCACTACGTGGCGACCCACCTGAACGATGCGCCGATCCTGCTGCTGGGCCTCCACCGCGGCCCGCTCGCGTGGGGCGATGACCAGGCCGCCGATGCCGCCGCGATGCTTAACCTCGGCCCGTTGACCGCCGAGGCGAGCGCGGCCCTGCTCGATGCCCGGGCCCACCCGCGACCCCTCGCGCCCCCTCTGCGCGACCGTCTGGTGGATCGCGCCGCCGGCAATCCGCTCTTCCTGGAAGAGTTGCTGCGCGCGGTCAGCGAACGGCCCGACGCCGCCGATACCCTCCCCGACAGCCTGAGCGGGCTGTTGCTGTCGCGCATCGATCGCCTCGACGAGACCTCGCGGGCCATTCTCCGCGTCGCCGCCGTGGTGGGCCAGCGCTTCCCGGCCAGTGTGGTCGAGTCGGTCCATCCCCTGGAGCACGAGGCGCTGATCCGCCAGCTGGTGCTGCTCGACCACGCCGAGATTACCGCGACCGAGCGCGAGCAACCCGAACGCATCCACCTCTTCCGTCACGCCCTGCTGCACGAGGTGGCCTACCAGAGCCTGCTCTACGCCCGGCGGCGCGAATTGCACCGGCGGATCGGCGAGCACCTGGAAACGCGCTACGCCCCCGAGCTCGCGCGGGTGCGCGCCCACTACCGCGACGACCAGGGCCGCCACCTCGTCCCGATCGGTCGCAACGGCTCGTTGCTGAGCCGCGGTGTCCAGGCCAGCGGCGCCCCGATCTTCTTGCTGGCCCATCACTTCCGGCTTAGCGATGCGCCCGAGCGTGCCGTGCCCTACCTGTTGCTTGCCGGGCACATCGCCCGCGACAACTACGCCAACGACCAGGCGGTGCAACACTACCGCTGGGCGCTCGACATCCTCGCTGGCGCCCCCGGCGACCCCCGGATCTGGGAGGCGCGCGAGGCCCTTGGCGATGTGCTCTGCACCCTGGGACGCTACGACGAGGCCCAGCGCGAGTATGCCCTCCTGCTAGGCCGTGCCGCGCCCGATCAGGCTTCCGCGGTTGACCTGCCACCTGCCGTGGCCGCCGAGGTGCTGCGCTCCTGGGGCGAGGCGCTGGAGAAGCAGGGGCGCTATGTCGAGGCCCTCGACCGCTTGCGCGAGGCCGAGGCGCTCTGCCGGGCGCGCATCAATGCCGTGCCCCCGCTCCTGCTGGCCGCCGTCTGTGCCGATACGGGCCAGGTGCTGCGCCGTCTCGGTGATTTCGACGCCGCCCTCGATATCTGCCGCACCGGCCTGACCCTCATCCGCAACGACCGCCACAGCGCCGAAGACGAGCGCATCGAGGCCGATCTGCAGACCCTCATGGGCTCGCTGTTTGCCTTGCGCGGCGACTACGAGCAGGCCCGCTACCACTTCACCAGCGCCCTGGCGGCCCACGAGGCCATTGACGACCGCTACGGCTGCGCTCGCATGCACAACAACCTGGGTTACCTGGCGCAGTTGCAGAGCGATTATGCCCGCGCGGTGCGCCACTACAGCGAGGCCGAGAGCCTGGCCAGCAAGGCGCAGTCGAAGTATACCCTTAGCAGCGTGCTACTCAACGCCGCCTACGCTTACTTTTGCCTCAGCCGCTACGAAGAGGCGCTGGGCGTCTGCCGGGACGCGCTGGCGCTGTGCCAGGAGATGGGCGACCAGCTTGGCGTGGCCCAGGCCGCCGATACCCTGGGGATGACCGTGTATCAACAGGGCGACTACGCCGCCGCCGCCGCGAGTTACCACCAGGCCCTGGCAATCTACCGTGAGCAGGGTAACCCTTTTCAGGAAGGGAATACCCTGGCATTGCTCGCCCGGGTCACCCTGGCCCAGGGCGATCCTGTCGCCGCGCGCGCCCTGGCCGAAGAGGCCCTGGCGATCGCCCGCCGGGTGCATGCGCCGCAACACGAAGTGGAGGCGCTAACGGTATTGGCCGAGGTTGCCCTCAGCGTCGGAACCCAACGCGCCGTTGGCAGCAGCCGCGCCGTGCTGCTCGAAGAGGCCCGGCGCCATGCCAGTGCGGCGGCGGACCTGGCCGCGCGCCTCGGCAGCCGACTCGACTACGGCATTGCCCGGCGCCTGCAGGGCCAGATCGCCGCCGCGCAGGGAGAACCCTTTGCCGGGCATTTTCTCGCTGCCCTGGAGACCTTACAGGCGATCGATAGCGCCTTCGAACGGGCCTGTGTCGAAGCGCGCTATGGCGAAGCCCTCGCCACTGCGGGCGATTCCGCCGCGGCAGAGTATCGAAAGCGCGCCGGGGAGACGTTTAGAAAGATCGGGGCCAACGGTGAGCTTCGCCGCCTTGCGGCTCAATAACGAAAGGGGTTATCAGGCATGTCGCTCGAAGCCGTTCAACAGGTGATAGGTCGCGCCGTGACCGATGCCGAGTTCCGTCAACAACTGATTGACAATGCCCGGGCGGCCTGTGCGGGCTACGATCTCAGCGAAGAAGAACTCGACGCCCTCGAGGCCCTCGACCAGACCAGCCTGCAAGCCTTCGCGGGCACGCTCGACCCGCGCCTCTCCAAGACCGGTGGGCGCGGTTTTATTTGATAGTAAAAACCTGGTGGGGCTTCACCTCCACACCTCCATACCTCCACTCTACAAACCAGTTATGTGGAGGTGTAGAGGTGTGGAGAAGGGTAACGCGGGTATCGCTCACCCCGAACCATTTCTCACGCGGTAATCCGCTCGGCAACCGCGTCGCCGACCACGGAGGTGCTCACTGGCGTCTGACCCGGGCGGGCAATGTCACCGGTAACAATGCCCGCTTCGATCACCGCGCTGACCGCCGCCTCGACGGCCTGGGCCTCCGGCTCCAGACCCAGGGAGTGGCGGAGCAGCAGGGCCACACTGAGGATCGTCGCCAGCGGGTTGGCCTTGCCCTGGCCGGCGATATCCGGGGCCGAGCCGTGAATCGGTTCGTAGAGGCCCATCGCTCCCGCGCCGAGCGAGGCCGAGGGCAGCATGCCCATCGAGCCGGCCAGCATCGAGGCCTCGTCGGTGAGAATGTCGCCAAACATGTTCTCGGTGACGATCACATCAAAATCGGCCGGCCGGCGCAAGAGGTGCATGGCGCAGGCATCAACCAGCATCCACTCGTAGCTCAGGTCGGGGTACTCGGCCTGGACGATCGCGCTGGTCACACTGCGCCAGAGCCGGCTCGTCTCCAGCACATTGGCCTTATCCACGAGCGTCAACTTGCCGTTCCGGCTACGGGCCAGTTCGGCGGCCACGCGCACCACGCGGGCGATCTCGGCCTCGGTGTAGATGCACAGATCGCTGGCCCATTCACCATCAGCGTTACGGCCGCGACGCTTCTCCCCGAAGTAGATCCCCCCGGTCAGTTCGCGCACCACCAGCAGATCCACGCCCTCGAGTCGCTCGGGACGCAGCGGCGAGGCCTCGATGAGCAGCGGATGCACCGTCACCGGGCGCAGGTTGGCAAAGAGGCCCAGTTCTTTCCGCAGGCCCAATAGACCCTGCTCGGGGCGCACACTGGCCCGCGGGTCGTCCCATTTCGGGCCGCCGACCGCGCCGAGGAGCACGGCGCTGGCGGCCCGGCAGGCGGCCAGCGTTTCGGGCGGCAGGGCGACGCCGGTCGCGTCAATCGCCGCGCCGCCGATCAGCGCCTCCCGAAACGTGAAGCTGTGCCCGAAGCGCGCGCCGACCGCGCGGAGCGCCTTCACCCCCTCCGCCGTTACCTCCGGTCCGATCCCGTCGCCTGGCAGTACCGTAATCGTGTAGTTCACGTGTCCCTACCTCAGTTGTCCGTGCACCGTGCGCACGCTAGAAGTTTTGCCGCAACCATCTGCCCCCTCCCCAACCCTTCTCAGGTGTAGGGTTTTCCGGCACATCCTCGTGTCACATTCGCCATCTGAGGCATTGGGACGCCCAGTTCCTCCCTCTCCCGCTCAGGGAGGGGGCAGGGGGGTGAGGACCGGAAGCCCATTGGAATGCCGAAAACCCCTTCTCGCTCGAAAAACCCTGCACCTGAGAGCCCCCCAATCCTCCCCCGCCGGAGGAGGGCGTCCGGCGCCTCTCCCCGCCGGGGGAGGCTGGGAGGGAGGCGGAAATGCGAAGCAGGGAGAGCCAAGCCCTCCCGGACCGTAACCGGTCAGACTTTTAGCGCCCCACCAGGGGCACAAACGCCCGTGGCGCCGGTCCGTAGCCTCCCGCTTCCAGGAAGCCATAGGCCAGGTTCCAGTGCCCTGCGGCGCGCGGATGGTAATCGAAGTTGCGTGGCAGATTAGCCGTATCGTTGAAATCGTAGGGAAAGCGCACAAACAGGAAGGACGACTCGCGCCCGCGAAAACGAGAAAAGGCGTCCACCACCGGAACATCGCGCGCTGCGGCCACCTCGGCAACAATCTGATTGAAGCGCGGCACCTCCACGTCGGTCACAATTGGTTCCTGGCCAGGGGGCAGGAACACAAAGGGCGGCGTCGTCCGAATGGTCAGATCGGGGTAAGGATTGTAGTAGTTCATGATGATCAAGTCGCCTGTGCGACGGCCATTCTCGGTCAGCGCAACCAGCAAGGTTTCGAGGATCTGCCCCAGATTATCGCGCACCAGCGGCAGAGTGTCGGTGATGGTGCGCTGTGGGTCCTCGCGCCCCAGGAAGGTGTTGACCAGATCGTTGCCGCCGATGCTCAGCGTTACCGGGCTGACCACCCTGCCTGCGGCCCGCTGCGCCCCGATGAACGCGACCGCCTGTTCCAGTTGCCCCCCGGGCGCGCGCATACTTGTCGTACTTTCGCCGCTGCGGGCCAGCAGGGTGAGCGAGATTGGCTGCGTGTAATCGAGCAGCAGGTCCAGGTATACCGGATAGCCTGGCAGGTCCCCCTCTTCGGCAGTGTTAGCCGGCGCCTCATCCCCGGTAGCAAGCGAGTCGCCCAGCGCCAGGTACACGTCACCGGGGCCAACCGGTGCAGGGACCGATGGCCGCACGGCGCGCGCCGGTCCGCCCCCAAGGGCGAGGAGCAGCACGAGCGCCGCCCCTGCCGGCGCCAACCACACGCTGCGAAGCATGGCCAGATCCTTTCCTGGTCAACTCACGTCACGACATGGCGGTAAAGATGGCCCGGCGGGCCGTCTCCAGCGGCGCGGGTCCGGCGGGCCGTCTCCAGCGGCGCCGGACCGACACGCACTCCCGCCCGCGGGGCGACCGTCTCCACCCGCCGGCGACTTCACGACGGGACACTGCGGCGTCGGACACCAATGGTACCACACCGACGCGCCAGCGGCATCCCACAGCACCAGGGCTGATGGAACCTCCGCCTCCAGCAGCGGGGTGTGGGGCGACAGATCTGCCCCGGGGATTATTATGAAGATCAAGGAAATAAACGGGTATTCGCCCTGTGGCCCGGCGGCTGAAGCCGCGGGCTACCGATGCGAAGCCCGCCTGCGCAGGCTATACCGGATTTAATTCTAAATCCTCATTTCTTCGGTGGTTCTGGCGGCGCAGCCGCCAGAACCACCGAGTTCCTCCCTTGCACCGGACGGCGCTTTGTGGTATACTTCTATTACTTATAAACAAATAACTTGTTATTTTTGAAAAAGAAGTAATTGCCTGGGCATCTTCGGCCCATAGCGGTTGCTTGGGCGCACCGCAGTACCCGGAGCCACGTGTGGATCTCAAGCTCAACGAGCGCCTTGCTGCAACGAAGAAGGCCGCCAGGGAGGGATCGCTCAATCTGGAGCGCATGGTTCTGACCTACTGGGCGGTCGCGACGCTTGTCGGTGTTCTGGTTCTCTGGGACTGGATCGGCGCCTGGAACGTTCCGGCCACGTTGCAGGTTCCCGGCCTGCCGATCTACCTGGTACTCACGTTTGCGCTCAGCCAGATACTCTACGTACTGGTGGCGCGCTACAATGGGCGACCGATCCACTGGGGCGCGACGGTGGTGTTTGCGCTTGGCAACGGCATCGCCGAAACGCTGGCCTTTGGCGTGGTGTATCGCCTTGGTGAGATCATCGGTGCGGGGCTGATCGGTCTGTTCGCGCCGTCGATCGCCAGTTTTGCCGGCTTCCTGCTGGGCGTGGTCTGCTTCATGGTGTATGGCGGCCTGATCCACGGCCTCTTCTGGTTACCGCTGTTGCCCCCGCACCTCGACGACTCGCCCCGTTCGCGCAAGATCCGTAAACTGCGCCCGATCGCCGAGGTGGCGCTGGTGATCGGCTGGAGCCTCTGCTTCTGGTTGACGCGCGATCTGTGGACGGTGGTCTTTTTCCACATCCTGGTTGACATCGGGCTGATGCTCAAGGTACGCCCGCCGATCTTCGGCGCCTACCGCTCCAGCTAACACGACCGGTGTTCCCGCATGTCCCTATGCTCCAGACTGAAGGGCGGGTGTGGGAGGGCCTTGCCCTCCCGCACTCTTTTTGATCTCCGTAGTCCTGGCGCCAGACGGCTTCCACACTCGCGCCACGCCCGGTTTTCCCCGCCCTTGATCTCTGACCGTTCGCTCCTGGCAGATGCCAGGAGCCTGTCCCGATGCCGCTGGCGGGCGAGGCTAGGAGGGCCGGACCCTCCCAGGAACCCGCGTTTCTTGCCCTGCGGGTACGCGAAGACGGCGCATGCGCCACGAACCGCCGGTTGACCGAGGGTGGGAAACCTGGATTCCACCCCCCTCCTGCCAGGGGTTATGCTCCGGGAGGGCGAAGCCCTTCCGGAGCGTAATCGGCTACCCTGGTTGACCGAACAGGCTCCTAGCATACATCCAATGGCAGCGGAGTTGCGTAAGAGAAGTGTGTGCAAAATCTTTGATAAACCTTTGCACACTGCGTTACCTGACCGATGAATGCTGAGGAGGTGCCTTGTGAAGGTTCTGAACCTGGCCTGGCGCGCGCTGGCGGCGCTGGCCCTGGCGCTGGCGCTGGTTCCGGCGGTGTTCGCCCAGAGCGGCACGGCGAAGGTGCGAGTGATCCACGCCTCGCCCGACGCCCCGGCGGTTGACGTGTTTGTCAATGGCAACCGCACGCTGACGAATGTCCCCTTTTTTACTGCCAGTGATTACCTGGATCTTGCCCCCGGCAGCTACCGCCTGCAGATCGCCCCGACTGGCCAGCCTGCCAGCGCGGCGGTGATCGACGCCACGGCGACCTTCCAGGCGGGCAAGGCCTACAGTGTCGCCGCCACCGGCCCCGTTGCCGCGATCAAGCCGACGGTGATCGAAGACAACCTGAGCGCGCCCGCGAGCGGTAATGCGAAGGTGCGCGTATATCACTTCTCGCCCGATGCGCCTGCCGTGGACGTCAAGGTTGCCAATGGCGCCACGCTGATCTCGAACCTGGCCTTCCCCGATGCGAGCGCCTACCTCAACGTTCCCGCCGGAACCTACAATTTGCAGGTTACCCCCGCTGGCGGGAGCGCTGTAGTGATTGACCTCGCCAACACCACCCTCGAGGCCGGCAAGATCTACAGCGTCTTCGCCACCAACGTGGTCGCCAGCATTACCCCGCAGGTGGCGGTGACCACTCCGGTCGCCACGCCTGGCACGCTGCCCGCCACCTCCGAGGGTCCGACCGCGCCTCTGGCCCTGCTGGCGGTCATGGCCGCCGCGTTTATCGGCATGGCCGTGTTGCTGCGCCGCCGCGCTGCCCTCTAAGAGTCTGTCGGAACAGGCAGGCTACCTGCTCATACCATCTGGGAGAGCTTCGCCATCCCGGATGCACGTAAAGACCCGGGCGTGGGGGGCGCGTTCCCCCCACGCCTCTCTGTGCTTGCTGAAATCGGCAATTCACTCGTTCCACGATTGCAGGGCTGATGCAAGGTCTTTGGGGCTTGCCCCAAAACCCGGGTGTAAGATCCTGTCAGGCAGCGCAGCCGCCCCACACCCACCCGTCGGAGACGGACGCTGCTCAGGCCCTGTATAGCATGCGTACCTGTTCAGATGTACCGCAGAGCGCGTAGAGGAACGTAGAGGGTGAACGTTTTGAAGCCCTCCGCGCCCTCTACGGTGCGAACGTGT
>DAOUDA010000250.1:0-15128 GCA_034431835.1 Chloroflexaceae bacterium | reverse complement strand
CGGCCGGCACGCCTCCGCCCCGGGGCGCGGCCGGCCCCGTCGTGCTCACCGACGCCACCTTCGACCGGATCGTCGGCGCCAGCGACCAGCCGGTCCTGGTCGACTTCTGGGCGCCCTGGTGCGGGCCGTGCCGTATGGTCGCCCCTGTGGTCGAACGGCTGGCCCGCGAGTTCGCCGGGCGCGCCGTGGTGGCCAAACTCAACGTTGATGAGAACCCCTACACCGCGCAACGCTTCGGCATCAGCGGCATCCCGGCCCTCTACATCTTCAAGCGCGGGCGGGTCGTCGAGCGTCTGGTCGGCGCCCAGCCCGAGTCCGTGCTGCGCCAGGCCCTTGCAAGGCATGTGTAAACGCGACTCCCGGAACTCGTGGGGAGGGCCTGGGAGGGCGTAGCCCTCCCAGGAAAAACCGTTCACACCCGTCGGGCGCATGGTCGCCACGGGCCTCACCGCCCACCGGGAGGGCCTTGCCCGCACCCTTACGGCCAGCCGCCGCGGGCATGTCACTCCTCCCCGCGGGGAGGGTGTGGGGGGCCTGGCCCTCGCACGAATTGGGAACAACACCACTGGGGGCGTGGCGCAGCCGCATCATCACCATATCTGGCAATCCAAAATCCAAAATGGAACAAGGAGCATCCGTGAACGCGCACAACCCTTCCCCCGAGGCGTCCGCCTGGGAACGCGGCGAGACCATCGTCGCCATCGAGTCGCCCTGGGTGCGCCTGATCGCCGAACGCTGGCGCGACGAGCAAGGACGCCCGCTCGACTACTGGCGCGTCGAGCGGGTCCCTTCGCTGATCGTTGCCCCGATCCAGGCCGGGCGGCTGCTGTTGCCCCGTCCCCAGTTTCGGCCCGGCCTCGGGCGCGCCACCCTCGACCTGCCGGGGGGCCGGCTCCCCGCCAGCCAGACGCCCCTCGCGGCGGCGACCGCCATCCTGGCCCGCGAACTGGGTCTGCCAGACGGGGCCATCACCACCCTGCGCCCGCTGAACCAGCAGGGCTGGGCGATCAACAGCTCGTTCTCCAACCAGTTGCTCTTCGGTGTCGTGGCCTCGATTGATCCCGTCCAGGCGCCAACCCTGCCCCACGAGACGCTCAGCTTCGACCGGGCAGGGCTGCGGGCGCTGCTGGAACGACTGGAGTGCCTCCAGTGCCGCGCCGTGGTGCTGGAACTGCTGGCGGAGTTGGCCTGAATAGTCTGTAAAGTAAGTTTCGTGGCGTTTCTATCCCCCTCTCAGCCTCCCCGTTGGGGGGAGGAGCCGGACTCCCTCCCCCAGCGGGTGAGGGTCGGGGAGGGGGCTTCTCAGGTGTAGGGTTTTCCGGCACATCCTCGCGTCACATTCGCCATCTGGGGCATTGGGACGCTCAACTCCCCTCTCTGAGGGTGAGTTTTAAGAGGGCGGCGTAAGCGGGAAGCCGGGGTTCAAGGCAGTGAGCGATCCCGTCACAAATACTGGCGCGGGGAGAGCTCACCCCTCCCCGCGCCCCTTCTTCGCCCCAGGGCGAGTTACGGTTGTTCCGAGCCAGCCGGCGTACGCGCTACACGCGCCCCTTCCCTGCCGGGCGCCCGCCGGTGTTGATGCCGAACGGCAGGTACAGCGGGCAGAAGCCGATCAGGCTCGTGCCCACAAAGACCACCGCCAGCACCCCCAGCACGATTGCCAGCCAGCCGTTGACCACACCGGTGAAGATCAGGATGGCAAACACTACCGCCAGCGCCACCCGCACCCCGCGATCGATGGTTCCCATATTGGTTTGCATCTCTTTGCTCCTGTTCATGGCTTCCTGTTATCTCAGGAGAACACGGGGAAACCGGGTTTCCCCAGGCCCCTGCCCGCGAGGACCTGCGTGGCCCAACCCTCCGGGTTGAGCAAGGGGCAACGAGGTTTCCCCAGGCCCCTGCCCGCGAGGACCTGCGTGGCCCAACCCTCCGGGTTGAGCGAGGGGCAACGAGGTTTCCCCAGGCCCCTGTCCGCGAGGACCTGCGTGGCCCCGTTTTCCGGGTTGGGCCGCAACCCTCCGGGTCATGGCCGAAGTATAGCCCATCCCCACCCGCCGATCCGTGACAAAGTCACACAGCCGCGCGGCGTTCCAGGCCGGCGCGATCCGCCACGCTGATGCTGCCGCGCCCCAGCCGTACCAGCCCCGCGGCGGCAAAATCGGCCAGTATGCGGCTAACCACCTCCCGCGAGGTGCCCAGTTCAGCCGCGATCTGCTGGTGAGTAAGCTGCAACGGGCCGCCGGATGGGGCCTGGCGGAGCAGAAACTCGGCCAGCCGCGTATCCATGCGCCGGAAGGCCACTTCATCAACCACGGCCATCACCGTCGCGAGGCGCCGCGAGAGCAACTGAAACACATAGGCGCGCCATGGCGCAAAGACGTCCATCCATTCCTGAAAGACCTGGTACGGAACCACCAGGGCCGTTGCCGGCTCTTCGACCGTGGCAATGGCGGGGAAGTGCCGGTCGCTGAGAATGCAACTCGCGGTGAGAATACAACTCTCGCCGCGGGCGAAGCGGTAGAGGGTGATTTCGCGCCCCGTCTCGCCGATCTTGAAGACCCGCACCTGCCCGCGGGCCAGGATGGCGAAGTTATCGCACAGATCGCCCTCCTCGAACACCGTTGCTCCCGTAGGCAGATGCACCGATACTGCGTGGGCCATGAAGGCCCGGCTGATCTCGGCGGCGGGATCGGCCAGGAACGGCAGCATCTCCGCCGCTTCGCGCCACTCCTGCTGGCTCAACATTATGCTCTCCTGTTGCGGTTCGCGTCATGTATCCTGTCAGACGTGGTTTCGCGGCGCGGTCTTTGGGGCAACTGTTTAGGGAGGTGCACAAGGCGCAGCCATCCGCGATCCGCTGCTTCCGCCCGCGGCAGCAGATGTGTCTCGGGTTCTCCAGCGTGCATGCCCGCCGCGGGTGAAACGAGGTGTGGGGGAAGGCTCCGTCTTCCCGCGCCCCTCCAGGCAAACACGGGGGTGAACCAGTCATTCCGGCCAGTGCTCTAATGCTTCGCCGGGGCATCGCCCGCCTGAAACTGCTCGCCAAGAAACTGCAAAAACGTGTGCGCCACCGGTCCGAGCGGGCGCCCGGCGTGCCAGAGCAGGCGGAGCGTGCGTCGCAGCGGGCGCCCGTGGATGGGGATGGCCCGCAGCAGGTCCAGTTCCACCTCGGCTCGCACGGTGTAGAGCGGCAGGATGGTCAGACTCGCGCTCAACATCACCATGCGCTTTATCGATTCGAGGTTGTCCAACTCGGCGACCACCCGCGGCGTGAGCGCATGCTCGCGCAGGGTCCGGTCGAGCCAGACGCGGGTCTGGCTACCCGCCTGTCGCATGACCATAGGCTGGCCGGCCAGTTCCTGCAGTTCGATCGCCGCGCGTTCCCACCAGGGATGCTGCCGCCCCAGCACCACGTACTGGTCGAACTCCTGGAGCTCCCGCGCGCGCAGATCGAAGAGCATCTCGCCGTCAAGCTCGCCTTCGATCACCGCCAGGTCCATCTGACCGCCGCGCAACTCGCTGGTGATCACCGGGGTCGTGGCTGTCTGGACGATCACGGTGAGGTTCGGGTAGCGTTCCCTGAAGATCTGCACCCATTCCGGCAGCAGGTAGGCGCTCACGCCGGGCGTCGCGCCGATCGTGAGACGGCCCTCGCGCAACCCGCGCACGTTCGTCACCGCCAGCTCGGCCTCGGCCACCAGGCGAAAGATCGCCTCGCTATAGTCGTAGAGCCGCCGCCCTGCGGGCGTAAGCCGCACCCCCTGCCGCCCCCGCTCGAAGAGCGGCGTCCCCAGCCCATCCTCCAGCGCCTTAATATGCTGGCTCACCCCCGACTGGGTCATGCGCAACTGCGCCGCCGCCTGGCTCAGGCTCCCCGCCTCGGCCACCCGGGCGAAGATCTCCAACTTGTACAGATCCAGAGTGAACATCGTTGTTCCACAACCGGCAGGCGCGGGAAGCGTGCGTGCAACCGCTCACTGTCGTCCCATGGTACCATGGTCACCCTGTCTGCGGGAGCGGTGCGCCGCGGGCCGCCGAGCGCCAGGACATACGCCGGAAGCGTACCTGTTCAGATGTACCGCAGAGCGCGCAGAGGAACGGAGAGGGTGAACGTTTTGAAAGCCCTCCGCGCCCTCTGCGGTGCGAACGTGTTCGGCAGATGTGAACACTATCGCCGGAAGCCTTCGCGGGCCTGCCGGGCGAGTTGATTGTGGCTGGCGTCGCGCATCACGAATGAACTTTCGGTTGGCGCCTCAGCCATTGGTTACGCTTCCTCTTCTCGATCACGGCGTAGCTGGCCCGCAGAACGCCGATGTCGTACTCGATCAGCAGCGTGACCAGTTGCTCGCCGTCCATCAGTGCCACCGGTGTGCCGCCGAGCCGCGCTGCTTCGTCGCGGGCGCCCGTGCTGAAATCGCTGGTCGTGATAATCAGCCCCTGCTCGTCCGCCCCCGGACCGCCGCGCACCTGCTGCACCACGGACGCTGGTTGCGCCATGCTATACTGCACCTATCAGGAGGTTGTTATGTACCGCACGATTGAAGCCATTCTCCATCCTGACGGCACGATCGAACTGCTTGAACCGCCGCCTGGCAACGGTCGTCGGCGCGCGTTACTCACAATTCTCGAAGAATCGCCGCCTCTATCAACCAGCACACCGCTCACCGATGCGGAGCAGTTTGATGCAGTGTTACGCGCCGCTGGCTTACTCGACGAAGTGGAAGACATACCCGCCGATCTCGAACCGCTGAGCGAGGCCGAAGTTGATGCCCTCTGGGCGCGCAATCCTGGAGGAACGCCGCTTTCCCAGATCATCATCGAGGACCGCGAGGAGCGCTTCTGATGATGGTGTACGCTGACAGCAGCGTTCTCGCGAAACGCCATCTTCCGGAGCGCGGGTCGCAGTGGGTACGCCAATTGACTGCGCCCCGCTCTGGGAGTCGGGTTGCCACGGCGCGCTTGACACTGGTTGAAGTGATCAGCGCCTTGAATCGTCGTGTCCGCGAGGGTTCGCTTTCCGCGACAGATTATGCCGTGGCCCGTAACGATTTTCTCGCTCGCTGTCGCCGATCATATCGCCTCGTCCCGATCACCAATGCGCTCCTGACTCAGGCGCGCACCCTGCTTGAGCGGCATCCCCTGCGCGCGTATGATGCGTTGCACCTTGCTTCTGCACTTGCCGTCCAACAGCAGATGCAGGCGGCAGGATTAGCCGCGCTGACATTCCTTGCCGCCGATGATCACCTGCTCTCCGCTGCCCGGGCGGAAGGGTTACTGACCGATAATCCCAATGACCACCCGTAAAAACCTGCGCCTGCCCGCATCCCCCGCTGGCGAGAGATGATCGCTTCCCTCCCCCGGCGGGAGAGCATCAGAGAGCGGGCCGGTGGCTGTTCGGAAGTATAGCATCGCAGCCGCACCATTGCTCCCCGCAGGCGGTCCTCAATCTAAACTGGTATAAGCCACAGCTTAGAGATAGTATCAGCGATTTGTGGCTTGTGTATAGCTCCCGGATCTGATATTGTTTCCTCCGAAGCGCGAACCCCACCAGCCATCGCCCGGACAAGCAAGCGTTCCGCCTATCGCGCAGGTTCCGCCTCGTTGAAGCGGATCGTCAGGCGCCTGCCGCGCCCGGCGCTGGTTCGCGCTGCCCGCAGGGTCCGGGAGAGCTTTGCCCTCCCGCGGGAGACACGCGGGGAGGCGTAGCTCTCCCTGCAACCCCGGTTCCGCCCGCGGCGGCAGAGGTATCCTGGTTTCGCCACAACGCGCGCCCGCCGCGGGCGGAACCAGCGGACCGCCGAGGGCGCGGACCTCCGCGCCTCTCCCGAACGGCAACCGGCGCGGCCACGTAGCGCAACCTTGTACTACGGAAAGGAAAACGACGATGCTGTTGAAGTACTTCTACGACGAAACCCTGGCCCAGGCGTCCTACCTCATCGGCTGCGCCAGAACCGGCGAGGCCATGGTCATTGACCCCATGCGCAACGTTGAGCCGTACCTCCAGGCGGCCGCCAGGGAGGGGCTGCGCATCACCCACGTGACCGAAACCCACATCCACGCCGATTTTGTCAGCGGCGTGCGCGAACTGGCCGCCCGCACGGGGGCGAAGATGTACCTCAGCGATATGGGTGACGCGGCCTGGAAATACGCCTATCCCGAGGTGGATCGGGCCATCCTGGTGCGCGACGGGGATAGCTGGATGGTCGGCAACATCAAGGTGGAGGTTATTGCCACCCCCGGCCACACCCTCGAACACATCGCCTTCATGATCACCGACACCGCCGCCGCCAACGCTCCGATGGGCGTGTTTACTGGCGATTTCCTCTTCGTTGGCGACATCGGCCGTCCCGATTTGCTCGAAGAGGCCGCGGGCTTCGTCGGCACCAAGGAGCCTGGCGCACGCATGCAGTTTCATTCTGTCGAGCGCTTCAAGGCCCTCCCGGACTATCTGCAGATCTGGCCGGCCCACGGCGCCGGCAGCGCCTGCGGCAAGGCCCTGGGGGCCGTCCCTTCAACCACGCTGGGCTATGAGAAGCGCTTCAATCCCGCTTTCCAGTTCAGTGATGAAGACGCCTTCGTCCGCTGGCTGCTCAGCGGGCAGCCCGAGCCGCCTCGCTACTTCGCCCGCATGAAACACGTCAACAAGGTCGGCCCGGCCCTGCTCAGCGAGCTTGCCGCCCCTGTCGCCGTTGACCGCGCCGCCATTGACCGCGCCCTGAGCGAAGGCGCCCTGGTCGTGGACCTGCGCAGCCAGGAGGAGTTTGTCGCCGGTCACATCCCCGGCAGCCTCAGCGTTCCGGCTACCACTGCGATGTACAGCACCTATGTGGGCTGGTTCGTTGACTATTCCCGGCCGACCTACCTGGTGCTGCCCGAAGGCGCCGACCTGGCGAGCGTCCTCACCGCCCTGCGCGCCATTGGCGTGGACGACATCCCCGGCTACCTCCCAGCCGCCAGCCTCGGCCGGCCCCTGGAGTCGCTGCCGACCGTCACCCTCGACGAACTGGCCCAGGCCCTCAACCGCGACGACGTCCAGATCCTCGACGTCCGCGGCCAGACCGAGTACGACGAGATCCACCTCCCCGGCGCGCTGCACATCCCCCTCGGCTTCCTGCCCCGCCACCTCGACGCCGTTCCGCGCGATCGGCAGGTGATCGTCCACTGCGCCTCGGGCTACCGCTCGCACGTCGCCGCCAGCCTGCTCCGTCGCCTGGGGGTGACCCGCGTCGCCACCCTGGTTGACCCCGAGGGCCGCTGGCAGGAACTGGTCGCTACCGCGGCTGTGGCGTAAAGGGTGGAGTAGTGACCCGCGGCCCGGCTCGCTCCGCTGCTGCAGGGCGCTCTCTTTGAAAAGTTAGTGGGGCATCTTATGACACGCTCGTATTCAAATGGAGCAACCGTACTCGAACCGGCGCCCGCCGAACTCACCGGCGTGATGAACGCCCTGCTCGAGCGCATGGAGCGCATCGAGCAGAAACTGGCCCGCGTCGAGGCCCTTGCCGACCAGGCCCCGATGGCCCTGGCGGTGGCGACCGACACCTTCGATAGCCTCTACCACGATGGGGCGCAGGCCGGCGTGGATGTTGACGAGCGCCTGAAGCTGGGCCTGATCGCCCTGGAGCGGCTGACCACCCCCGAAAACCTGCGCGCGATCGCCGGGCTGGCCGAGCAACTCCGCGTCCTCGACCAGGTGACCCGCCAGGCGCCCGGATTTATGGCCATGACCGTCGATATGATCGACGAACTCTACGCCGCCATTGGCCGCCAGGGCGTCAACCTGGAGGAGACCGCGAAGGAGGGCCTGGTCGCCTTCCGCAACTTCGTCACCCTCCTGCACTCCGACGAAGTGCGCGCCTTGCTCGATTCGGGCGTCATTGACCCGCGGACGTTGCAGGTCATCGGCGCCGCCGCCGACGCCCTCGTCAAGACGCAGCGCGAACCGCGCCGCGCCGGGCCGTTCACCCTGCTGCGGTCGCTGTTCGACCGTGACATCCAGCGTTCCCTGGGGTTCGCCCTGGGCTTTGCCGCCCGCTTCGGCCAGAATCTGCCCGCCGCGCCCGCCGAAACGACAAACGGCTGAAAAAGGAAGTGGCCGGGAGGGCGAAAAACCCTCTCAGAAAAAAACCTTGCTCACCCCTGTGGCGCGCGGCGCGGCCCCACAGACAGCTAATCATCCAAAGGAGGAGAACCTGCCATGTCCACAACCCACTACCAGGTCGTCATCGCCGGCGGCGGCACCGCGGGCATCATGGTGGCCGCCCAGTTGATGGAATTGCCCTCGCCGCCCCAGGTGGCCCTGATCGAGCCGTCCACGCGCCACTACTACCAGCCCCTCTGGACCCTCGTCGGCGGCGGGGTGTTCCCCCGCGAGCAGTCGGTGCGCGACCAGGCCGACTACATCCCGCGCGGTGTGACCTGGCTCCAGGCCGGCGTCGCCAGTTTTGATCCCGACGCCAACCGGCTGACCCTGAGCAACGGCGCCAGCATCACCTACGATTACCTCGTAGTGGCGCTCGGCATTCAGATTGACTGGGACAAGATCAAGGGCCTGAAGGAGACCCTGGGCAAGCACAACGTCTGCTCCAACTACTCCTACGACACGGTCGAGTGCACCTGGCAGAGCATCCGCACCTTCCGCGGCGGCAACGCCGTTTTCACCCAGCCCAGCACCCCGGTGAAATGCGGCGGCGCGCCGCAGAAGATCGCCTACCTGGCCGACGATTACTTCCGCCGCTCCGGGGTGCGCGAGCGCAGCACGGTGCAGTTCTACCACGCCGGCGCCTCAATCTTCAGCGTCAAGAAGTATGCCGACGCCCTCCTGCAGGTGGTCGCCCGCAAAGACATCGCGTTGCACTTTCAGCACGAACTTGTCGAGGTGCGCGGCGAGGCCCGCGAGGCGATCTTCAACAATCTGGCCACCGGCGAACCCGTCACCGTTCATTTCGACATGCTGCACGTCACGCCGCCGATGAGCGCGCCCGATGTGATCAAGGCCAGCCCCCTGGCCCACGAGACCGGCTGGGTGGACGTGAACCAGTACACCCTGCAGCACCAGCGGTATGCCAACGTCTTCAGCCTGGGCGATTGCGCCAACCTGCCCACCTCGAAGACCGGCGCGGCGATCCGCAAGCAGGCCCCGGTGGTGGTTGACAACCTGCGCGCCCTGATCGCCGGGCAGCCGATGACGGCCGTCTATGACGGCTACACCTCGTGCCCGCTGGTGACCGGCTACGGGAGCCTGATTCTGGCGGAGTTCGACTACGCCCTCGAGCCAAAGGAGACCTTCCCCTTCGACCAGGCCCAGGAGCGCTACAGCATGTACGCCCTGAAAGCCTACGGCCTCCCGGCGATGTACTGGAACGGCATGCTGCGCGGGCGGATGTAGTGCCATTTTGGATTTTGGATTTTGGATTTTGGATTTTGGATCCGGTGCCGACTGCGTCTGGACGCGCCGCCCCCAATCGAAAATCCAAAATCCGAAATCCAAAATCAGGTGCGCCCCCCAATCCCAAATCCAAAATCCCAAATCCAAAATCCCAGGTCTCACCCCTCGCGGCGCGCCAGATTGGCCGCCACCAGGATCGGGTCCCACACCGGCGCGAAGGGCGGGGCGTAGCTCAAATCCAACTCCGCCAGTTCGTCCACCGTCCAACCCTGGTGAAGCGCCGCGGCGATGATGTCAATCCGCTTCGCGACCCCCTCGACGCCCACCAGCTGGCCGCCGAGCAGCCGGCGCGAACCACTCTCGTAGACCAGCTTCACGTGGATGGATTGGTGCCCCGGCATGTAGTGCGCCCGCGAGTTCGCCGTGGCGCTGACCGTTTCGACCTCGTAGCCGCCAACCCGCGCCCTGGCTTCGGATAGCCCGCTGCTGGCCGCTTCCAGGTCAAAGACCTTTACCACCGCGGTGCCAACGATCCCGGGGAAGCGCGCGTCGCCGCCGGCGACGTTTTCACCGGCCACACGGCCCTGCTTGTTGGCCGTGGTACCCAGCGGCACCCAGGCCGGCCGGCCCGTGACGCGGTGCAGCGCCTCGGCCACGTCGCCCGCCGCCCAGATGCCGGGCAGGTTCGTCCGCTGGTGATCGTCCACCGCCACTGCCCCGGTCGGCCCCAGGGCGATGCCGGCCGCACGGGCCAGTTCCACACTCGGTTTTACGCCAACGGCCAGGATCACGATTTCGGCGGGGATGCGCTGCCCCCCGGCCACTACCTCGCGTACCCGTTCATCGCCACCGAAGCCCTCAACCGGCTGATCCAGGCGCACGTCCACGCTCTGCCGCGCCAGCTCGGCCTGCACATGGCTGGCCATCTCGGGGTCCAGATTCGGCAACACCTGCGGCAGCCGCTCCACCACCGTCAACTGAATGCCGTGGGCATCGAGGGCCTCGGCCATCTCTAACCCGATGTAGCCCCCGCCGATGATCACCCCGCGCGTCGGACGATGCTCGCGGATCCACTGCTGGATCGCCAGCGCGTCTTCCACTGTGCGCAGGGTGAAAATGCCCGGCAGATTCACGCCCGGAAAGGGCGGACGGCTCGCCGCGCCGCCGGTCGTCAGCACCAGGGCGTCCCAGCGATCGCGGAACTCCGTCCCGTTGTTCAGGTTGCGCACCAGCACCGTCCCGCCCACCGGATCGATCTCCAGCACCTCGTGGCGCACCAGGGCGGTGATGCCCTGCTTCGCAAAGCGTTCCGGCGTGCGCACCACCACGTCCTCGACCCGGGCGATCTCGCCTTTGATGGCGTAGGGGAAGCCGCACGAGCCGTAGCTCACGTAGCCCGAACGCTCATAGGCCACGATCTCCAGCCCGGGATCGCTGCGTCGTGCCTTCGCCGCCGCGCTCATCCCCGCCGCCACTCCCCCGACGATGATCACTCGTTTTGCCATGTTGAATACCTCATACCAATCGCGGCATGCTCTCGGCGCCCGCCAGGCAGGTCACGGACGTGATGCGAGGAACACGCCTCGGAGCGTCGTACCCCTGCTCGCCACCCATCGCTCGTATCATGGGCGCTCCACCGCGTACCCCGCCGCGGCCCAGGCGCGCATGCCTCCTTCTACATTCGCCAGATTGGTAAAGCCGGCCCGCGCCAGTTGCTCACAGGCGGTGCGGCTGCGGTTCCCCGACCGGCAGATGCACACAACCGGACGCTGGCCGTCAAGTTCCCCCATGCGCTGTGCCAGTTCGGGGAGGGGAATGAGCGTCGAGCCGGCCACGTGCCCATCCTGAGTGTACTCCTCCGGCGAGCGCACGTCTAGCAGAATCAGCGGCTCGCGGGCCTCGAGACGGCCCTTCAACTCGGTGACGGAGATATTGCTGTAGCCGGCCGGCCCCGTGGCGGGCCCCGCCGGGTGCGTTGCCATACCGCAGGCGCCCAGCGTCAGCGCCGCCAGCGCCAGCAGAACGAGACGGAACAACTCGCGCATATCTGCCCTTTCTTTCAATGCGCCCACTTGCGTGCCAGGGATTGCCTCCCAGGAAAACACCTTATTAGATGCCTGGCCCCCCTGGCGTGTTACAAGCCTCCTGGCCCGGAGGAAACATCCGCGCCACTGCACCCGTGGCACACAGGCAACGTGAACCAGAAGCGCGCCCCCTGGCCCGGCGCGCTCTCGACCCCCATCGCGCCCCCCTGGAGCCGCACCAACTCGTGGGCAATCGTCAGCCCCAGGCCGCTGCCGCCGCGCTCCCGCGTTCGGCCCCGATCGGCACGGTAAAAACGCTCAAACACATGGGGCAGATCCTCGGGAGCGATGCCCGCCCCGGTGTCTTCCACCTCCAATTGCACCGATCCGTTCGACCTGGCTGCCGCCCGCAGGGTGATCCGGCCACCGGCGGGGGTGTGGCGCAGAGCGTTGCTCAGCAGATTGTGCAGCACCTGCGCCAGGCGCTCCGGGTCGGCCAGGGCTTCGGGGAGGTCGCCGGGGGTTTCGACGTGCAGATGCACTCCCTGCCCGGCGGCGAGGTCGGCAAAGAGCGCCGCCTCGCGCGCCAGCAGCGGCCCCACCGCCACGGGCTGCACGTGCAGATCCAGCCGCCCCGCCTCGGCCAGCGAGAGCATCCGCAGATCGTCCACCAGCCGGCTCAGGCCCAGGCTCGCCTCGTAGATCCGCGCCACTTCGTCACGGCTCAGGGGATAGACCTCATCGAGCATGGCCCGCAGATTGCCCTGAATGACCGTCAGCGGGGTGCGCAACTCGTGGGCGATGTCGGCGACCATCTGGCGGCGCTCGGCCTCGCCGGCGGCAAGCGCCGCGGCCATGTCATTGAAGGCCGTGGCCACCGTGCGCACCTCGGCGGGTCCGGCGACGGGCACGCGTTCATCGAACTGACCGGCGGCAATGCGCCGCGCGCCCGCGGCGAGACGCCGCAGGGGCGCGGCAAGGCCCCAGGCCATCAGCAGGCCCAGCGCCAACCCGAGCCCCCCCGCCAGCGCCCCCGCCGTCCAGAAGGCGCCGTTCAGACCGTCGAGAAAACGCTGCGCCGCCGGTGGAAGCGCCGCCGCGCCCGACGCGCGCGTTACCACATAACCTGCAACTTGTTCGTTGACCACGATCGGGATGGCCTGGGTGAGTTCTCGGGCGCTCAACGTCGGCCCGGCGGCCCGTCCGTCAGCATCGGCGACTACGCGCCCCTCGGCGTCGGTCAGCACTACGCCGCTCCCCGGCGGCCCGCCCACCCCCCGGCCCGGTCGTTGCCCCGCACCCGGACCGCGCGCCAGCAACCCCTCAACCCCCTCCCACGAACCGTAGGTCGCGTAGTGCTCCGCCAGGCGCTCCACCAGACCGCTCTCGAGGGCCTGACTCTGGGCCAGGTAGCCGCGAAAGGTGTCGCGGGCGCGGGCATTCGCCAGCGCCGCCACCGTAACGATGCTGACCAGCGCCACCAGCGCGAAGCCGAGTGTGAGTTGCAACCAGAGACGATTCATGGCGGCCGTTGCATTCCCTGGCAAGGTTCAGAGACTGAGGCATTCCCCCGTGAGCACTTGTCCCCAGCTTAACTCGTTCGAGCATCAACGTGCCGACATGCCTTTCCAGCCGCGCCACGCCCAATCCGCAATCCAAAATCGCAAATCCAAAATCCGAGCCTACTCCACCCGCCGCAACCGATACCCCACGCCGTACACCGTCTCAATCAGCGGCGGAGCGCCGGGATCGCGCTCAATTTTCTTCCGCAGGTTCTTGATGTGGCTATCCACGGTGCGTTCGAGCCCGGCGTGAGCATAGCCGAGACCCTGCTCGATCAACTCGGCGCGGGTGAAGGCATGGCCAGGATGCCGCAGCAGCAACGCCAGTAGAGCGAACTCGGTAGGGGTCAGTTCGACCTCTTCGCCGGCGACGCTTACCTGGTGAGCATCGAGGTCGAGCGTGATTGTGCCGTGCTGCAGGCGCTGCGGAGGAGAGGGCGCCCCGGAGGCCCGGCGCAACACCGCGCGAATGCGGGCCACCACCTCGCGCGGGTTGAAGGGCTTGGTCACGTAATCATCGGCCCCGAGTTCGAGCCCGACGATCCGGTCGGTATCTTCTACCCGTGCGGTCAGCATAATGATTGGCAGGGCAGCCGTCGCCGGGTCGGCCCGCAGGCGCCGCGCCAGATCCAGCCCATCGCTGTCGGGCAGCATCAGGTCGAGCACCAGCAGATCGGGGCGCTCGGTCTGGATCGTGCGCAGGGCGCTCGCACCATCATACACACAGACGGCGCGAAACCCGGCCTGCTCCAGATAGGCCCGCACCAGGCGCGCAATCTCGCGGTCATCATCAACGATCAACACTGTCTGTGCCATAGTGACCGGAACATGTTGCTTGAGTAGGAGGGTCCGGGAGGGCGCAGCCCTCCCGGACACCCTCTTTGCGAGCTTTCCATCGCTCATCGTAAACAACCAGATGGCGAGTGAGGGTAAACACCTCACCCGCCGCCGTGAACATCAGGCTACCGGCGCGGGCCGCGCCCGGCCCCCCCGCGAGCCTGACCACCGCCCGCGGGCATATTATCGCAGACCCCATCCCCATTCGCATCCACGAAGTTCTGCCCGGCGCCACCCTGCCCGGCGCGCGCGCCCTGCCCGGCGGGACCACGGACCGTAAAGGGCTGGTCCAGTCGTGCGGTCACAGTGGCGCGCAGCGTGGCCAGGCGCGCGTCGGCTTCGGCGCGGGTCAGCGCGCCGGCGGCGACGGCCGCGTTGAGCCGCTCGGCCCGCGAGGCGATGAATCGGTCAATGAACGCGGCGACATTGACGCCGCCGGCTTTGAGTGCCTCGGCAAGCGTCGTGCCACTTCGCAACTGCGCCACCAGTTCCACCCGGCTCACGCCAAGCTCCGTCGCCGCCATCCCAACCAGCGATTGCTCCGGTCCGCCCAGACGGGCGCCGGCCCGCTGCGGGTTGCCGGCCGGTCCCTGGGCAAAGGCCCCGGCCGGGGCGCCAAGCGCCAGCAGGGCCGCCAGGATGCTCAGTGTCACGAACGTTATCAGGCGGGTCATCGCTATCCTCCTTTGAGTACTCCCCGCACCTGCGGGTTCACCTGTTGCACCTTCACTGTAGCAGGCGAGTATGGAGACTCGATGGAGAACGCCTGGAGGGTTCATGGAACCCTCCAACGCCCGATGGGAGGGAATGGGAGGGCCTTGCCCTCTCGCAAGACCCCTTTTCCTCTCCGTGACGGGCGTGCCGCACATGGGCGCCGATGAATAAATGGTCATATCAGCCAGTGTACCATCGCCATCGGCAGGCTGAAAATAAACAGAAATACAACTAGAGCATAACAATCGTGTCAATATGAACGTTTTCATGTCTACATTACTTGCTGTGGTCTTCACAGATTGCTATACTTGGTAGCGCGACAGACACTTTGGGAGTTGTACTTTGATGATGTTGGCCTGGATGATGGCTACTCATTAGCCTGTCCGCTTTCTGTTGCAAGCGTTTAGTCGGGTTGCTGAACCCTATGTTGTCAGTTTGTAGTAGCGCAGGCGCAAGCGGGGGAGTATGGGCCGCAGATCTCCAAAAAGAAACCCTGATTATTTTCTTTCGAAGGATCGGGTAGTCTACCCGCTCCGTGTTGATCGCCTGATCGCGGGCCATTGGCCGACGCGCTGAGGCGTCAGGACGTCATCGCAAACTGGCGTG